>DWWJ01000082.1 GCA_019119795.1 Candidatus Intestinimonas pullistercoris
AGCCCACTCTGGCCAACGAGATGGGCGCCCTCCAGGAGCGCATCACCTCCACCCGGGAGGGGGCCATCACCTCGGTGCAGGCCGTTTACGTCCCGGCCGACGACCTCACCGACCCCGCCCCCGCCACCACCTTTGCCCATCTGGACGCCACCACCGTCCTCTCCCGGAAGATCGTAGAGCAGGGCATCTACCCCGCAGTGGACCCCCTGGACTCCACCTCCCGCATTCTGGAGCCCGACGTGGTGGGGGAGCGCCACTACCGGGTGGCCCGGGGGGTCCAGGAGCTCCTCCAGCGCTACCGGGAGCTCCAGGACATCATCGCCATTTTGGGCATGGAGGAGCTCTCCGAGGAGGACAAGCGGGCGGTGGAGCGCTCCCGGCGCATCCAGCAGTTCTTCTCCCAGCCCTTCTCGGTGGCGGAGCAGTTCACCGGCCTGGAGGGCCGCTATGTGAAGCTGGAGGACACCCTCCGGAGCTTCGAGGCCATCCTGGGCGGCGAGCTGGACCAGTACCCCGAGGCCGCCTTCAACAACGTGGGCACCGTGGACGAGGTGGTGGAGAAAACCAAAAAGATGGGGGTGGTCTGATGGCGGAGGAAGCCACCTTCTACCTGGAGATCATCACCCCGGAGCGGCAGTTCTACATCGGACCGGCCCAGGCCCTGGTGCTGCCCATCGTGGACGGGGAGATGGGGGTCTACGCCGGGCATGAGCCGGCGGCCACCGCCCTGGAGCCGGGAGAGCTGCGCTACAAGGTGGACGGCAGGTGGGAGCGGGCCGCCGTGGGCACCGGCTTTGCCGAGATCAAGCCGGACTATGTCATCCTGCTGGCCAGCTTTGCCGAGCGCCCGGAGGAGATCGACCGCAAGCGGGCCGAGGCCGCCAAGGCCCGGGCCGAGGAGCGGCTGCGGCAGAAGCAGAGCATCCAGGAGTACCACCACTCCAAGGCGGCTCTGGCCCGGGCTATGGCACGGCTCAAGACCCGGCCCCGCTGAGGAGACCCCGCCTCCGCGGCGGCCAAGAAAGAAAAAGCGGACGCATGGAGACATGCGTCCGCTTCATCGTGTCGAAAAAGGAGAAACCCCGTTGGATGGGCAACGGGGGAAAAGTGTGAAAGGGGGGCGGGGAGCCCCCCTTTCACGTGCAGTCGGAAACTTTTCTGGTTCCAGGGCTCCGCCTTATGGCCCCAGCTGGCTGCGGTCCCGGAGCCAGCTGGGCAGGGAGCGCATCTTGATGCCGGAGACAATACCCATACAGGCGTAGAGGGTGATGATGGAGGAGCCGCCGTAGCTGAAAAAGGGGAGGGTCAGCCCCACCACAGGGAAGACGTAGAGGCACATGCCGATGTTGATGCCCGTCTGAAGGAGGAGCATGGCGGCGTAGCCCATGGCGATATAGGCGGACATGGGGCTGTTGGCCCGACGGGCCACCCAGACGCACCGGAGGATGATGGCGGCCAGCAGCAGGATCACCGCCAGGCAGCCCACCATGCCCAGCTCCTCCCCGCAGACAGCGAAGATCTCGTCGGTGTGCCGGGCGGGGAGGGAACCCTCCGAAGCGCTTTGGGTCTGAAGGCCCTGGAGGTAACCCTGGCCGAAGACCCCGCCGCTCCCGATGGCCAGGATGCTGCGGCTCTGTTGCCAGCCCGCCCCCTGCGTCTGCTCGTAGAGGGTGGTCGGGTTGCCGGTGATGTGGTCAAAGACAACAGTGAAGCGGTTCTGGATATAGGCGGGCAGATGGGGCCAGGCCAGGAAGAGGGCGGCGGCCATGGCCAGGACGCCCAGCAGGAACCACCGCTTTTTCACCCCGGCGGTCCAGGCCATGATGACGAAGAGGCCCAGATAGACCAGGGACATGCCAAAGTCCCCGGAGATTTTCGCAATGAGCCCGGCCATGAAGAGAGTGTGCCCCGCCAGCTGGACCACGGAGGTGAACCGGCTGATGCCCCAGTCCTGGAGCTTCTGGCACTGGAGGGCCAGCAGAAGGACGAAAAAGACCTTGGCTACCTCGGCGGGCTGGATGTTGACGGGCAGGAAGGGAAAGGCCAGCCAGGAGTTGTTGCCGGTAGTCTCTCCTCCTACGCCGAAGGGGGTCATGAGCAGGAGGATGATAAAGACGTTAAAACAGAACATCCACTTCCAGCTCCGCTCGGTGAAGAGCTCCACATCCACAAAGGACATGATGAAATAGGCCACTACCCCCAGGGCAATGGAGATGAGCTGGATGGGGACGTATCTTCTGCCGGAGATACCCATATATTGGATGGCACTGTAAATCAGGGCCACACCGAAAAGTGAGGCGGCCAGGATCAGGGCCAGCAGGAGGATGTCCGCCTTGCGGAAGAATTCTTTGATCCAAGTGGTGAGCCACAAGGGACCCACCTCCTTTCGCGGGGGTACGGAGTCAGTCCCTTCATTTTACCACGCCGGGGCCCGTTCGTAAACATTTTACACCGGCGGTTTTTTGTGATATAATACTTTGATTTTTCGGATGGAAAAGGAGGCGGCGGCGATGACCTGCACGACCAACAGCCCGGAGGAGACCGAAGCCCTGGGGGCCTCCCTGGCGCAAGAGCTGGAGCCGGGGGCGGTCCTGGCCTTCACCGGAGACCTGGGGGCGGGAAAGACGGCCTTTGTCCGGGGACTGGCCCGAGGACTGGGCTGCCCCGGGCGGGTGACCAGCCCCACCTTTACCATCGTCAACGAGTACGAGGGGGGGCGGCTGCCCCTGTTCCACTTTGACATGTACCGCCTGGGCTCTGCCGACGAGCTCTTCGACATCGGCTGGGAGGACTACCTGGCCCGGGGCGGTGTGTGTGCGGTGGAGTGGAGCGAGAACGTGGCCGAGGCCCTGGAGGCGGACTGCCTCCGGGTGGACATCCGCCGGGGGGAGCGGGACAATCAGCGGATCATCACTGTGACAAGGGGGAAAGAGGCGTGAAAATATTGGCTTTGGAGTCCTCAGCGGTGGCCGCCTCCGTGGCCGTGAGCGAGGATGGGGCGCTGATCGCCCAGTCCTACCAGAGGAGCGGCCTCACCCACAGCCGGACCCTGCTGCCCATGTGCCGGGACCTGCTGGAAAACTGCGGCCTCACCCTGGGGGAGATGGACGTGGTGGCGGTGGCGGCGGGGCCGGGGTCCTTCACAGGGCTCCGCATCGGCGTGGCCACCGCCAAGGGGCTGGCCTGGCCGGGGGACAAGCCCTGCGCCGGGGTCTCCACCCTGGAGGCCATGGCCTGGCCCCTGGCCCACCTGGAGGGGGACCTCTGCGCTGTCATGGACGCCCGGCGGCACCAGGTCTACAACGCCCGCTTCCAGGCGGAGGGGGGACGCCTGCTTCGGCTGTGCCCCGACCGGGCCATCTCCATTGACGAGCTGGCGGCCGAGCTCCTCTCCCGGGAAAAAACGCAAATACTGGTTGGAGACGGGGCCGAACTGTGTTATAATGAGCTCACGAAGCGGGGGCTCCCCGTGCGTCTGGCCCCGCCCCACCTGCGCTGGCAGAGCGCCTGGGGAGTGGCCCGGGCGGCGGAGGAGCTGGCCCGGACCGGCGGACTGGTCACCGCCGCTGAGCTGGCGCCGGTCTACCACCGGCTCTCCCAGGCCGAGCGGGAACGGCTGGCCCGGCAGCAGGCAGCGGCCGATGACCGATGAAAAATGAGAAAGGGAAGAATGACATGGATGAAATGGTACACATTTTTGACCACCCCCTGATCCAGCACAAGCTGGCCATCCTCCGGGATGAGCGCACCGGCGTCAAGGAGTTCCGGGAGATCGTCTCGGAGATCGCCACCCTCATGTGCTATGAGGCCACCCGGGACCTGCCCACGGAGGAGGTCACCATCAAGACCCCGGTGGCCACCGGGACCTTCCGGACCCTGGCGGGCAAGAAGCTGGCCATCGTCCCCGTCCTCCGGGCCGGCCTGGGCATGGTGGAGGGCATCCTGACTCTGATCCCCTCCGCCAAGGTGGGGCACATCGGCCTCTACCGGGACCCGGAGACCCTGGAGCCGGTGGAGTACTACTGCAAGATGCCCTCCGACATCGCCGAGCGGGATGTCATCATCCTGGACCCCATGCTGGCCACCGGAGGCTCTGCCTCTGCCGCCATCCAGTTCATCAAGAACTACGACGTCAAGCACATCAAGCTCATGAATATCATCGCCGCCCCCGAGGGGGTGGAGCGGGTGCGGAAGGACCACCCCGACGTGGCCATCTACTGCGCCGCCCTGGATGAGAAGCTCAATGAGCACGGCTACATCGTCCCCGGCCTGGGAGATGCCGGCGACCGCATCTTCGGCACGAAGTAAAAAGAGCTGTCCCGGCGGGGCGGCTTGACAATCCGCCGGAGCTGTGATATGATACGCCCACGTACAACGCGAGGATGAGGAAGAGTAGCGCCCAGCCTCCCTGCCCAGAGAGCCCCCGGACGGTGGAAGGGGGAGAGGGAGCGGACCGTGAATACCCCTCGGAGCGGCCGCCTGAACCGCAAGCAGTAGGGCGCGTCGGGTGCGCCCGTTATTGCGCAGCCGTGTGATGGCACGGCGCGAGGCCCCTGTCCGCGAGGAGGGGGCGAACCAGAGGTGGTACCGCGTTTTTGACGCCCTCTGTCCAAACTGGACAGGGGGCGTTTTTATCGCGATAGAGGACGAGAAAGGAGAAAGCGGCATGAATGAGCCAATGAACTGCCTGCGCTGTGGAGCGCAGCTGGTCCGGCTGGGCGTGCGGACCTTCCAGCTGGGGCGGGAGACGGTGGCGTTCGACCCTCATGTCTGGGAAGGCGGACTGGAGCTGGAGGTTTTCGGCTGCCCCTCATGTGGAAAAGTGGAGCTCTTTTCGGGAAAGGTACAGGCATGGGCCGCTGAGTATGAGTGCCCGGTCTGCCACCACCGCTATCCGCGCGCGGAAGACCGCTGCCCCAGGTGCTATGCCAAACGGGAGGAGTAAGCAGAGACAGGGAAGCGTCCCAAGCTGGTTTCCCAAAGATAGTGGAGAGAAACAAAAATATAAAAAAGGAGAAAAAAGATGAAGATTTATGAGGAACTGAAGGCCCGGGGCCTGATCGCCCAGGTCACGGACGAGGAGGAGATCCGGGAGCTCCTGAACAACGGCAAGGCCACCTTCTATATCGGCTTTGACCCCACCGCCGACTCCCTCCATGTGGGCCACTTCATGGCCCTGTGCCTGATGAAGCGGCTCCAGATGGCGGGCAACCGGCCCATCGCCCTGGTGGGCGGCGGCACCGGCTATATCGGGGACCCCTCCGGCCGCACCGACATGCGGAATATGATGACCCCCGAGACCATCCAGCACAACTGCGACTGCTTCAAGAAGCAGATGAGCAAGTTCATCGACTTCTCGGATGGCAAGGCCCTGATGCTCAACAACGCCGACTGGCTGCTCCAGCTCAACTATGTGGACCTGCTGCGGGAGGTGGGGGCCTGCTTCTCCGTAAACAACATGCTCCGGGCCGAGTGCTACAAGCAGCGCATGGAGAAGGGCCTGAGCTTCCTGGAGTTCAACTATATGATCATGCAGTCCTACGACTTCTACCATATGTTCCAGACCGTGGGCTGCAACCTCCAGTGCGGCGGCGATGACCAGTGGTCCAATATGCTGGGCGGCACCGAGCTCATCCGCCGGAAGCTGGGCAAGGATGCCTACGCCATGACCATCACCCTGCTGCTCACCTCCGAGGGCAAGAAGATGGGCAAGACCGCCAGCGGCGCCGTGTGGCTGGATCCCAACAAGACCTCTCCCTACGACTTCTACCAGTA
>DWWJ01000083.1 GCA_019119795.1 Candidatus Intestinimonas pullistercoris
CGGCTCCGCCCCGGACATCGCCGGCCAGGACAAGGCCAACCCCATCGCCACCATCCTGTCCGTGGCCATGATGTTCCGTTACTCCTTCCACCTCGCCGCCGAGGCCGATGCCATCGAGGCGGCGGTGGACCGGGTGCTGGGAGAGGGCTGGCGCACCCCGGACATTGCTGAGCCGGGTGTCGTCCCCATCGGCACCCGGCAGATGGGCGACCGGATCTGCCAGGCCATCTGATTTTGTTTTCCCGGAAGGGGCGGCCATAGGCCGCCCCTTTTGCTTGAGGAGGATGCAGCCGCTGGGAGCTTCTGTCAAGAGTTCCTCCCTTGCATCTCCTATGCTTTTCTGCTACAATCAAATCAGAAAAGGAGAAAGGGGCGTGGGGGACTTGGTCCTGGCCATCGACATTGGAAATTCCACCACCGACATCGGGCTCTTCGACCGGGAGGGGACGTTGCGCTTCCGCTCCGCCCTTGCCACCAGCCGGAACGCCTCTGGCGACCAGTGTGCCATGAACCTGATGGGGGTCTTTTCCCTCTATCAGGCCGACATCCGGGCGGTATCCGGCGCCATTCTCTCCAGCGTGGTCCCCTCAGTCACCGCCAATATGTGCGCCGCGGTGGAGCGTCTTTCCGGGAAGTCCCCCATGCTCATCGGCCCCGGGATCAAGACAGGGCTCAACATCAAGGCCGACTTTCACAACCAGCTGGGCTCGGACATTGTGGCCTGCTGCGTGGCGGCGGTGGCCGCCTATCCCTCGCCGCTGATCGTCATCGACATGGGGACGGCAGTGACCATGTCCTACCTTCGGAACAACAGCTACGAGGGCTGCGTCATCATGCCCGGGGTCCGGGTGGCTCTGGAGGCCCTGTCAGAGCGGGCGGCCGCCCTGCCCCACATCTCCATCGAGCCCCCCGCCCACATCTTCGGCCACAATACCGTGGACGCCATGCGCTCCGGCGTGGTGTATGGAAACGCCAGCATGGTGGACGGCATGATCCAGCGGCTGGAGGAGCAGAGTGCCCCCGTCTCCGCTGTGGTCGCCACCGGCCGCAGCGCTCCCGAGGTCCTGAAATACTGTAAACGGGAGATCCTCTATGATACAGACCTCCTCCTGCGTGGGCTGCACCTCATCTACCGGAAAAATACAGAGGGCAAGGGCAGGAGGGCATGACCGGAAGCCCGGCGCCTCCCCGCTGAAGCGGGGAGGCTTTTTCTGTCCTGCCCGGATTTTTTCTCTGGGAATCCTTGCAATTTGCCCACGGCCATCTTATAATGGAGCCGATTCCATACTGTGTGTTTTTGATTGGGAGGAGTACGCGCATGAAAGAGCTGTCACAGATCGCGGTGGGAGTCCGGGCTTCCACCACCCTGGCCATTGACGCCATGTTCAAGCAGATGAAGGCCGACGGGGTGGATGTCATCGGCTTCGGGGCGGGAGAGCCCGACTTCAACACGCCGGACAACATCAAAGAGGCGGGGGAGGCCGCCATCCGGGAGAACTTTACCCGCTATACCCCTACCGCCGGCATCCTGGACCTTCGCCAGGCCGTCTGTGACCGTCTCCGGGCCGACTGCGGCCTGGATTACCAGCCCAGCCAGATCGTGGTGGGCAGCGGCGCTAAGCATGCTCTATACGGCGCGCTCCGGGCCCTGGTGGACCCCGGGGATGAGGTCATCATCCCCGCCCCTTACTGGGTGAGCTACTACGAGATGGTCCGCATGGTGGGGGGCGTGCCTGTCATCGTCACGGCCCAGGAGTCCGCCGGCTTCAAGCTGACGCCGGAGCAGCTGGCCGGAGCGGTGACCCCCAAGACCAAGGCTGTCCTCCTCAATAACCCCTCCAACCCCACCGGCATGGTCTATGACCGGGCCGAGCTCCGGGCGCTGGCCGACGTCTGTGTGGAGCGGGACCTCTATGTCATCGCTGACGAGATCTACTACCGTTTGGTCTATGACGGACGGACCTTCACCAGCTTCGCCGCTCTGGGGGAGGACGTGAAGGAACGCACCATCGTCATCAACGGCGTCTCCAAGTCCTATGCCATGACTGGCTGGCGGGTAGGGTACGCCGCCGCGCCGGAGACCATTGCCAAGGTCATCTCCAACTATCAGAGCCACTCCGCCGGGGCGGCCTGTTCCATCGCACAGAAGGCGGCCGTAGCCGCTCTGGCCGGGCCGCAGGAGACGGTGGAGACCATGCGGCAGGCCTTTGAGGCCCGGCGGGACCATCTGGTGGAGCGCATGAACGCCATCCCCGGTGTGAGCTGCCTCAAGCCCCAGGGGGCCTTCTACGTCATGATGAACCTGAAGGAGCTTCTGGGCCGGGAGCTCCACGGCACCGTCATCCACAACGCCGATGACTTTGCCGATGCCTTCCTGAAGCACGGACTGGTGGCTACGGTGCCCGGCACCGGCTTCGGCGCGCCGGAGTTCGTCCGCTGGTCCTACGCCACCTCGATGGAGAACATTGACGCCGGACTGGACCGGCTGGAGCAGTTCCTGCGGGGCTGAGGAGACCGCGGGGAAGGGGAGAGCCCCTTCCAGTCTCCGGCGGAATGCCTCAAAAACAGCGCAATATCTTCGGAGCGGGCCTTGTGTCCGCTCCGTTTTTATGGTATGATGCTTTCAACCGAAAGTCATTACGGGAGGTCATGACCAATGAGCGATACCAAAATTTATGAGAGCCCGCTCTCTTCCCGCTACGCCAGCGAAGAGATGCTTGCCCTCTTCTCTCCGGATAAGAAGTTCACCACCTGGCGGCGGCTCTGGGTAGCCCTGGCCCAGGCCGAGATGGAGCTGGGGCTCCCGGTGACCCAGGAACAGGTGGACGAGCTGGAGGCCCACGTGACCGACATCAACTATGACGTGGCTGCCGCCGAGGAGAAGAAGCTCCGCCACGACGTCATGGCCCACGTCCACGCCTACGGGGCACAGTGCCCCAAGGCCATGCCCATCATTCACCTGGGTGCCACCAGCTGCTATGTGGGGGACAACACCGACATCATCCTCATGCGGGAGGGCCTGGAGCTCCTCCGGGACAAGCTGGTGCGGGTGCTCCATACCCTGTCCCATTTTGCTGACAAGTATAAATCCCTGCCCACCCTTGGTTTTACACATTTTCAGCCCGCTCAGCTTGTGACGGCGGGCAAGCGGGCCACCCTCTGGATGAACGACCTTCTGATGGACCTGGAGGAGGTGGAGCACCGCATCTCCACCCTGAAGCTTCTGGGCTCTAAGGGGACCACCGGGACCCAGGCCAGCTTCCTGGAGCTCTTCGACGGGGATCACGAGAAGGTAAAGCTCCTGGAGGAGATGATTGCAAAGGAGATGGGCTTTACAGAAGTTGTGCCCGTTTCCGGCCAGACCTACTCCCGGAAGGTGGACGCCAACGTACTGGCCACCCTCTCCGGCATCGCACA
Organism: Candidatus Intestinimonas pullistercoris; assembly: GCA_019119795.1. GTDB lineage: Bacteria > Bacillota > Clostridia > Oscillospirales > Oscillospiraceae > Intestinimonas > Intestinimonas pullistercoris. The sequence continues at coordinate 3,418 of DWWJ01000083.1, forward strand.
ATCGTCCAGCAAATTCGCCACTGACCTGCGGCTGCTCTGCCACCTCAAGGAGGTGGAGGAGCCCTTTGAGAAAAACCAGATCGGCTCCTCCGCCATGCCATACAAGCGCAACCCCATGCGCTGCGAGCGCATCTGCTCCCTGGCCCGGTATGTCATCGTGGACGCCGGAAATCCGGCTGTCACCGCCGCCACCCAGTGGTTCGAGCGCACTCTGGACGACTCTGCCAACAAGCGCATCTCGGTGCCCGAGGCCTTCCTGGCGGTGGACGCCATCCTGAACATCTATGAAAATGTCTGCTCCGGGCTGGTGGTCCATGAGAAGGTCATCCGCCGCCATATCCTGGAGGAGCTGCCCTTTATGGCCTCCGAAAATATTATGATGGATGCCGTGAAGCGGGGGGGAGACCGCCAGGCGCTCCACGAGCGCATCCGGGTACTCTCCCAGGAGGCCGGCCGGAACGTAAAGGACCTGGGACAGGACAACAACCTCATCGACCTCATTGCGGCGGACCCCCTGTTCGGCATGAGCAGGGAGGAGCTCACCGCCCACCTGGAGCCGGAGCGCTACATTGGCCGCTGCCCGGAGCAGGTGACGGAATTTCTGGAGCAGTGTGTCCAGCCCGTGCTGGACCGGTATCCGGAGGCCCTTCAGGGGGCAGACGTGGACCTCAAAGTATAAAGGACAAGAGAAGGGAGCGCTTTCAATGGCTAACGCAGTACACAGGATCGGAGTCTTTACCAGCGGGGGAGACGCCCCTGGCATGAACGCTGTCATCCGCTCGGTGGTCCGTACCTCGATCCACATGGGCATTGAGTGCGTGGGTATCCGCCGGGGATATAACGGCCTGGTCCACGGGGACTTTATTCCCCTGGACTTTGACAGTGTCAGCGGCCTGAGCCGGCGGGGGGGCACCATGCTCTACTCCGCCCGCAGCACGGACTTCAAAACAGAGGAGGGCCAGGAGAAGGCGGTGGCCACCTGCAAGCTGCTGGGCCTGGACGGCGTGGTGGGCATCGGCGGCGACGGCACCTTCCGGGGCCTGCTGGAGCTCTCCCGGCGGGGCATTGCCGTGGTTGGCGTCCCAGGCACCATCGACAACGACATCGCCTGCTCCACCTATACCATCGGCTTCGACACCGCCTGCAACACCGCCCTGGAGTCCATCGACAAGCTGCGGGACACCATGCAGTCCCATGAGCGCTGCTCCGTGGTGGAGGTCATGGGACGCCACGCGGGCCACCTGGCCCTCTATGTAGGCGTGGCCTGCGGCGCCACCTGTGTTCTGGTGCCGGAGCGGGAGCTGGACTTTGAGCGGGATGTCATCGAGCCCATCCGGAAGTCCCGTCTGGGCGGCCGCACCCACTTTATGGTCATCGTGGCCGAGGGCGTAGGCAGCGCCTACGACGTGGCCAAGAAGATCACCGAGGCCACCGCTCTGGACACCCGGGTCACTGTTCTGGGCCATGTCCAGCGGGGAGGGGCCCCCACCGCCCGGGACCGGGTGGCCGCCACCTACATGGGCTATGAGGCCGTGCGGCTCCTGGCGGAGGGAAAGACCAACCGGGTGGTCTGTGTCCAGGGGGATACTTATGTGGACTACGACATCAACGAGGCCCTGGAGATGAAGAAGGGCCTGGACGAGCAGACCTACACCGTCATGCGGGCCCTCACTGGGGTGGAGTAACACCAGGGAGGCACCGTTTTCAGATTGTACGGATAAGAAAAGGGGATGGAAAACCTTGCGCGCAAGGCTTTCCATCCCTTTTTCCGTACGCAATCTTTAGGGCTTGTCAACATTGGGCCCTTTGTCTTCTGGCAGGCCAATTTCCAAACAAAGTCTTTTGATGGTTGGCAATACTTATGAGGGTTGACAAGGGCTGCACTCTTTGCTATATTATATACAGACCGTCGGTTTGTATGGAGGTGCGGGATGGCAAGGAACAAATACCCGGAGGAAACCGTGAAGCTGATTTTGGATGTTGCCACCCGTCTGTTTTTTGAAAAAGGATATGACGCAACATCTTTGCAGGACATCATCAACGAAACGAATCTTTCAAAAGGCGCAATCTACCATCACTTTTCGTCCAAAGAAGAAATCTTCGAGGCGATTTTTCACCGCATCGGGGAGGAAAACACAACTGCTTTGGCAAAAGTACGGGACGATCCGTCCTTGAATGGATTGGAAAAGCTGCGGACGATCTTTAAGGCCGCTTTGTTTAACTCTAACCAGAGCCTAATGCTGACCGTT
>DWWJ01000084.1 GCA_019119795.1 Candidatus Intestinimonas pullistercoris
ATTTGCAGCGTTGGCTCCCCGATCCGTTATACCCCGCCTTGATTTGGTTCTCTATCTTTCCGCATTTTGGGCATCGTTTCCATGCCTCTTCTGTTCTCTTTCTCATATCTTCTATTATACCATTAAATCCTCATTTTGGACACTCCCTTTCCCGGGCGGTCAGAAGCCCCGGGTCCATTCGGGGCGCATCCCCGCGCCGCTCTCCAGGGCCCGGTCCAGCTGGGAGAGGAACTTCTCCCGGTCCTCCGGGAGGCTCCCCTTCAGGGGCACATAGTTGGAGGCGTGGTCGCAGGTGAAGTGGAGGGGGTCCACCTCCAGCTTCTCGATGAGGAGCCGGGCCTCCCGGAGGCTGTCCATGGGGGTCACAGGCTGGAACCTGCCCGCCCTCCAGTCCTCATAGAGCTCGGTGCCGGGATAGAGGGTCAGGGTCAGGGCGGAGAGGTGCCGGGGCTTCATCTGGTTCATCATGGCGGCGGTGTCCAGAATGTGGCGCTCCCCCGCCTCCCCCTGGCCCCCCAGGCCCAGGAGGATCATCACCCACAGGTCCATGCCCGCCTCCCGGAGCCGGAGGCCGGCCTCCAGCATCTGCTGGGCATTGACCCCCTTCTTCACCTGCTTCAGGAGGGCGTCGCAGCCGGTCTCCACCCCCAGGTAGGCCCGGGCCAGGCCGTGCTCCCGCAGGAGCTTCAGGTCCTCCGGGGACTTGGTGAGGGTGCTCCGGGGCCCGGCGTAGGTGGTGACCTTCTCCAGAGAGGGGAAGGTGGCATAGAGGGTGTCCAGGATGGTCAGCAGGTCCCGGGTCCGCATGACGATGGCGTCGCCGTCGCAGAGGAAGACCCGCCGCACGTCGCCATAGTAGGCCTTGGCCATGCGGATGTCCGCCAGGATGTCCTCCATGGGCCGGATGTGGAACCGTTTGTCCCGGTACATATTGCAGAAGGTGCAGGAGTTGTTGGAGCAGCCCACCGTGGCCTGGAGCAGGTAGCTCTTCCACTCTCCGGGGGGCCGGTAAATGTCGCCTTCGTATCGCATGTTAAACCTCCGTGAGTTCTTTCAGGGCGGCCGTCAGGGCGTCCATCTCCCCGTCGGTGCCCACTGTGATCCGCAGGTAGTCCCGGATGCGGGGCCGGTCGAACCAGCGCACCAGGATGCCCCGCTCCCGCAGGCCGTCCAGCAGGGTCTTGGCCGGGACCTGGGGATGGCGGACAAAGAGAAAGTTGGCCTGGGAGTCGGTGACCGCAAAGCCCATGTCCCGCAGCGCCAGGGCCGTCCGCTGCCGGGTCCGGACCACCTGGGCGGTCCGCTCCTGGAAGTAGGCGGCATCCCGGAGGGAGGCCGCCGCGGCGGCCTGGGCGGCCCGGTCCACGGTGTAGGAGTTGATGGAGTCCCGGACGCACCTCAGGGCGGCGATGAGGTCGGGCTGGGCCAGGGCGTAGCCCACCCGGAGCCCCGCCAAAGCGTGGCCCTTGGACAGGGTGCGCACCACCACCAGATTGTCGTATTCCGGCACCAGCACGTCGGCGGAGGCGCCGCCGAAGTCGATGTAGGCCTCGTCCACCAGGACCACCTGGTCCCGGTGGGCCTCCAGGATGCGCCGGATGTCGGCCAGCTTCACCGCAAGGCCGGTGGGGGCGTTGGGGTTGGCCAGCACCACCCCGCCGCAGCCCGGGGCCAGGAGGTCCGCCACCGGAAGGGTGAAGTCCTCCGCCAGGGGGACCAGCTCCGGCGTCAGGCCGAAGTAGCTGGCGTAGACGGCGTAGAAGGTGTAGGTGATGTCGGCGAAGCGCACCGGCCGGTCCGGGTCGAAAAAGGCCTGGAAGCAGAAGGCCAGCACCTCGTCGGAGCCGTTGCCCGGAAAGACCTGCTCCGGGGAGAGGCCGTGGGCGGCGGCGATGGCGGCGCGCAGCTCGGTGCACTCCGGGTCGGGATAGAGCCGCAGGCTGTCCCCGGCGGCGGCCCGGAGGGCCTCCAGGGCCTTGGGGGAGGGGGGATAGGGGTTCTCATTGGTGTTGAGCTTGATGAACTGCCGGTCCCGGGGCTGCTCCCCGGGCACATAGGGAATCATGTCCCGGATGCGTTGGCTCCAGTGCTTTTTCATGTGGTTTCCTCCCCCTCCCGGATGAGCTTCCGAATGCTCTTTTCCGCCTTGCTCCGGGGCAGCATGACCTCGTGGCCGCAGCCCTGGCACCGGAGGCGGAAGTCCATGCCCACCCGGAGCACCAGCCACCGCTTGCTCCCGCAGGGGTGGGCCTTCTTCATCTCCAGCACGTCGCCCAGACGCACATCCATCGTTGACCGCCTCCTGTTCTCCCTTTTGTTTGGGACTCGAATGAGTATCATTATAAGTTCCCAAGCCCTCCCTGTCAATTCCAGGTTTCCCGCCGCATATAGTGACCTATCCAGAAAAAAACGGAGCCACAGAAAGGAATGATCGGGGATGCTCAGCCGTTTTCTTCCCGAGGGCCGGCGCCTGGAGACGCCGGAAAACCGGGCGGCCTGCGCCAGTCTGGAGGGCCTGCGCTCCGCCGGAGCCCAGGGGACCATCCTGGAGGGGCAGGCCCTCTCCTGCAGCCCGGAGCACCATCTGACGGTCTCCCTGGGGCCCTTCACCGGGGTCATCCCCCGGGAGGAGTCCGCCCTGGGGGTGGCCGAGGGGACTGTCCGGGACATCGCCATCCTCTCCCGGGTGGGCAAGCCGGTGTGCTTCCTGGTGGAGGAGGTCCGGGAGGGACCGGAGGGGCCCTCCATCCGGCTCTCCCGCCGCCGGGCCCAGGTCCTGGCCCGGGAGGCCCTGATGGCCCAGCTCCGGCCGGGCATGGTCATCCCCTGCACTGTCACCCACCTGGAGCCCTTTGGGGCCTTTGTGGACATGGGCTGCGGCCTGGTGTCCATGATCGGCATCGAGCACATCTCGGTCTCCCGCATCCCCCATCCGGCCTGCCGCTTCTCTGTGGGACAGGAGATCTTTGCCGCCGTGCTGGACACCGACCCCGCCGCCGGCCGGGTGCGGCTCACCCACCGGGAGCTGCTGGGCACCTGGGCGGAGAACGCCCGGCGGCTCTCCCCGGGGATGACGGCGGTGGGCTGGGTCCGGGGGATCAAGGACTACGGGGCCTTTGTGGAGCTCTTTCCCAACCTCTCCGGTCTGGCGGAGCCCCGGGAGGACCTCCGGGAGGGGGACCGGGTCTCGGTCTTCCTCAAGGCCATCCTGCCGGAGCGGATGAAGATCAAGCTGCTGGTCATCGACCGCCTGCCCCCGGAGCCGGGGCCGCCGCCCCTGACCTATTTTATCACCGGCGGCCGCCTGGCCCACTGGCGCTATGCGCCGGAGGGCTGCCGCCGCACCGGGGCGGAGACAGAATTTTTATAGGTGAGCAGAAGGCCGGAGGGGCAGTTCAACGCCCCTCCGGCCTTTTTCGGGAAAGCACGGAAAAATCCGTTTCTACCCTTGACAAGCGGCACATCCCGTTGTAATATGAAGTTAGCTTCACGTGAAGGAAGCTTCATGCTCTGGAGGAGGTGTGGGCCGGGGGTGAAAACCAAAGTCAAAGAGCTGCGGGCCGCCGCGGGGCTCACCCAGCAGCAGCTGGCCGATCTGGTGCGGGTGTCGGCCCGGACCATCATCTCCATTGAGAAGGGGCAGTACAGCCCCTCCCTGATGCTGGCCTACCGCATGGCGGTGGTCTTCGGCACCACGGTGGAGGACCTGTGCTGCCTCCAGGAAAACAAGGAAAGAGAGGACCGGGAATATGAAGAAGATCAAGAGTAAAAAACACGCCGCCCTGGCCGTGCTCTGCCTGGGCCTGGCGGGGCTCTGCCTGGCCCTCCAGGCCGCGGGCCCCCGGTACCTCCTGTCAGCCCTGCTGCTCCTGGCCTTGGCGGCGGTCAACGGCCTGCGGGCCCTTGCCCGGCCGGGAATGCTGGAGGAGGCTGCCCGGTATGCCGACGAGCGGGACCGCCTCCTGGCCCTCCAGGCCAGCCGGACCGCCCAGAGGCTCCTCAACGGCCTTTTAACGGCAGGGTGCTTCGCCGCGCTGGTGCTCTACGGGGCCCTCCGGCGCCCGGAGCTGCTGGCGGTGGGGCTGACCCTCTGCGCCGTGCTGGTGCTGCTCTTCGTCCTGCTGCTGGCCGCCGAGTGCTGGCATGAGCGCCGCGGGTGAGGGAAAGGAGAGAGAAAGCCGTGAAGGTCTATCACAAGAAAAATTTCCTCTGGGGAGTTCTGCTGCTCCTGCTGGGGCTCCTGCTGCTGGCCGCGGGGGTGGGGAAGGGGTTCACCCTCCGCTCGGCGGTGGTGGCGGCGCTGCTCCTGTTCCTGGGTGGCGGCATCCTGCTCCGCAGCCTCTCCAGGGACCTCTCCAGGGAGGACCGGGTCCAGGAGCGGGATGAGCGGAGCCTCCTGGTGGCCCTGCGGGCCAGGGGGACCGCCTTCCGCTGCGCCCAGGGGGTCTGCTTCCTCTGCCTGGTGGCGGTGCTCCTTGGGCACCGGGCCCTGGGAGAGGAGACCGCCGCCCTTCTGGCCCTGGCCTTCGGCGGGATGTGGACGGTCATGGCAGTCTCGGAGCTGGCCGCCCTCTGGTATCATGAGCGGCACTCCTGAGAGAAGATTTTTGGGGAGTGTCCAAAATAAGGATTTAATGGTATAATAGAAGATATGAGAAAGAGAACAGAAGAGGCATGGAAACGATGCCCAAAATGCGGAAAGATAGAGAACCAAATCAAGGCGGGGTATAACGGATCGGGGAGCCAACGCTGCAAAT
>DWWJ01000085.1 GCA_019119795.1 Candidatus Intestinimonas pullistercoris
CGCTCACGCGCAAGCAGCCTTTTTACCACCTGCTTATCACGAAAGCCGTAGTATTCTGCAACTTCTCGTTGGGTTTTCCCCTCTGCCAGCATTGCCTTGATTTCTGGCAACAGTACTTGAACGTGTGTGTAGTTCCGTTTCTCCATGATTAGACCCCCTGATGTAGTCTATTTTCCTACATCAGGGGGCCTTTTGTCACTGTCCGTTTTTACTGGACCGGTTCACCTTTGCATGCGGGTATGCGATTTTTACATGAGCTTCACGGTATAGTAGACGGCCATCACGAAGAGCCAGCCCACCAGGGCGATCATGAGGTAGTAGGCCGCTCCGGTGCCAAGGGCCAGCCCGACGGCCACCGCCACGGCCACCACTGCGCAGGTGAGGTACACCATACCGTAGGAGGCCCCGCGGTTGAAGACAGGCAGCTTTTTCCCGCCCAGGGTCAGGACGCCGTCGCTCTTCTGCATGGCGCGGCAGGCCAGGGCCACCGCGATGATCACCACAGCGCCCACCACCAGATAGGCGTAGACCACCGCCTGGTGGCCGCCGGCGGCCCGGCGAATGAGCCACAGGCCCACGATGCCGATGGCGGAGAGCACAGTGATAACGAAAAATTCCCGCTGATAGAGGTAATAGACCAGGGCCATAACAGCGGCCGCGGGGACCAGTCCGCACAGGAAGCTGACGCCGGCGGCATTGAAGAGGTAGGTCACGGTGGAGATCACCAGCAGGGCCCCGCAGATCCAGGCCAGCACGCTGGGGAGCAGGTAGCCCTTCCCCTTTTGGAAGCGCAGGACCGTCCACACCAGACAGACGACGGTAGCCGCGGCGGTCACGCCGATGATGATGGGGAAGGCGTGGTACAGGGCCGCAGCAAATTCGATCTCTCCGGGCCGGGTGGTGCGGTTGATATAATAGCGGTTGAGAAGAAGCAGGAGAAGCTCGGCGACCACGGCGGCGCCAAACCACACCAGCACCCGGTTGAGGACCACATCCTCCTTGTGGTTCCGCGCCGCGCGCTTCTCTGCCGCGCGTTTCTCTTTGTTCATGGATCCATCTCCTTGTATGATGCTTCACACGGCCGGTACCAGACCGTGGCCAGTCTAACAGATGGTATTCTACCAGAAACCGCTCCATTTTGCAACAAGAAAAAACGACAAACTGGGAAACCCTGACTCCGTCCCGGCATCCTCTGCCAGAAAACAGGGGGACAGGCCGCCTTTTTCTCCCTGCGGCGGAGTGGTCCGCCTCCTCCTTAGGTTGCCAGAAAAGGGGCGATATGATACAATTCATTTATCTTTTTTCAAACGTGAGGCAAGCTATGAAACGTCTTCTCCCCCTTCTCCTCTCCTGCGCCCTTCTGGCCGGCTGCGGCGCGGGGCAGGCCTCCCCCTCCGCCGGCACGGATGCCGACACCCAGTATTTCTTCGCCATGGACACCATCATGTCCATCACGGCCTACGACGGGGACACCTCCGCCGCCCTGGTGGCCGCCCAGCAGGAGGTCAACCGTCTGGAGGCCCTCTGGTCCCGTACCCGGCCGGAGAGCGATGTCAGCCGCCTCAATGACCACGCCGGGGACGGCACGGCGGTGCCCATCCAGCCGGAGACCGCCAGACTGCTGGAGACCGCCGCCGCCGCGGCTCAGGAGAGCGGCCTGGCCTTCGACCCCGTCCTGGCCCCGGTGATGGACGCCTGGGGCTTCGGCCTCACTGAGAGCGAGACCACCGCCGTCCACCGGGTCCCCAGCCAGGAGGAGCTCTCCGCCCTCCTCCCTCTCACCCGGGACCTTCCCCAGGTCACCGCCGGGGAGGACGGCTCCTACACCGCCGCCCTCCCCCTCACAGGGCAGGCGGCCGACCTGGGGGGCATCGCCAAGGGGGCCTCGGCCGCCTATGTGGTGGATGCCCTCACCGCCCACGGGGTGGAGAACGCCATCCTCTCCCTGGGGGGCAACATCACCGCCCTGGGCCACCGGCCGGACGGGCGGCCCTTCCAGGTGCTGGTCACCGACCCCCTGGCCTCGGAGGACGGCTACCTCTGCACCATCGCCCTAGAGGGCGGCCTCACCTGCTCCACCTCCGGGGGCTATGAGCGCTACTTCGAGTCCGACGGCGTCACCTACCACCACATCATCGACCCCTCCACCGGCTACCCCGCCCAGTCCGGCCTGCTGTCGGTGACCACTGTGGCCGCCGACCCGGCCCTGGCCGACGCCTGGTCCACCGCCCTCTTTGTCCTGGGCCGGGACAGGGCCCTGGAGCTCTGGCGCTCCGGCGAGGGCACCGTGGCCGGGATGGAGCTCATTCTGGTCACCCAGGGCCAGCAGGTCTATGTCACTCAGGGCCTGGAGGAGGGCCTTCAGTTCCACGGAGAGGAGGCGGGCTACACCTATGAGATCGTCCGCCGCTGAGCGCTCTCGTCCCACTCTGTGGGACGGCCTGGTGGTCCTGGCCGTCCTGGCCGCCGCGGGAGCCCTCTTTTTCCTCCTGCTCCCCAGGGGCGGAAACTTTTTGACCGCCCGGGTCGTCTTAAATCAGGAAGTGGTCACCGAGTTCCCCCTGAGTGCCCTCACCGGGACCGTCACCTTTGATGTGCCCGGGGCCGAATACCCCATCACCATCGAGGCCGAGCCGGGACGCATCCGGGTCTCCCACAGCGACTGCCCCAGCCAGGACTGCGTCCGCACCGGCTGGGTCTCCCGCTCCGGGGGGCAGATCGTCTGCCTGCCCAACCGCCTCATCATCACCATCACCGGCAGCGACGCCCCCCAGGCGGACGCTGTCACCGGTTAGGGGGTGCGCCATGAGGACCAACGTCCGCCGCCTCACCCGCTGCGCGGTGCTCACCGCCCTGGCCCTGGCTATCTCGGTCTGTGAGGGGCTGGTGCCCCTCACCATCCTCATCCCCCTGCCTGGCCTGCGGCTGGGGCTGGCCAACCTGGTCACCATCTTCGCCCTGTGCCGCCTCTCTCCGGGGGAGTCCTTTGCCATCCTGGTGGCCCGGTGCCTGCTGGGGGCCCTGGTGGGCGGGAACCTCTCCGCCCTGGCCTACTCCCTCACCGGGGGCGTCCTGGCCTTCCTGGCCATGTGGCTGCTGCTCCACCTGCCGGGCCTCTCCCTCTTCGGGGTGTGCATCGCCGGAGCCGCCGCCCACAACACCGGGCAGATCCTGGCGGCCATGGCTGTGCTGGGCTCCCCGGTGGTGGTCGTCTACCTGCCCCCCCTGCTGCTGGCCAGTGTGGTCACCGGCGCCGTCACCGGAGGCGCCTCCATCCTGCTGGTCCGGCGGGTCCCCTGGGCCGGGGAAAACTGACGCCATTTCGTAACCCATTTGTAGTGCTTTTCTCTCTATCTCGTCGTATGATACAAGACAGAACAGATACACGGGAGGAACCATCCATGAACCGTCTCACACGCCTCTGGGCCCTGCTGCCGGCCCTCTGCCTCACCTTCTCTCTGGCCGCCTGCGGCCCCATGGGCGCCGCCCCGGCCGGAGGCGCCAGCACCCCGCCGGAGAGCGCCGCCCCCACCCCCACACCGGAGCCCACCCCAGCCCCCGATCCCTATGACGCGGTCCGTACCTACTGGTCGGAGGACCAGCTCACCCAGGCCTGGGGGCCCAACCAGGTGGTGGAGCACCTCTTCTTCCACCCTGTCATCGCCTATCCCCAGTGGGCCTTCCACGACTGTCCCTCCTCCCAGTCCCAGAAGGAGGGGCTGGACGACTGGATGGTGACAGTGGACGAGTATAAAAAGATTTTGGACAACCTCTACGAAAAGGGCTATATCCTGGTGGCCATCGAGGATGTCTGGAGCGAGGTCACCGATGAGTCGGGCACCCACATGGTCCGCAACACCCTCATGCTCCCGGAGGGGAAAAAGCCCCTGGTGATCTCCTTTGACGACGTGAACTACTACGACTATATGCTGGAGGAGGGCTTCACCTCCAAGCTGGTGGTGGGGGAGGACGGCCAGATCTGGGCTGAGTGCACCGACCCCTATACCCAAGAGACCTTCCTGACCCAGGACCTGGACGCCACCACCATCCTGGACCAGTTCGTGCTGGAGCACCCGGACTTCTCCCTCAACGGGGCAAAGGCCATCTTCTCCCTCACCGGCTACCAGGGCATCCTGGGCTACCGGACCCAGAACGACCGGAGCCTCCCCGCCGACGACCCCAAGCGCCCGGAGTTCGAGGCCTACCGCCAGAGTGAGATCGACGCAGTCAAGCCGGTCATCCAGCGGCTCAAGGAGACGGGCTGGACCTTCGGCTCCCACACCTGGGGCCACATCAACCTGGGAAGCTCCACCCGCACCCTGGAGTCGGTCCAGACCGACACAGAGCGCTGGCTGGAGGAGGTGGGCAGCCTGGTGGGCCCCACCCAGGTCCTCTTCTACCCCCACGGCTCCCGGCCCGACGGGGACGACGTAACCCAGACCGGCCCCATGTTCCAGTATCTCCAGAGCAAGGGCTTCCGCATCTTCGCCTCGGTGGGCATCGAGTCCTACTCCAAGATCAAGGGGGACATCTCCGCCGTCATCTGCGACCGGCTCCACCCCGACGGCACCACCCTGCGCTGGCAGCGGGACCGCTACCTCCAGTTCTACGACGCCGCCGATATCATCGACCTGGAGGTCCGCCCCGACCTGGGGAAGGACTGGTGACCCCTCCCCCGGAGGCAAGCTTCCATTCCTCAAAAAAGAAAGCCGTGGACGCTGTTGGCGTCCACGGCTTTTTTGACACACTGTTTTATTCGCTTACACCTTCACCACCCGGCCGGGCTTTCGGGCCGGGGGAGCCGAGGGCTCCTGGGCGGGATAGCCCAGGGCCAGGGAGCCCACTCCCTGGAGGGTCTCCGGCAGGCCCCACTGCTTCAGCAGCTCCTTCCCCTCGGGGGAGTCGAACATCTGCCGGGCCCGGTGGATCCAGCAGGAGCCCAGGCCCACGGCGTGGGCGGCCTCCATCATGGCGGTGAGGGCGCAGCTCCCGTCCTCCACCCAGGTGTACCGCTCCGGGTCGGCCAGGACCACCACAATGGTGGGGGCCCCGTAATAGGGGTCAGAATCGCTGCCCAGGATGGCCCGGTTCATGGCGGAGAGCCGGTCCCGGACGGCCTTGTCCTGGACGGCTGCGAAATAGACCTTCTGGCTGCCCATGCCACAGGGGGCGTACAGCCCCGCCTGGAGCACGGCCTCCAGCTCATCCTCCGTGATCTGCCTGGGCTCATAGGCCCGCACGCTCCGGCGGGTCAGCAGGCAGCGGAGCACTTCTTCCTTCATGGGGCATCCCGTCCTTTCCGTTTTTCCCTGATTCTATCTTGCATTGGTCCTTCTGTCAAAAGAGGGGCCGGTCCCGCCAGCCTCCGGCTGAGTCCTCCCGGAGGGGGAGGTCCCGGAAGATGGCCGCCGCCGCGTCCAGGAAGGCCGCCGGATCGTTTGCCTTCCGCAGGGCCTTGGCGTGGCGCTCCCCGCCGTCAAAGAGGAAGATCAGGTAGGACCACAGCTCCTTCATCCGCATCATGGCGGCCCGGCGGTTCTGGAAGGCCTCGGCGTAGCCCTCATACAGGGCCTGATGGTAGTCCCGGAGCTCCTGCCGGCCGGCGGCGGGGCCCCCCTGGACCTTGCGGAAGAGGGCCGGGTCCCCGGCCAGGCCCCGGCCGGCCATCAACGCCTCCAGGCCGGGGAAGCGCTCTGTCAGGGCGGAGACCTCCCCCGGAGCCGTCAGGTCCCCGTTATAGCACAGGGGGCCCCGCCAGATTTCCACAGCCTGTTGAAAAGTCTCCAGATGGGCCCCGCCCCGGTAGAACTCCTCCCGGACCCGGGGATGGACGGTGAGCTCCGCCATGGGGTAGCGGCTCAGAAGGGCCAGCAGGGGGCCAAACTCCGCCGGGTCCCGCCAGCCGATCCGGGTCTTCACCGAGACGGCCACCTCCGCCCCGGCAAAGACATCGTCCAGGAACCGCTCCAGCTCCCCCAGGTCCCGGAGGAGGCCGGAGCCCTTCCCTTTGGCGGTGACCGTCCCCGAGGGGCAGCCCAGATTCAGGTTGACCTCCTGGTAGCCCAGGTCGGCCAGGGCGTGGGCGCACCACAAAAAGTCCTCCGGGCTCCGGGTCAGGAGCTGGGGGACGGCAGGGAGTCCGGCGTTCTGCTCCGGGGCGAGCTCCCGGAGGTCCCGCTTCTGGAAGTGGTGCTCCTTCCCCGGGGAGAGGAAGGGCATGAAATACTTGTCCACCCCCGGGAAAAAGCGGTGGTGGACCCTGCGGAAGACCGCTCCGGTAAGGCCCTCCATGGGGGCGGCGTAACAGCGCACGGTCACCCCTCCCTCCGGGGCCGGGGCCATTCCCTGTACCGGAGCTCCGGACAGGCCGCCCGGGCCAGGGCCTCGAAATGCCGCCGGTCCTCCTCGCTCTGGAAGGCCCGGAGGGGGATGAGGAGGTAGCCGTCCTCCTCCCCGAAGAGGTAGTAGAACTCCTTCCCCCGCCAGAGCTTTTTCAGCTTCCAGTCCAGCAGGACGGCGGTCCTGGGGTCCTGCCGGGCGATGTCCTCCCGGGTGAAGAGGAAGGAGACGGGCTCCCCCAGCTCCGGCCGCCGGTCAAAGATGCGGCCGGGCTGGATGCCGTAGAGCCAGACCCCGTAGAGGGCCACCATGGCCGAGAGCACCAGGAGGAGGGTATTGAGAAAGCTCATCCGCTCCATGAGCAGGGTCATCACGGCCGAGGCCCCCAGGGCCAGCACCAGCACCAGCACCTGGACCCAGCTCACCAGATAGCTCTTCCGCAGGTAATAGCGGACTGCCCGGACATACTCCCCCCGGCTGAGCTGGAAGGCGGCCCGGACCTGTTCTTCTTGCGGTTTGCTCATACGATCCCCCGTTTGTAGGTCTCGGCGGCTTCCAGGAGCTCCTCGGCCCCGGCCAGCTGGGCGGGGGTCAGGCTCCCGCCGCCGGTGAGACGGGCCAGCTCCTCCTGGCGGCGGCGGCGGGAGAGCCGCTCCACCGCCGTGTAGGTCCGGCCATCCCGCTCCCCCTTTTCCACCGAGAAGTGGACATCGGCCATGGCCGCGAGCTGGGGCAGGTGGGTGACGCAGAGCACCTGCTTGCGCCGGGCCACCTGGGCCATCTTTTCGGCCACCTTCTGGGCCGCCCGGCCGCTGACGCCGGTGTCCACCTCGTCAAAGACCAGGGTGGTGACGTCGTCGTTCTCCGCCAGGACATTTTTCAGGGCCAGCATGATGCGGGAGAGCTCGCCGCCGGAGGCAATCTTCTGGATGGGCTTCAGGTCCTCCCCCACATTGGCCGACATGAGGAACTGCACCTGATCCATGCCGGTGGCGTCCATGGCGTCCTCCCCCTCCTTGGGGGCGAACTCCACCTGGAAGCGGACCTTGGGCATGTCCAGCTGCCGCAGCTCCTCCTGGATGCGCCCCTCCAGCTCCCGCGCCGCGGCCCGGCGGGCCTGGGAGAGGACCTCCCCCAGGGCCCGGGCCTCCTTCCGGGCGGCGGAGAGCTTCTTCTCCAGCCGGACCAGGGCGTCGCTGGAGAACTGGAGCGCTTCCAGCTCGGCCCGACACCGCTCCAGGTAGGCGAGCATGTCCTCCACCGTGGCGCCGTACTTCTTCCGCAGGCGGTAGATGACATCCAGGCGGCCCTCCACCTCGTCCAGGGCCCCAGGCTCTGTGTCCAGGCTGTCCAGCAGGTCCCGGACCAGCTCGGCCGCGTCGTCGACGGCGCAGCGGAGCTCGGTGAGCTTTTCCGCCAGGGCGGAGACCTCCCCGCTGACCCCCCGCACCCCGTGGAGGGCCCCCTCGGCCTCCGAGAGCAGGGAGGCCGCCCCGGGACTCTCCTCGTCCCCGGAGAGGGCCATCCGGGCCTCCTCCACCGCCCCCAGGAGCTTTTCGGCGTTGCGCAGCACGTTCCGCCGCTCCAGAAGGGCCTCCTCCTCTCCGGGCTGGAGGTCGGCCCGCTCCAGCTCCCCGATCTGGAAGGTGAGGCTGTCCATCTTCCGGGCCTTCTCGGCCTCGTCCATCTGGAGGGCGGCCATCTCCCGGCGGACGGCGCTCATGGCCTCATAGGCCGTCTGGAAGGCGGCCAGGGCCGCCCCGGTGCCGCCGAAACGGTCCAGGTAGTCCAGGTGGCAGGCGGGGTCCAGGAGCTGCTGGCCGTCGTGCTGGCCGTGGATGTTCAAAAGCTGCCGCCCCAGGGCCCGGAGCTGGGAGACCGTCAGAGGACGCCCGTTGAGGCGGCAGATATTCTTCCCGTCGGACTGGATCTCCCGCTGGAGGAGCAGGCTGCCGGCCTCGTCGGGCCCCAGGCCGTTCTCGTCAAACCAGGGCAGGGCGGGCAGGCCGGTGAACTCGGCGCTCACCAGGGCGGACTTTGCCCCGGTGCGGATGAGGTCCCGGGAGGTCCGCTCCCCCAGGACGGCCCCGATGGCGTCCACCACGATGGACTTGCCGGCGCCGGTCTCGCCGGTGAGGGCGTTAAAGCCCCGGTCGAACTGGATGTCGGCCGACTCGATGACCGCGATATTTTCGATATGGAGCAGAGAGAGCATGGGCCCACCTTCCCTCTTTACTGGAGCATCTTGTGGATCTCGTCGCAGAAGGCCGCGGCCTTCTCGTTGTCCCGCATGATCAAAATGGCGGTGTCGTCCCCCGCCAGGCTCCCCACCAGGTCGCCGATCTCCATGCCGTCGATGGCGGCGCAGGCCGCCGAGGCCAGCCCCGGCATGGTCCGGAGCACCACGATGTTCTGGGCCCGGTCAAAGGAGGTGACCCCCTCCTTGAAGATGGTCCGCAGCCGGCCGGCGAAGTTGAGGCTGTTTTTCCGGCCGGAGACGGCGTATTTATAGGTCCCGTAGCTGGTGAGCTCCTTCACCAGATGGAGTTCCTTGATGTCCCGGGAAATGGTGGCCTGGGTGGAGGTGAACCCCCGTTCCCGCAGCTCCGCGAGGAGCTGGTCCTGGGTCTCCACGTCCACCTCCTCAATGATGCGGAGGATCTCCGCCTGCCGCTTGCTCTTCATTTCCCATCACGTCCTTCCCAACTTCTGATTGATGATCTCATAAAAGCTGTGGTCCATCAGCCGCACCAGCCGGGTGACCCGCCGGGAGCGCCGGACCTCCACCACGTCTCCCCCGCTGAGGCGGAAGGCCCGTCCGCCGTCCACCGAGAGGTAGGCCGTCTTTCGGGCCTGCCGCCCGATGCGGACCGATACCACCCGGTCCCGGCCCATCACCAGGGGCTTGGCCTGGAGGGAGTGGGCGCAGATGGGGGTCACCAGGATGTTCTCCGCCGTGGGCTCCACAATGGGCCCCCCCGCCGACATGGAGTAGGCGGTGGAGCCGGTGGGGGTGGCCAGGATGACCCCGTCCCCCGAGAACTCGTAGACGTGGACTCCGTCCCCCCGGACGCTCAGGTCGATGACCCGGGCCACCGCCCCCTTGGTGACCACGGCGTCGTTGAGGGCCAGATCCCGGAAGAGGACCTCCCGGCCCCGGCGCACCGCCACATCCAGGAGCATCCGGTGCTCAATGGTGTACTTTTTCTCCGCCAGCCGGGTGAGGAGCTCCAGCTCCCCGTGCTCCAGCTCGGCCATGAAGCCCACGCTGCCCATGTTCACCCCCAGCACCGGGATGTCGTAGGGCAGGGCGTCCTTGGCGGCGTGGAGGATGGTGCCGTCTCCCCCGAAGCAGAGCAGCAGGTCCGCTGTTTTCAGCTCCTCCTGCATGTCCCGGTAGTCCTGGCCCTTGGGGAGGTCCGGCTTGGTCCCCTGGTCCAGGGAGAAGGGGAGGCACAGGGCGGTCTCGATGCCGCAGCGGTTCAGGACCTCCCGGGCCCTCAGGGCCGTCTTGAGCCCCCGGTCCCGGTAGGGATTGGGGCTGAGCACTACCTTCACGGCCGCTCCCCCCCTTCCAGGGCCTCGTGGGACCGGGCCACCAGGCCGGGCAGGTCCCCAGTGTAGGGCTCCC
Source organism: Candidatus Intestinimonas pullistercoris (assembly GCA_019119795.1). Classification (GTDB taxonomy): domain Bacteria; phylum Bacillota; class Clostridia; order Oscillospirales; family Oscillospiraceae; genus Intestinimonas; species Intestinimonas pullistercoris. Next base: position 9,971 of record DWWJ01000085.1, read on the forward strand.
CCGCCCCGGCGGTGAGGAGCCCCAGATACTCGATGTTCCCCTCGGGCCCCCGGATGGGGGAGAAGTCCATGGCCGTCACCGTGAAGTCGGCCTGGGCGGCGTGGTCCAGGAAGTGCTCCAGCACCTCCAGGTGGACCTTGGGGTCCCGGACCACACCCTTCTTGCCCACCTTTTCCCGGCCGGCCTCGAACTGGGGCTTCACCAGGCAAACCACCCGGCCGCTGTCCTTCAGCACCCCCCGGAGGGCGGGCAGGATAAGCCGCAGGGAGATAAAGGAGACATCCACGCTGGCGAAGTCCAGGGCATCCGGGATCTGCTCCCGGGTGAGGTAGCGGGCGTTGGTGCGCTCCAAGGGCACCACCCGGGGGTCGGTGCGGAGCTTCCAGGCCAGCTTGCCGTAGCCGGTATCCACGGCGAAGACCTTCTCCGCGCCGTGCTGGAGCATGCAGTCGGTGAAGCCCCCGGTGGAGGCCCCGATGTCGGCGCACACCAGCCCGGTGAGGTCCAGGGAAAAGACATCCATGGCCTTGGCCAGCTTCAGGCCCCCCCGGCTCACATAGGGGATGGCCTGGCCCCGGACCTCGATCTGGGCCTCCTCGTCCACGGCCTGTCCCGCCTTCAGGGCGGGGCGGCCCTCCACAAAGACACAGCCCCCCATGATGTCGGCCTGGGCCCTCTGGCGGCTCTCCGCCAGGCCCCGCTCGCACAGGAGGACATCCAATCGTTTTTTACCCACGCTTCCACACCTCCAACGCCGCCCGCTCCAGGGAGGCTCTGTCCAGGCCGCACAGCCGGCGCAGCTCGGCAGTGGTGCCCTGAGGGATGTATCCCTCCCCGGTGCTGCACAGCCGCACCGCCCGGAGGGGGACCCCCTCCTGGGCCAGCCGGGCGCACAGCCGCTCCCCGATGGAGCCCATGGCGGCGCACTCCTCCGCCACCAGCATCCGGCCTGTCTTCCGCACTGACTCCAGCACCGGACCGGCCTCCAGGGGGAGGAGCCGGTTGAGCTTGACCACCTCCGCCCGGCAGCCCTGGGCCTCCAGGGCCGCGGCGGTCTCCAGCACCTGGTCCACTGTGGCGCCGTAGGTCACCAGGGTCAGGTCGCTGCCCTCCCGCAGGAGGGCGGTGGGGGCGGGGCCGCTGTCGGCCCGGTAGGTCCCCTCCCCGCCCCGGGGATAGCGGACCGCCACAGGCCCCCGGTCCTCCTCCACCGCCCGGCGGAGCATGGACCGCAGCTCGGCAAAGCTGGATGGGGCGTAGAGGGTCATCCCCGGCACGGTGGAGAGGTAGGCCACGTCAAAGAGGCCGTGGTGGGTCTCCCCGTCCTCGCCCACCAGGCCGGCCCGGTCCACCCCCAGGACCACATGGAGGCCCAGGATGCCCACGTCGTGGAGGAGCATGTCATATCCCCGCTGCAGGAAGGAGGAGTAGACGGCAAAGACCGGCAGGCTCCCCTGCTTGGCCATGCCGGCGGCCATGGCCACGGCGTGGCCCTCGGCAATGCCCACATCGAAAAAGCGGCCGGGGAACCGCCGCTCAAACTCCCCCAGGCCGGTGCCGTCCCGCATGGCGGCGGTGATGGCGCAGACCCGGCGGTCCTCCTGGGCCAGGGCGCACAGGGTCTCGCCAAAGACGCTGGAGTAGGAGGGGCCGGAGGACTGCAGGGGCTCCCCGTTCTGGACGCAGAACCGGCCCACCCCGTGATAGGCGTCGGGGTTCCGCTCGGCGGGGGCATAGCCCTTGCCCTTCACCGTGCGGATATGGAGGAGCACCGGGGCCTCCAGCTCCCTGGCGTACCGCAGCAGCCGGGTCAGGCCCCGGACATCGTGGCCGTCCACCGGTCCCAGATAGACAAAGCCCATGTCCTCGAAGAGGCTGCACGGCAGAAGGGTCTCCTTCACCGCCGTCTTGACCTTGTGGGTGAAGCGGTAGATATGCTGCCCGCCGGGCAGGGCGGACATGAGCCGCCGGTAGCCCTTCTTGAAGCGCAGGTACTGGGGCTTGAGGCGCTGGTGGGCCAGATGCTGGGCCACCCCGCCCACGTTTTTGGTGATGGACATGCCGTTATCGTTGAGAATGACGATGAGGGGCTCTCCGCTCTGGCCGGCGTTGGACAGGCCCTCGTAGGCCAGTCCCCCGGTGAGGGCCCCGTCCCCCAGCAGGGCGATAACGCTGTAGTCCTCCCCCAGCTGGGTCCGGGCCCGGGCCATCCCAAGGGCCACCGACACCGCGTTAGAGGCGTGCCCGGCAATAAACGCGTCGTGGACGCTCTCCCTGGGCTTGGGGAAGCCGGATATCCCCCCAAAGCTCCGCAGGGTCTCCATGGCCGCCCCTCGTCCGGTGAGGAGCTTGTGGACATAGCACTGATGCCCCACGTCGAAGACCAGCCGGTCCCGTCCGGTGTCAAAGACCCGGTGGAGGGCCACGGTGATCTCCACCGCCCCCAGGTTGGAGGCCAGGTGTCCCCCAGTCCGGGAGACCACATCCAGGAGCCGGGCGCGCAGGCGGGTGCACAGGGCCTCCGCCTCCCCGTCGCTGATGGTCTTCCAATCGGGCATCTCTTCAAATTCTGTCAAGCGCACACCTCCAGGCCCCCTGCTGGGGCATCAGAGAAACAGCCAGGAGCCGCAAAAGCCGATGGCCACCCCCAGCACCGCCCCGGCAAAGACCTGGATGGGGGTGTGGCCCAGCAGCTCCTTGAGCTCCTTTCCGAAGAGCTCCGGCTTCATCTCGGTCCAGTGCTCCATCATGTAGTTGAGGATTTTGGCCTGCTCGCCGGCGGCCTTCCGGACGTGGGAGGCGTCGTACATCACCACAATGGCCAGCACCGCCGCGATGGCGAAAAGGGCCGAGGACCAGCCATACAGGTTCCCCGTGGCGGCGGCGCAGGCGCAGACAAAGGCGGAGTGGGAGCTGGGCATCCCACCGCTGCTGAGGATGTTCCGGAAATCCAGGCGGTGCTTCTGGACCAGGACCACCACCACCTTCAAAATCTGGGCCACCGCCCAGGCCACGACGGAGAGGAACAGGATCAGGTTCCCCAGGTGAAAATTGGGCAGGTTATCCATAGGCCGTCAGCGCTCCCGTTCCGCCAGGGACCGGGCCAGCCACTGCAGGAAGCCGGCCGCCTCCCCAAAGGGGGCCAGGGCCTCCACCGCCTCCCCGGTCAGCTTCTCCACCAGCTCCCGGCAGGCATCCATGCCCAGCAGGCTGACAAAGGTGGTCTTCTCATTGGCCCGGTCAGAGCCCACCGGCTTGCCCAGGGTGGCCTCGTCCCCCTCCACGTCCAGCATGTCGTCCCGGACCTGGAAGGCCAGGCCCAGCTTCTGGGCATAGCGCCGGACGGCGGCGCGGTCCTCCTCGCTTCCCCCGGCCACGATGCAGCCCATCTCGGCGGCGGCGCTGAGGAGGGCCCCTGTCTTCTTTTTCTGAAGGTACTCCACCTCGGAGCGGCTCACGGCCCTGCCCTGGGCGGCCATGTCCAGGGCCTGTCCCCCCACCATGCCCCGGGCGCCGGCCGCCTGGGCCAGGCAGGCCGCGGCGGCCGTCACACGCTCGGGCGGCAGCCCGGCGCTCTCCTCCAGGGCGGTCTCAAAGGCGGCGGTGAGCAGGCCGTCTCCGGCCAGCACCGCTGTGGCCTCCCCGTAGACCTTGTGGTTGGTGGGCTTGCCCCGGCGCAGGTCGTCGTCGTCCATACAGGGCAGGTCGTCGTGGATAAGGGAGTAGGTGTGGATCATTTCCACCGCGCAGGCAAAGGGCAGGGCCTGCTCCGGGGACCCGCCGCACATGCGGCAGGTCTCCAGGGTGAGCACCGGCCGGATGCGCTTGCCGCCCCCCAGAAGGCTGTACTCCATGGCGTCATAGAGGTCGGCCATGGGCTCCCGGTCCCGGAAGCAGGCCGCCAGCCGCTCCTCAACGAGGGCCTGGTCCTCTCTCAGGCGCAGTTGTCCATCCATGGCTCAGCCCTCCCCGTCCAGCGGCTCCTCCACCGGCTGCCCGTCGGCGCCGGCGGTGAGCTTGGTCACCTTCTGCTCCGCCTTGTCCAGCAGGGTAGAGCACTGCTTCATAAGGCCCGTTCCCTCCTCGAAGAGCTTCAGGGACTCCTCCAGGGGGGCCTCCCCCTTCTCCAGCAGGGCCACGATCTCCTCCAGACGGGCCATGGCCTGCTCAAAGGTCTTTTTCTTTTCCGCCATTCTTTTACCCTCCCCGGGCCCCGGAGGTCCGGGCCCGCAGCTTTTTCTTCCCCTCCACCCGGCAGTCCAGGCTGCCGTCGGAGAGCCGTATCGTCAGTGCGTCGCCGGGGCCCACGCCCTCCACCGAGGAGACCACCGCCCCCTCCGGGGTCCGGGCCAGGGCATAGCCCCGCCCCAGCACCTTCAGGGGGCTCAAAGCATCCAGGGCGGCGGCCAGCCGGGCGAAGTCCTCCCGCTCTCCGGCCAGCCGCCCGGCCAGGGCGTGGGAGAGCCGCCGGCTCTGGTAGTCCAGGAGCATCCGCCGGTCCGCCAGATAGTTCATGGGGTCCTGAAGGGCCCGGCTCCGCCCCAGGCGGTCCAGATCCCGCCGTGCCCGGTCCAGCCGGCCCTCCATCAGGTCGGAGAGCTTTCCGGCAAAATAGGCCAGGTTGGCGTAGAGCTCCCGCTGGTCGGGCACCGCCAACTCGGCGGCGTTGGAGGGGGTGGCCGCCCGGAGGTCGGCCACAAAGTCGGCGATGGTGACGTCAGGCTCGTGTCCCACGGCAGAGATCACCGGGATCTCACAGTCGTAGATGGCCCGGGCCACCCCCTCGTCGTTGAAGCACCACAGGTCCTCCATGGAGCCGCCCCCCCGGCCGGTGATGAGGAGGTCGGCCACCCGGTGGGCGCTGGCATAGCGGATGGCGGCGGCAATCTCCGCCGGGGCCTCCGCCCCCTGGACCCGCACCGGCAGGAGGACCACCTCCGCCAGGGGGTACCGGGCCCCCAGGATGCGCAGCATGTCCCGCACCGCCGCGCCAGCGGAGGAGGTCACCAGGGCGATCCGCCGGGGATAGCGGGGCAGGGGGTTTTTGTGGGCGGGGTCAAAGAGCCCCTCCCGGTAGAGCTTCTCCTTGAGCTGTTCAAAGGCCACATGGAGGTCCCCCACCCCGTCGGGGGAGAGCTCCGAGCAGTAGAGTTGATACTGTCCGTCCCTGGGAAAGGCGGACACCCGGCCGAAGGCGATGACCTTCATGCCGTTCTCCGGCCGGAACCGGAGGCGGGCGGCCTCCCGGCGGAAGAGCACGCAGCGGATGGCCCCGCCCTCGTCCTTGAGGGAAAAGTAGTGGTGGCCGGAGGGATAGGTCTTGTAGTTGGAGACCTCCCCCCGGACAAAAAGGCCACCCAAAAAACCGTCCCGGTCCAGCAGCTCCTTGATGTAGCCGTTGACCTGGGAGACGGTATAGATGTTCTGGGGCATCACGCCCTCCCTTCGGTCAGGACCCGGTGGGCCAGAATGGCCACGCCCAGGGCGTTGTCAGTGGAGTACTGGGGCGGGGCAAAGATGGCTCCGCAGGCCTTCGTCAGCACATCCCGGAGGAGCCGGTTGGAGGCCACTCCGCCGGAACACAGCACCGGCAGGCCGGGATGCTCCTCCAGGGCCGCCCGGGTGACCCGCCCCACCACATCGGCCACCGTGGCAAGGGCAAAGCGGGCCACCTCGGCGGGCTCCGCCGTTTCGGCCAGAGCCTGCACCTTGTTCTCCACGCCGGAGAGGGAGAAGGTGAGCCCCTCCGCCCTGACCCGGAACTTCCCCTCCGCCTGGGAGTCTCCGGCCAGGGCATCCAGGGCCTTTCCGGCGGGAAAGGCCAGTCCCAGCAGCTTTCCCGTCCGGTCGATGAGCTGCCCGGCGGAGATGTCGCTGGTGCCGCCGATCTTCTCGGCCCGGACGCCGTATCCCTCCGGCGTCACAAATAAAAGCTCGGTGGTGCCGCCGGAGAGGTGCCAGGCCAGATGGGGCCGGTCCAGCAGGTCGGGCCGGCCGGCGGACCAGGCGGCGGCGGCAAGGTGCCCCTGCTGGTGAGAGCAGGGAAAAAAGGGGACTCCCAGGGTATCGGCCAGGGACCGGCCCAGGGACTCCCCCGCCAGAAAGCAGGGCATATAGGAGCCCTCCACCCACCGGGGCTTCACGCTGGCCCCCACAGCGGCCAGTCCCTCCAGCCGTCCCTCCGCCCGGAGCTGGCGGAAGAGCTCCGGCAGGCGCTTGACGTGCTGAAAGAGGGCGTCGCTCTGGCGCAGGCCCAGGGCCCCCTGGGGCACATCCAGCAGGCGGCCCAGGTTGTAGCCGTCCGTCCCGTCAAAGAGGGCGGTGGAGGTGGTGTAGTTGCTGGTGTCGATGCCCAGGCAGCGCAGGGCGGTCATGCCTCGTCCTCCGCTTTCCCCTCCTCCGCCGGAGCGGAGGCCGGGGCCTTGGCCCGCTCGGGGGGGAGCTCCCCCCGGACAAAGGAGCCCAGGATGCCGTTGATGAAGGCGGCGGTCTCCGGGGTCTCGTACCGCTTGGCCCCCTCCACCGCCTCGTTGATGGCGGCTCCGGCGGGGACCTCCGGCATATAGAGGATCTCATACATGGCCACCCGCATCACGGCGGCGGCCATCCGGGAGATGCGGGAGAAGGACCAGCCCACGGCATATTTGGAGATATAGCCGTCCAGCTCAGGGCCGTGGGCGTCCACGCCCTTGACCAGCTCGGTTATGTACCGCCGCTGCTTCTCATTGGGGAACTCGTTGTAAAGGGGGTCCTCCTCCTTGAGCTGCTCAAAGTTCTCCCGGGTCAGGGAGACCTCCAGCAGCTCGTCCGCGGTCCGGTCGGAAAAGCCCAGCGCGAAGGCCAAATGGACGGCGATCTCCCGGGCATTGCTTCTGGTCATGGTCGCTTCCTCCCACATCTCTTGTAATCATCTGGATTCATATTTATACAAATTTTATTATATACAGTTCCGCCGGGAAAATAAACCCCCAATTTCCCCGGAAAGGCGCAAAAAGGGCATTGAGCCCGCCGAAGCCGCCCAATGCCCCTGGAGGTCCCGCTCTCTTACGGAGCCTTCTTCGGCTCCTTTTCAAAGACCACGCCGCCCACACTGATGTTGACGGCAGCTACCGTGAGACCGCTGGTGGCCTCGATGCTGTTAGCCACGGCCTCCTGGACGGCCCGGCCCACATCGGGGATGGTGTAGCCGTACTTCACCAGAATGGCCACGTCCACGGTGACGCTCTCCTCCTCCACCTGGAGGCGGATGCCCCGGCTCAGGTTCTTTTTGCCCAGCAGCTCGGCCAGGTCGGTGCCCAGGTTGGCGGCCAGGCCCCCTACACCCTCCACCTCCAAGGTGGCGGCGGCGGCGATGACCGCCAGGACTTCCTCTGAGATATGGATATTCCCCAGCTCGTCAGACCGGGAGACGTACTCTCTGCCTTCGCTCACTGTGGTCACGCTCCTTTTTCGATTTGTGGTTATTGTACCACAATGGCCGCTGCTTTACAATCCAAATTTTGAAAAGGCGGCACGGGATGCTAGATCCTGATCCGGAAAGAGAGAACCACCATAGGGCGGGGCCCCTTACAGGCCAAGAGACGGCGGCCAGTGGCCGCCGTCTCTCCGCATCTTTCTCTTTTTCAGCTTGCCTCGATGATCTTGATCTGGCTGGCGGACAGCCCGGTCTCCTCCTGAACGATCTCACTGATCTTGGCGGTGTCGGTCTCGGTGAGGGCGGTGCCGTTGTTGGAGACCACCACGCTGATGCTGTCCTCGCTGAGGAAGGCCACACAGTCGGTATAGCCCTTGGCGGTGACCAGGTTTTCGATGTTGGCCTCAGCGGTGGTGTAGGCCGCCATAGCCTGGATGGCCTCGTTGGCCTGGGCCACCGCCTCCTCGCCGGCATCGGCGTCGGCCGCCGCCTCCTGGAGGAGGGAGAGGGCGCTGTCCCGGGCCTGCTGACGGTTCAGCCGGGCGCTGTCAAAATAGCTGGAGCTGGTGCCGGAGGTGCTCCCCTCCTCCGCCGACGGCGTGGCCGTGGGAGAGGGCGTGCCCTCCAGCAGGGGGTCGCTGGTCTGGGCCCCCACCAGGGCGGCCTCCCCCAGGACCTTTCCGGTGTCCTCCGAGGCCGACATGCCCTCCTGGCTGTAGGACCAGTTGAGGTACACCGCCGCGCACACAAAGAGCACGATCGCCGCCACCACCGCGTTCCGCTTCCAAAGTTTCATCCCTAAGTCTCCTCCTTACCTTCCTTTACAGATCGAAATTTTATCGCTGCCCAGTCCGGTGAGGGCGGACACCGCCTCTACCAGCTTGAGCTGGACCGCCGGGTCATCCCCGCCGGCACACACCACCAGGGCCCCCTGGAACTGGGGGTATATCTGCTGCAGGGCCACCGCCTCCTCCCGTCCGGAGCCGGCGGAGACCACCACAGTGGTCCGGTCCTCCTCCTGGTCCTCCTGGCTCCGGGCCGAGGACACGTCCTGGGCCAGCACCTGCCGGGTCCCGGACCTGAGGGTCAGCACCACCGACACCTCTCCCGCCCCCTCTATCCGGGAGAGGGCCGCCTCCATCCGGCGCTCCAGGGCGTCCAAGTCGAACTCCGCTCCGGCCGCCGCGGTTTCCCCCGGCAGCTCCTCCGCCCCGCCCCCGCCGGGGAGGGGCAGCACCAGCAGGAGGATCCCCGCCAGCAGCACCAGCAGCACGAATTTATACTTCTCCAGCGCCCCGGCCAGCTTTTTCCCCGCCTGTACCGCGGCCTCCGCTCCCTTCATGGCTCCTCGTCCTCGCTTTCGTAGGTCTGGCGGTCGGCCGGGATGGCCAGGTCGGTCTCGATGGCCCGGCTCAGCTCCTCCCGCTCCGCCTGGGTGAGGGTGCCGGAGACGGCCACCGCCGAGGGGTAGGGGACCCCGTCCTCCGTCACCGCGCAGGTCACCGTCACCCCCTGGCAGGGGATGCCCAGCTCTTCCGCCTTGTCCAGAATATATGCGCCGGTCTCCCGGCCTATGATGGTCTTCATCCATTCCAGGTCCGTTTTTTCCAGCTCGCTCTCCTCCAGCTCTAGGGGGACGCTGGCCGAGGCCAGGGCGCTGAAGTCCACTTCCAGCACCGGCTGGACCACGGCGATGAGCAGGAGGAGGCCCCCCGCCATGCGCCCGATCCGTTTGACCGTCCCCGCCGGGGTCAGGCTGTCGGCCAGGGCGGCGATCATGGCCGCGCAGGTGACTCCGGTGAGCCACTGCCGCAGCAGCTCGATCATGACGGCGCCGCCAGGGAGACCGAGGCCACCATGGACACCAGCAGCAGCAGGGCCGAGGCCCCGGTCATGCCCAGGATGAGTCCAAAGGCCCCGCCGATGCCGTCGATGAGCCCCGCCACCCTTCCGTCGGCCACCGTGGCCGCCAGGGCGGCGGTGAGCTTATAGGCCAGGTAGTGGACCCCCAGCTGCAAAAAGGGCACCAGGCACATGGACAGCACCGCCAGCATTCCAAACACCCCCACCGCGCTCTTCAAGATCCCCGCTCCGGCCAGCACGGTCTCCGCCGCGTCGGAGAGGATGCCCCCCACCACGGGGACCATGTTGGAGACGGTGAACTTGGCCGCCTTCACCGCCATGGCATCCGCGGTGCCCGCCACCACCCCGCTGACCGTCAGATACCCCACATAGGCCAGCAGCAGGACGGTGAGCACCGTGGTCACCACCCACTTGAGGGTCCCGGCGATGCGCTTGAGGCCCTCGTTGCCCACCGCCGCGTGGGCGGCACAGGCGGCGACGTAGCCGTAGACCAGGGGGAGGAGCAGGCCGTTGATGAGCCGCAGCAGGGCGCTGGAGAAGAGCATGGCGGCGAACTGCCGGGCCGCCGCCGCCCCCGGGGAGCCGCTGGCCGCCGTCACCGCCGCCATGGTGGGCAGGAGGATGTCGGCAAAGACCTCCATGCGCTCCAGGGCCTGCCGCCCCATGCCGATGAGGGAGTGGACGTCGGCCACGGCGATGGCCGTCACCGCCAGGGCGGCCGCCATAGGGACCACAGGGAGGCCGCTCCCCTCCCCCGCCACCTCGCAGGTCCCCTGGGCCAGGGCACACAGGAGGACCACCGCCAGGAGCAGCACCCCGCTCCGCACCGCCTTCCGCACCACGCCGGAGAGCTCGGCGCTTCCCGTGTCCAGGAGGTCGGAGAGGCCCTGGTTCAGGTCCACCTCCCCCACCGCGCCCTCCGGGGCGTACTCCCCGGCGGCGTCGGAGAGCTCGTCCAGCCCCAGGGCGTCCGACTGCTGCTCCAGCACATCCCCGGCCGCGGCGGCCGCCGTGGTCCAGGTCAGGCACAGGCACAGCAAAAGCATCCACATTCGTCTCATTTCCACGTCCATCCTTTTTTACAGCAGGCCGGTGACCATCCGCAGCACCGTCTCCAGCAGGGGGAGGGCCACATAGAGGGCCGCCAGAGCCCCGGCCGTCTCCACAAAGGCGGCGATGCCGCTCTCCTTGGCGTCCCGGCACAGCTCAGCGGAGAGCCGGGTGAGCACGGCGATACCCGCCGTCTTGAGCACCGGGGCCACCACCGCCGGGGAGAGTCCCGCCGTGTCCGCCAGGGTGTCCATCAGCTCCCGGACGGCCTCCAGGGCCCCCAAGGCCCCGGAGAGGATGACCGCCCCCGCCGCCAGGGCCAGCACCAGCCCCAGCTCGGCGGCGCTCTTCCGGACCACCACCGCGCACAGGGCGGCCGCCACCCCCAGCACGGCGATCTTCAGCATATCCGGCATGGCCCGTCACAGCCCGAAGAGGTCCTTGACCAGGTTGAACAGGTCGCTGATCTCCTGGACCACCATCATGAGCACCACCACCAGCCCCGCCAGGGTGGTCATGGTGGCCTGCTCCTCCCGGCCGGACCGGCTGAGCACCTGATTGAGCACCGACACCAGGATGCCGATGGCGGCGATCCTGAAAATGAGGTCGATATCCATACGTTTTCCACATCCCCGCAGACGATTTATAAGAGCATCAGGGCCAGCATGGCCCCGGAACCCAGGCCCAGGGCGGTGTAGACCCGGCCCAGCCGGTCCCGGTCCTCCTCCGCCCGGCGCAGGCACCGCTCCAGCTCGGCCCCGGCGGCCTGGAGGGCCTCCCGCTGCCCCGCCGCGTCATAGCGGCCCAGCACATCCCCCAGTTCGGAGAGGACCTCCCGCTCCCGGTCTCCCAGCAGCAGGTCGCTCTCCCCCTCCAGGGCCTCCCTCCAGAGCTCCCCGAAGGACTTCTCGCCCAGCTCCCACAGGTGGTCCCGGCAGTGGGCAAAGAGGAACCGGGCCGGCTCCCCGGCCTGCCGGGCCAGCCGCTCCATGAGCTCCGGCATGGGGGTCAGGCGGAAGGAGAGCTCCCGCTCCGCCTGCTCCAGGGCCCCGGTGAGGGTCCGCAGGCTCTCCACCCGCCGGCGGAGCTGACCCGCCGCCCCCAGGCCCAGGCCGGCGGCCCCCGCCATCAGCAGGACCACCCCCGCCAGCCTCAGCACAGCGCGCCCTCCAGGTCCTCCACCCGGCAGACCCGCTGCCCCTCCCGGACCTGGAGGAGGACCACCTTCCGGAACAGGCCCTCCTCCATCAGCCGGCGGCACACCGGCCGGCGCCGGAGGTCGGCCAGGGAGCCGCCGTGGATGGTGCACAGGAGCTTTACCCCACAGCCGGCGGCCTGGGCCAGGGCCTCGGCGTCGGCGGGGGCGGTGATCTCGTCGGCGGCCAGCACCTGGGGGTTCATGGCCCGCAGGAGCATCAGCAGGGCAGGGCCCTTGGGACAGCCGTCCAGAATGTCGGTCCGGGCCCCCAGGTCGTTCTGGGGCGTCCCGTTGTACATGGCCGCCAGCTCCCCCCGCTCGTCGGCCACCCCCACCCGCAGGGGGGCGGTGCCGATCCCGTCGGAGACCCGGCGGATGAGGTCCCGGAGGAGGGTGGTCTTCCCCCCGCCGGGGGGCGAGAGGAGGACGGCGCTCTGGAGCTCGCCCCCCTCCAGGAGCTGGGGGAGGAGCCCCTCCGCCGCCCCGGGGACCTCCCGTGCCACCCGGATGGCCAGGGAGGAGAGCTGCCGCAGGGTGCGGATCTCTCCTTCCTCCACGGCCGCCGTGCCGCACAGCCCCACCCGGTGGCCTCCCCGGACGGTGACGAAGCCGTCCCGGACCCGGTCCAGCACCGTGTGGACCGAGGCCTGGGTGGCCACCTCCAGCACCAGGGACAGGTCCCCGGGCTGGACGGGGGTGTTCTCCAGGCCGGGCAGGGGGCGCTCCCCCTCCGGCCAGACGGCCGACGGCGGCCGCCCCACCCGGAGCCGCAGCTCTTCCGCCCGGGCCTTGTCCCCTTTGGAGAGCCGGTCCGCCCCCTGCCGCAGGGCCCAGGGCAGCAGGGCCGCCGCCTGCTCGAACCGCTCCGCGGCGTAATCCTTCCATGGAGCATCCATGCGCTTCCTCGCTCCTCTCTTCCGTGTCGATGCTCCATCCTATGCGGGCTCGTCCCCGTCTATGACCCCCGGAGCCGATTTTTTGTCCTGCCGGCAAACAAAAAAGACACCAGCGTGCGGTGCTCCACACGCTGGTATCTCTACTTTCTCGGGATGAACTTGGGGTCCAGGGCGTCCCGGAGGCCGTCCCCCACCACCTGGAGGCAGACCACCGTCAGGACGATGAGCAGGCCCGGCGGCACCCACACCCAGGGCCGGGCCGTCAGGACGGTGAGGCTGGAGGCGTACTGCATTAAATTCCCCCAGCTGGCCTGGGGGGGCCGGATGCCCGCCCCCAGGAAGCTCAGGCTGGACTCGGACAAAATGGCCCGGCCCACCCGCTGGGCCAGGGCGGCCCACACCGGGGCCACGGCGTTGGGGAGGACGTTCCGGGTGAGAATGGTCCAGGGCCCGCCTCCCAGGGCCCGGACCGCCAGGATATACTCCTTCTCCCGGACCGCCAGGGTGTTGCCGTAGACCAGCCTGGCGATGGGGGGCCAGCCCAAAAGGCCGATGACCAGGATGAGGTTGCCCACCGAGGCCCCCGTCAGGGCCACCAGGCACAGCACCAGCACCAGGGTGGGAAAGGACTGGAACACATCGGCACAGCGCATGATCCAGAACTCCCAGGCCCCCCGGTGGTAGCCCGCCGCCAGCCCCAGGGGGACCCCCACCCCCACGCTGAGGGCGGCGGCGGCGAAGCCCACCAGCAGGGAGACCCGCCCCCCGCAGATCAGCCGGGCAAAGAGGTCCCGGCCTACGTCGTCGGTGCCCAGCCAGTGCTCCGGGGAGGGCGGGGCCCAGAAGCCCGCCTCCCGGTCGGTTATCGTGGGCTCCAGCCCCAGCAGGGGGGGCAGCAGGAGGACGGCCAGCACCTCCAGCGCCAGGATGCCCAGACAGACCATGGCCCTCCGGTTCCGCCGCAGCCGGGAGAGGACCCGCTTAGCCTCGCTCATAGCGCACCCTCGGGTCCACCAGGCCGTAGGCCAGGTCCAGCAGGAGGTTGGTGCCCAGCACCGCCAGGGCGATGACGGCCGTGACCCCCATGATGACGTTGTAATCCCGGCCGCTGACGGCGGAGAACAGGAGGCTCCCCATGCCCGGCCAGCCGAAGATCCGCTCCACCACCACCGAGCCGCCGATGATGTGGGGGATGTGGGAGAGGAGGGTGGTGAGCACCGGGATGAGGGCGCTGCGGAGCCCGTGGCGGACCACCACCGCCCCCTCCCGGAGCCCCTTGGCCCGGGCGGTGCGGATATAGTCCTCCCCCAGCACCTCCAGGCAGGCGCTGCGGGTCTGCTTGAGGATGCTGCCCACGTTGGTCAGGCCGATGACCCCGGCGGGGAGGACCAGGTGCCGCAGCAGATCCGGGAGGCTTCCCTCCCCTCCGGCGGAATACATGCCGGAGGCGGGCAGCCACTGGAGCTGCACGGCAAAGAGCCAGATGGCCGCCAGGGCCAGGAAAAAGCCGGGGACGGCCGACCCCGCCGCAGTAAAGCAGTTGGAGAGTCCGTCCCAGAGAGAGCCGGGCCGCCAGGCGGCCAGCACTCCCAGAGGGACGGCGATGAGGACGGCGGCCGCCACCCCCGCCCCCACCAGGAGGAGGGAGGGCCCCAGCCGCTGGGCGATGAGGGCGGTCACGCTCTCGCCGTAGTGGACCGACTCCCCCAGGTCCCCGCGCAAAAGCCCCGCCAGCCATCGCAGATAGCGGACCGGCAGGGGCTTGTCCAGGCCCAGGGCGGAGGCCAGGGCCGCCTGCTCCGCCGCCCCGGCCGCCCCCTCCCCCAACAGGTCGGTGGGGTCGCCGGGGGCCAGGTCAGTGAGCAGGAACACGATGAGGGTGATGCCGAAAAAGACGGGAATGGCGGTCAGAAGCCGCCGGCGGATATACTGTGCCATGTTTTGTCTGTTCCTCCTGCACTTCCGGCCCGGGGCGCCGCCGGAAGCGGCAGGGCCGCTCCCAGCGGGCTCCGGACACAGGCGCCCTTTCAGGGGGGCGCCCTACGGAGGCTGTTTTTTATTGCTTGACCCACTCCCACACGTTCTCATTGGAGAAGCTGGAGGAGGCGTAGTCGATGCCCTCCACCGTGGGGGACTGGACGTGGAGGGCGGTGCCGAACCACAGGGGCAGGAAGGGCCGCTCCTGGGCCAGGAGGGTCTCCAGCTCGGCCACCAGAGCGGTCCGGGCAGCCGGGTCGGTCTCCCTCTTCACGGCCTGGATGCACTGGGTGTAGGGCTCCAGGTCGGAGACGTGGAAGATGTTGTTGTTTTCCGCGAAGCGGCTCTCCACGAACCACAGGGGCAGGGCCCCGGGGGTGTGGCTGGCGATGCCGATGTCATAGGTGCCGTCCGCCATGCCGGCGAACATGGCCGCCGAGTCCACCGTCTCGATCTCCACATGGATGCCCGCCTCGCCCAGGTTCTGCTGGATGAGTGCGGCCAGCCCCGCGCGGTTGGAGGTGCAGACCAGGGTATAGCTCCTCCCGTCGTAGCCCGCCTCGGCCAGGAGGGCCCGGGCGGCCTCCACGTCCCGTTCCGGGGCGGCGGCCGCCGCCTGGGCGTAGGGGCTGGCCGGGGAGATGCTGCTCCCGGTCACCACGCCCCGGCCCTGGGTGGCCTGCTCACAGAGCAGCTCCCGGTCCAGGGCCAGCTCCATAGCCTGGCGGATGCGGGCGTCGGAGATGGTCTCACAGTTGAGCATCAGCTCGAAGAAGGTGTTGGGGACGGTGCCCTCCAGGACCTCCAGGCCGGCGGCCTCCGCCGCCGGGGCGTCCTCCGCCGTGACGCTGCCGCCGAAGGCGTAGTAATCCAGGTCCCCGGCGATGAGGGCGGTGAGGAGGTTGGACTTGTCCACCACCGTGATGACCAGGTAGTCAAAGCCCGGCGTCCCCAGGTGGTAATTGGTATGGGCCGCCAGGGTCAGGCGGCTGCCCGCCACCTGCTCCACGAATTTGCAGGGGCCGGAGCCCACCGGGGCCTCCCAGAGGTCCAGGTCCATGAGCTCCGCCGGGTCCACCCCCTCCAGCAGGTGGGTGGGCAGGACGTAGAACTCCCGGTTCCGGTCCAGCAGGAAGTCCTCGGGCGTGGTGGGGTCCTTGAAGGTGAGCCGGAGGGTATGCTCGTCCACCGCCTCCGCCCCGAAGGCCTCCCCCTCTGTCCGGTTCCCGTTCTCGTCGGTGCCGGTGAGGACGGAGAAATTGGCCTTTCCCAGGGTGGGACAGGCCGGGTCGGTCATCAGGCGGAAGGTCTCCGCCCAGTGCTCCGCCGTCACCGGGGTGCCGTCGTGGAAGACGGCCTCCGGGTCCAGGTGGAAGACCACGGCGTACCCCTCCCCGGCGCTCTCCCAGCGCTCCGCTCCCCGGGGGGAGAGGGTGCCGTCGGCGTGGACATAGGCCAGGCGGTCGTAGATCTTGTCGTAGATGATCCGGGCGTAGTTGCTGCCGGAGACGCTGTTGTAGGGCATCAGGCTGTCCCAGGGATTGGAGATGCCGTAGTTTACCGTCACTGCCGCCTCCGCGCCCTCCGGGGCGGGGGACGCCTCCCCCCCGCCCCCGCCGCATCCGGTGAGGACCAGGGCCAGGGCCAGGGCGGCCGCCAGAATGCTCCGCCGCCTCATTCCACCGTCACCGATTTGGCCAGGTTCCGGGGCTTGTCGATGTCGCACCCCCGCATCAGGGCCACATAGTAGGCGAAAAGCTGCATGGGGATGACATCCAGGCTGGGCAGCAGCATGGGGTGGGTGTCCGGCACGGTGATGACGTGGTCCACCGTCTTCTGGAAGACCTCCCCCTTGGAGGCCACCGTCAGCCCCAGCACATCGGCCCCCCGGGACTTGACCTCCACCACGTTGCTCACCAGCTTGTCGAAGAGGGGCACGCAGCTGGCCAGGGCCACCACCAGGGTCCCCCGCTCGATGAGGGAAATGGTTCCGTGCTTGAGCTCTCCGGCGGCGTAGGCCTCGGAGTGGATGTAGGAGATCTCCTTGAGCTTCAGGGAGCCCTCCAGGCCGATGGCGTAGTCGATGTTCCGGCCGATGAAGAAGATGGACTCATGGTTGAAATAGATGGAGGCGTAGTACTGGATGGCCTCCCGGTTTTCCAGGATCTCCTCCATCTTGGTGGGGATGGTGAGGAGCTCGGAGACCAGGGCG
>DWWJ01000086.1 GCA_019119795.1 Candidatus Intestinimonas pullistercoris
CCCCGCCTCTCCCGGCGGGTCAAGCTCCTCCGGGACCTGATGTTGCTCCTGGCTCTGGCCGCCCTCTGGGCCATTCTGGTCCAGCCCTCCTTCACCCCGGAGATGGCCATGGAGCGGGCCCAGACCTACTACCACTTCGGCCCCGGCACCGTCATCCGCTCCGCCCAGGTCCCGCCGCCGGAGGAGAGCGATCCCTTGTTCCTTCCGGTCCTCTTTGATGAGAATAACCAATACTTCCTGTTGCGGTACCAGGAGTGGGCGGCCCTGGTCCGCTGCGGCCGAAGGGGCCTGCTCTGGGACTGGCGGACTCCTGACTTTTGGAGGCCCGATCCGGAGGCCCCCCTGACCTGTGTAGAGGCCAATGGCTACCTGGCCGGCACGGTCCAAGACCCCCAGATAGACCGGATCACCGTCCACTATGACCTCACCTACCGGGAGGTCAATTATGGCCCTCTCCTCCGCCTCCCCCGGTCAGCCGAAACGCGGGACCTCCAGGGCGGTGGTTTCCTTCTGACCCTCCAGCGCAATATGGAGAATATCGTCGTCCGGGCCTATGACGCCGCCGGCGTTCTCCTCTGGGAGGGCGCCCCGGTCGACACTTAAAATTGCGGCCCCCTTTCCCCTGTCCGCCCTGTCTCTCCGACACCCTTCCCCTTGCTTTTGTTTCCAATTTTTGGTATTCTTTGGGTATCCTGCAAAAGAGAAGAGGGGATGCCCCATGCGGATACCTGCCGCCCTCCTGCTGCTCCTGCTGTTGCTGTTCCCCAAGGTCCGGGCCGCCGCCGGGGAGGGGACCGTCACCCGGGGGAACTTCGTGGTCCTCCTGTGGGAGAGCGCCGGCGCCGTCCCCTACGACGCCGCCACAACCTTCACCGACGTCTCCCGGGACCACGCCTGTGCCCAGGCCCTGGGGTGGGCCGCCGCCCGGGACCTGGTCCGCGGGGTGGGCGGGGGCCGCTTCGAGCCCGACCGGCCCATCACCCGGGAGGAGACGGCCGTCCTCCTCCGCCGCTGGGCGGCCCTCCAGGGCCGGGACACCTACCTCCCTGACGGTGCGGCGGGGTGCACCGACTATGCCGACAGCTCCCCCTGGGCGGACGACGCCCTCTACTGGGCCGCCGACACCGGCCTGATGGAGTGGTCCCCCGGCGGCCGCCTGGACCCTGGCGGCACCCTCACCCCCGGTCAGGCCAGCGGCATCCTGCACCGCTTCCGCTATGCCCAGCCCTGAGCCAAAAAAAGCGGCCCGGCGATTCCGCTCTGGAATCTTCCGGGCCGCTTTTTCTATTTGTGATCACTGTTCCGGCTCTGCCAGGACCCATCCCTGCACATCGGGCGCCCAGACATTGCCGTCCATAGTGCTCTCGTAGACCTGTCCCTGATAGGTCACCCGGTCCCCCTTCTGGTAGGCGTCGTGGGCCCCGGCGGGCTGGACCCACTCCGGAATGGCGTCAGGGTCCTCCGCCGTCACCCCCAGGGGGGTGTAGAGGGCGGGGGTCCCCGCCAGGGGCCAGCCGGCCTGACTGGTGTGGTCCTGCACCACCCGGTAGAGCCGCCCCGCCTCGTCGGAGACCCGCGCCCCGGCCCGGTAGTCCCGCCCCGGCTCCCACTGGGGGAAGAGGGCCCCCACCTCCGCCGCATCCTCGTCCGGCAGGGCCTCCGCCTGCCGCCGGGCCAGGGTCAGGAGGGCCTCCTGCTCCAGGTCGCTCCGCTCCTTCTGGTAGACCACTACGCCCCGGCTGATCTGTTCTGTCCGCATCGCTCCCCGCTCCTTCCGGTGCTACCGCACCATTTTCTCCAGCTCTTCCCAGGTGTAGCCCCCGGCCTCGATGTCTCCCCAGGTCTCGAACTTCTCTTCCATCATGGCCCATGTGATGTACCAGAAGACATATTCGATGCCCAGGTGGCAGGGCAGGATGTCTTCGATGATGCGCTTCATCTCCTCGAATCCCTCCGGGATGCCGGGCACATCGGGAAACCGCACCTCCACATAGCCGGGGGTCCCGGTCTCGCTGGCCGCGGCGTTGAGTCCGCAGCCGGCCAGGTTGTCGTTGATGGCCGCCAGGGTGAAGCTGTCGCCCCCCACCCGCAGCAGGGCGGCCAGGGCGGCCCGCCGCCGCTCCAGGGTGGAGGCCACGGGCCGCCGGGCCAAGAGGCTCTCGATGGCCTCTAGGCCCCGGTCCTCCGCCGTGGCGATCACCATCTCCCGCTGGACCAGGTCCAGCTCGGCTGCCACGGCGTCCAGCCCGGCCCCCTGGGCGGCCAGCTCTCCGGCCCCTGGTCCGCCCTCCAGGCGGTAGACCCGCAGGGGCCGCAGCAGGTCCTTAAGCTGTTCGGCGTGGCTCATACCATCGCCTCCACCGCCAGGGTCCCCAGCCGGGGCAGCACGTCGACCTCCACCGCCACGTCAGCCGCCGGGGCGGTGAGGGCGTAGTTGGCCACCCCCTCCACATGGAAGACCAGCTCTCCCAGGGCGGCCCGGAGCACGCTCTGCCCCAGCCGCCGCCCATCGAACCAGCCCCGCAGGGCCGCCTCCACCGCGTCCTGCACCGCCTGGGCGTCCTGGCCCTCCTCCGCCGCCACCTGGACGGTGACATCCACCGTCTCCATCTCCGGCGCCCGGACCTGGACATCCACGGCGATCTCCCGCCGGGCCTCGAAATAGTCCTCCAGCTCCTCCAGCAGCTCGGCGGAGGGGGCCCCGGCGGCGGTGGACACCACCACGTCCACGCTCCCCACCCCTCTGGGCCTGGGGATCACCGCGGCGGCGGCCACCTCGTCGAAGGAGAGGGCCCCCTGCTGGTAGAAGGCGGCGTTGGCCCCGTTGGGGAGCCGCCGGTAGGTCTCCAGCACCCGGGCCCGGAGGGTCTCGTCGTCCTCCCGGTCGGTGCCTCCGGTGAAGGCCGCCGGGTTGGTGCAGCGGCTCACCCCCACCGGGGCCACCGCCATCTGTAAAATGGTCCCCGCCGCCACATTGCCGGCCGAGCCCGCCTCCAGGGCCCGGGCCCGGATGTCCACGGAGGTCTCCCCCGCCTCCAGGGTCCCCGCCTCGATGGTCTCGAACCGGGTGAGCCCCGCCGTCATGCACACGGTCCCGGCGGCGATCTCCCGGTCGGCGGCCCCGGCAGCGTCCACGGTAAACCGCAGGACCCCCTCCGCCGCCGTGGCCTCCCGCCGCTCCACCCCCCGGAGCTGGGCGTGGAGGTCCAGATACTCCCCCTGGGCCGTCTGGGGGAAGCACTGCCGGTTCACCCAGTCGCACTGGACATAGAGGCCCCAGAGCTGGGCGGCCACGGCGTACATCCGGGCCGCCAGGTCGCCGCTTCCGGCGGCCTCCATGCCGGTGGCCTCCGCGAAGGCCGCCATCAGCTCGTTGTAGAGCTCATCCACTGTCTTCAATCTCGCAGACACCTCACACTGTCAAGGATACCGCCAGGGGCTCCCCCTTCCAGGAGAGACTCACCTGGACCTCCAGGGCCCCCGCCCCGGCCGGGGCGGCTGTCACCCCGGTGACCTCCAGCTCTGTCTCGTTCCGGAGGGCCTCCACGGCGTACTGCCGGGCCAGGGCCTCCCGGGCCCCCGGCTTTTCCCGGGGCAACAGGTAGAGCCGGCTGCCCAGCTCGGGCAGAAAGGGGAAGCTCCCCCGCCGGGCCTGGAGCTGGAAGAGCACCCGCTGGAGCACCTCCTCCGCCCCCTCCACGGTCCGGAGGCCCCCCATCTCGTCGGGCACATAGTCTCCGCCTCTCAGCAGCAGGGCCATGTCACGCGCCTCCTCCCCCGCCAGAGCCGGAGCCCGTTCCGGTCCCCGTGCCGGTCCCGGTCTCTCCTCCGCCTACGATCTCTCCGCCCTCCTCTTTGGGGGCGAAAAGCTCCTCCAGGGGGACCCCGTCAATGGTGACGCTCCCCCGGAGGTCCACCGTCCCTCCGGCCTTGAGCACCACCGCCGCCTGTCCGGCATAGATGCCCACGTCCCCCGGCTGGAGCTCCTCCGGCCAGCCACAGGACTGCCCCGCCACCCAGGGCTGCTCCCCGTCGGCCCCGGCCTTGAGGACCAGCACCTCGTCTCCGGCGGAGGGCCGCCAGCAGTACCCGCCGGGCCCCAGCACCGGCACCTCCCGGCGCTCCCCGGTGAGCCACACCGCCGGAGCCTCCCCGGTGAGGGTGACCACCCCCAGCTCCGCCGGGCGCTCCTCCGCCGGGCGCCTGCTTCTCTGTTCAGACAGCCACATGCCGTCCCGCCTCCTCTCTTTCAGAGCACCGCCCCGGGCTCTCCCAGCTCCAGGACGGTCCTCCCTCCCGTTTCGTCGGCCCGGACCTTGGCCGAGAGCACCCGCCAGTCCCCACCGAAGCTCCACCCGGCCAGGTCCATCCGCATCAGGTCTCCGGGCCAGGCGAAAAAGAGCCTGGGCACGGTCACCGCCAGCCGGACCTGCTCGCTCTCCGACCGGCGGAGCTGGAACTCCCCGCTGTAGCGCATGGCCAGGTAGTTGCTCTTTCCGGGCATGGTCATCACCTGCCGCCGCTGTCCCCTCTGGGCCAGGAAGGCCTGGTTGGCCACCTTTTCCACGGCCTGCCGGGTCCGGTCCCGGACCCAGATCTCCGAGAGGACCCCATACCGCTTCACCCGCCAGCTCAGACTGGTGACGGCCACCTGATCGTCCAGGAGCACCGCCTCCCGGTCGGCAAAGGGGGTCAGGAGCAGCCGCCCCTCCCGGTCGAACCGGGGGCTCACCCCGCCGTGGTAGCGGGCGAACTGGTAGAGGACCTGCCACTCGCTCTCCCCGCTCTGGACAGAGAAGCCGCTCACCGCCGGCAGGTCCCCCATGGCCCCCACCTGGATGCCATAGGGGGCCACATGGTCCCGCAGGATGTCCTCCGCCGTGGCGGTCTCGTAGTCGGCGGGCATGGCCTCGTTATCCAGCAGCAGGGCGGCCATCCCCCGGCCGGAGACCTCCAGGGCGCCACCGCCGCCGTCGGCCCGGTACGCCGTCTCGTCCACCACGCCCCGGAAGAGAAGGCTCCCCCCGTCCTCCAGCCGAAAGCCGGCCGCCCTCTGGGCCCCGTCCAGTCCCCCCGGCTCCCAGGGGCAGATCAGGGAAAAGCTGTCGCAGGGGGTCCCCACCGTATACTCCAGCTCCCACTCCACTGGCTGCTCCAGCCGGAGCTCCCCGCCGTCCCAGCACTCCAAGACCCACTCCATCACGCCACCCTCACCTGCTCTCCCACCAGAATGAGGTTGGGGTTTTTGATCTGCGGGTTCTTCTCGATGAGGGCGGTGAGGGAGAGCCCATAGTCCCGGGCGATGCCCCACAGGGTCTCCCCCGCCTCCACGGTGTGGTAGGCCGCACCGCCTCCACCCCCATTCCCGGCGGCGCCAGCGCCGCTGCCCTGGCCCGCCGCCCCGCTTCCAGCGTTGGAGGTGGGGAGGGTCCCCGCCTGGGTCCCCGTCTCGGTGCTGCTCTCCCAGAAGGTGAAGGAATAGGCCACATAGTCGGCCCTGGGCTCCTGCCGGAGGCTCAGGTCCACAAAGTAGACCTCGGCCGCCTGCCACACCGGGTGGATGAGGGGCCCCGGCCCCGGCAGGTAGAAGACGGAGGCCAGCCGCTTGAACTCGTCGTAGGCCCCCTCCCCCACGAACTCCCCCTCTCCCCGCATGACCCGCCGGGTGAGCCCCAGGTCCTGGAGGTGGTAGCGGCCGAAGGGCACCTTCTGCACCGCCACATTTCTCTGATAGTCGATGGTGTAGGTCCTGGGGTTGTGGGGCCACACATAGTCCTTATAGCGCATTGCCGCCAGCTTCAAGCCTGATCCCTCCTAATAAAGCGTGAATCCCCCGTCGTACCGCCGGGCGTCCCGCTGGAAGAGCCGGTCCAGCCCCTCCGCCCCCAGGGGGGCCGGGGCCGGAGCCGCCGCCGGGACGGGCACGGTGACGGTCTCCCTCCGGGCGGCGGCGTACTCCGCCGCCGCCCGGGTCCGCCGGACCTGGGCATAGAGCGTCCCCGCCGTGCCTCTGCCGGCCGCCGCCTCCAGTGCTCCCGAAGGGAGCTCTGAACCCGGGAGGGCCTCTGCTCCCTCGGCGGCCGTCCGTTCCAAACTCCCGCCGGACACCCCTCCCGCGGGCAGCACTCCCCGCCGGCCCACAGCCGGGAGGGAGACCGCCTCCGGGCTCCGCTCCCCCTCTTCGCCCGCCGGGACGACGCCGCGGAGCCTCCGCACAGCCCCGGCCCCTGTCCCGGCGGCAGGGGCCTTCTCCCACTCCAGGAGGTCCTCCGGTCCGTCGGTCTCCGGCG
>DWWJ01000087.1 GCA_019119795.1 Candidatus Intestinimonas pullistercoris
ACCACTGGACTTTGAGCAGAAAAAGCTGGTGGCGGCACAGTTCATACAGGAGATCCGGCTGTCCGGGGAGACAGCGGAAGTGATCTGGAATATATGAGAGCATGTCGTATGCCATGCCTCTGTATTCCGGGTCACTTTTTTCTTTTGGGGGCACAGGAAAATCCGGCTATCAGTTGCCTTCCAATGGCTTGAAGCTGTTTGGGACGTGGACAGCCTGGACTGGAAGGACCTCTCGGCCCAGGAGATCACCAAGCGGGTGACCTCCAAGGTCCAGGCGGGCTCCATCGTGCTCTTCCACAATGCGGCCCTCCACACGCCGGAGGCCCTGCCCACCATTCTGGAGACCCTGCTCCAGGAGGGCTACACCTTCGTCCCCATCTCCCAGCTCATCCTGCCGGGGACCTACAACACCGACTACACCATCGACCACACCGGCCGGCAGATGGCGGCCTGACCGCCGGGTAGGGCTTGCAAACGGCGGAAAAAACGGTATAATGGTCCTTAAGAACGGCCCGCGGGCCCCACAGGATACAAAAGGAGCGCATGTTATGATGGAGCTGGAAACGACAAAGCTGCTGGACCTGTCCCACAGCCTGGCGGGAGAATACCTGGCGGGCTTCCACTACCCCTGGGAGGCCCTGGACGGCATCCGGGACCTGATCCTCCGCCTGGGGGCGGAGCTCCCTCCGGAGGAATACGACCAGCCGTCCCCCCAGGTGTGGGTCCACAAGACGGCCCAGGTCTTTCCCTCCGCCTGGCTGGGGGCCCCCTGCATCATCGGGCCGGAGACCGAGGTGCGCCACGGGGCCTTTATCCGGGGCTCCGCCCTGGTGGGGGCCGGCTGCGTGGTGGGCAACTCCGTGGAGCTCAAGAACGTCATCCTCTTTGACAAGGTCCAGGTCCCCCACTACAACTATGTAGGGGACTCCATCCTGGGCTACCGCAGCCACATGGGTGCGGGGTCCATCACCTCCAATGTCAAGTCCGACAAGACCCTGGTGGTGGTGAAGGACGGGGACCGCCGCCTGGAGACCGGCCGGAAGAAGTTCGGCGCCATCCTGGGGGACCGGGTGGAGGTGGGGTGCAACTCCGTCCTCAACCCCGGCACAGTGGTGGGCCGGGACACCAACATCTATCCCGTCTCCTGCGTCCGGGGCGCCGTGCCGCCGGAGAGCATCTTCAAGACCGGCGGCGTAGTGACGCCGAAAAAGTGATCTGGTGCCGGAAGTTTTTCTTACCTTCCGCCTGCGTTTGTGCTAAAATAAAAGGGCAGCGTGTGGTCCTCAGGGACGTAAGTCCAGTTGTGGGGCCCACGCTGTCTTTTTTTGTACGCAGCACAGCGGGAGGGGGCGGCAGAGCATGTATCAGATCGGAGCGCTGTTGTTTTATGGGGAGACGGGGGTCTGCCGGGTGGCCGACATCCAGGTCCGCAGTCCGGGCCGGGGAGAGCCGGAGCGGAGCTACTATGTCCTGGAGCCCCTCTATCAGAGCTGCACCATCACCACGCCGGTGGACAGCAATAAGGTCTTCATGCGGCCCATCCTCACCCGGGAGGAGGCCAACGCCCTCATCGACCGCATCCCCCAGATCAAGGCCCAGGGCTTTTACAGCCGGGCCCTGCGGGAGCTGACGGGCCACTACCAGGCGGCCCTGAAGACCCACGACTGCCAGGCCTATCTGGAGCTCACCATGTCCATCTACGCCAAGAAGCAGGACCTGGAGGCCCACAAGCGGAAGGTAGGGGCCCTGGACCAGCGCTTTATGAAGCGGGCGGAGGACCTGCTCTTCGGGGAGCTGGCCGCCGCCCTGGACATCCCCCGGGAGGAGGTGCCGGGCTATATCGCCCGGCGGGTGGAGGGGCAGGCCCCCTCCGACTGATCGGAACATACACAGCGCCCCCGGCCGCCGAAGCGGCCGGGGGCGCTGTTTCAGTCTGAGGGCCCGGATGTGGGCGGGCGGTGGATGTTCTCCGAAATTTCGGAGAGGGCCTCTGCCGCCTCCATGTCGCAGGCCCGGCACTTGGCCAGGTCCCCCAGGGAGACCATGCCCACCACCTTTCCGTCCTCCAGCACCGGCAGCCGGCGGACCTGCCCCGCCCCCATCAGCCGGGCGGCCTCCGCCGCGTCCTCCTCGGGGGAGATCACGGCGCAGTTCCGGGACATGATCTCCCGGACCGGCACCTTGTGGGGGTCGGTCTCGGCGGCCACGCACCGGGTGACGATGTCCCGGTCGGTGACGATGCCCCGGAGGCCGCCGTCCTCGCCGCAGACCGGCAGGGCGCCCAGCTGGTGCCGGGCCAGGAGCCGGGCGGCCAGGGAGGCCGACTCCCCCGGGGTGATGGAGACCACACTCTGATTCATCAGCTCGCGTACTTGCATAAAAAACACCGCCTTCCGGGGATAGTTTCCACGGAGGGCGGCGCTTTTATGTGTGGCTCGGCTCTTTTTTCCCTTCGGCTCCGCCGGAGGACTCCCGGTGGAGCTCCAGGTTCCGGCGCAGGACGCCGGGGCCCCGCCAGGTAAAGGCCCGGCCGGCATATTTCTCCCGAAACTGCCGGTTGGTGAGGCAGGCCACATCCTCGGGCTCCAGGTCGGTGATCTGGTCCTCCCGGAATTCAGGCAGCGGAGAGAGGGGGACATCCTGATTGTAGGGGCACACCCGCTGGCACAGGTCGCAGCCCCACACCAGGCCGTGGCGGGAGAGGGCCTCCCGCTCCCGGTCGGTGAGCTCCCCCTTCCGCTGGGTCAGGTCGGAGAGGCACTTGCCCCGGTCCACGCCCTCCAAGGTCAGGGCCCCGGAGGGGCAGGCCTCCAGGCAGGCGCCGCAGTCCATGCACAGGGACGAGATCTCCGGGGCGCTCTCCAGGGGGAGGTCGGTGAGGACCGTGCCCAGGAAGAGATAGGTCCCCCAGGGGGGCACGATGGTCATGCCGTTGCGCCCCCGGAGCCCCACCCCCGCCAGCCCGGCGCACATCCGCTCCGGCAGGGGGGAGTCGTCCACCATCCGCACAAAGTTCCGGCCGGGGTAGAGGGTCCGGAGCCCCTCGCAGACCTGCTCCATCCGCCTGGGGATGGCCACATGGTAGTCCTGGCCCCGGGCGTAGAGGGAGAGGTTCCCCGGCGTGTCCCCGGGAAAGTAGGGGTAGGCCGCCACAAAGACCCCGGCGGGGTCAGGGCACAGCCCGGCCGCCTTGGCCCGGGCGGCCTCGTCCATGGCGGGGAGGAGGTCCCGGTAGGCGCAGGTCCCCCAGGCCGCCGCGCCGGAGCCGGTCCAAAGTTCATCCAGCGTCATGAAGGTCTGTCATCTCCTGCTAAAATGCTCGGGCGGACGGGCAAAGTCACCCGTCCGCCCGAAAACACGGTGGAAAGATTACTCGGCGAAAGAAATGTCGTAGATGGCAAAGGCGGTGCGCTCGTTGGAACCATTGTCGTTAAAGCCGTGCAGCTCCATCCTCACGCTGGCCGCGCGGTTCAGGGGGACAGTGATGGTCTGAGGGGCTCCGTCCCACGCCAAATCGTAGGAGGCGGCCAGCTCGCCGTCCAGGTAGACATCCAGAACACCATCATAGTCGTAATGGCTGCTCTTGGTAAGATGGGCGGCGGTAAAGGTCATGGAAGTATACAGGGCGTTGGTGTTCCAAATGGCGTAGCCACCGTCGAACGAGGTGCTGAAATCGGGGTCTTCCAAGGTAATGCCGCTGGTCTTGGTCTCGCCGACCACAGTAAAGGTGGACTTGGGATCGGTGCCGTCATAGACCTTGCTGGCGCTGTTCACCTGGTAGGGGGGCAGCTCAGTCATCCAGTTCACCTCGGTGCCGGGCACCTGACCGACATAGACGGTGCGGGTCTCCCCGTCCCAGGTGACCTCCTTGCCCAGGGCCTCGCCGATGGCCCGCACGGGCAGATAGGTGGTGCCCTCGCTGACAAAGGGCTCCACCACATTGCCGTTGGCGTCTTTGGGGGTCACGGCCACGCCGTCCACCACGATCTGGATGCCCATGTACTGGGCGGTGATGGTCCTGGACGTGATGGTGCTGGCGGCCACAGCGGTGCCGCAGAGCAGGGCGGCGCCCAGCACGACAGCGGCGGCGCGGGAGATGAGCTTTGTTCTGTTTTTCTTCATGTTGATCTCCTCCTTAATCTTTTGCAACAGCCTGATCGGGAGGCTGTGACAAGTTTAAGTGCCGAAACAGGGTCCGCTGGTTTTACAGAAAGAAAAATTTTTTTGCTTTTTTTCGCCTCGGGGTGCGCCGGCACAGGGCAGGCTCACTTTTTGAGGCCGGGGTTGCGCTCGATGTCCCGGAGGGCATCCTTGTAGGAGAGGTTCACCCGGCCCTTCTCATCGATCTCGATGACCTTGACCCAGATCATGTCGCCGATGTTCACCACGTCCTCGCACTTCTCCACCCGGCGGTTGGAGAGCTTGGAGATGTGGACCATGCCGTCCTTGCCGGGGGCCAGCTCCACGAAGGCGCCGAAGGGCAGGATGCGCACCACCTTGCCGTAGTAGAGCTGTCCCACCTCGGGGACGAAGACGATGGTCTCGATGGTCTTCTTGGCGGCGTCGCAGGAGGCCTTGTCCACCCCGGCGATGAAGATGGTGCCGTCGTCCTCGATGTCGATCTTGGCGCCGGTGTCGGCGCAGATCTTCTGGATGACCTTGCCGCCGGAGCCAATGACCTCCCGGATCTTGTCGGGGTCGATCTTCATCTTCACCATCTTGGGGGCCGTCTCGGCCACCTCGGCCCTGGGCTGGGCGATGCAGGGGAGCATGATCTCGTCCAGGATGGCGAAGCGGGCGTCCCGGGTGATCTCCAGGGCCTCCTTGATGATGGCGTGGCTCAGGCCGTCGTTCTTGATGTCCATCTGGATGGCGGTGATGCCGGCCTTGGTGCCGGCCACCTTGAAGTCCATCTCGCCGTGGAAGTCCTCCACGCCCTGGATGTCGATGAAGGTGGTGAA
>DWWJ01000088.1 GCA_019119795.1 Candidatus Intestinimonas pullistercoris
GCCAGCATCAGGGCCTTGCCCCGGTTGGAGCGGTAGACCTTGTCCCCGGGCTGGAGGGCCATGCCCCGGGTGAAGGGGCGGAAGCCCTTGGCCTCGGCCAGTGCGATGGCGGTGTCCACCGCCTCCCGCTCCGTCTTGCTCTCGTCCAGGAATTTCTTGTAGTCCTCACAGTAGGACCGCAGGGCGGCCTCGTCGCCGGCGTCGATCCGGTCCCAGCCGTTTTTGGGAGCGTAGAACAGCTCCTTCCGGCGCTTCTCGCCGGGGGTCTTGGTTTCTTCCATGAAAAAAGCCTCCCTTGTCTGATCTCTAAGATAAAATATCGGTAAAGAGCACCAGGGCCCGGGCCCGGAAGGCCTCCGGGGTGTCGTGCTCCGTATTTTCCAGCAGATAGTCGCAGTGGGTCCGGAAAAACTCCTCCCCCTGCTGGGCGTTGACCCGCTTCCAGGCATAGTCCTCTGGGATGCCCTCCCGGGCCATGATGCGCCGGACCCGGAGCTCCGCCGGGGCGATGACCCCCACCACCGCGTCGCAGCGGTCCCCTAAACCGCTCTCGATGAGGGCGATGGCGTCGATGGCGGCGGCGCTCCGGTCCTCCGCCCGGGCGGCAGAGAGCTGCCGGTCGATCTCCTCCCCGATGAAGCGGTGGGTGATGGCGTTGAGGTCGGAGAGGGCCGTCGGGTCCCCGAAGACCACGCTCCCCAGCTTCTTTCGGTCTATTTTGCCCGATTTGTCCTGAATATCCCCAAACCGGGCGGTCAGGGCCTCCCGGAGGGGGGCGCTCTCCTCCAGCAGACGGTGGTAGACCTCGTCCGCGTCGATCATCCAGGCCCCCAGCTCCCGCAGGGCGCCCAGCGCTGTGGTCTTGCCGGCCCCGGTGGGGCCGGTGATGCCGATGATCTTCATAGATGCAGCCCGCCTTTCTACAGCTCCAGCCAGGTCACAGAATTCCCGTGGTCCTCCAGCACCTGAAGCAGGTCCTCCGGGGCCAGGGCCACGGTGGCGGTGTTCTCGTTGGGGTGGACGGCCACCAGGGGCCGGGTCCTCAGGTCCTGGTCCAGCAGGACCTCCACCTTCCGCTCCTGGTCGTTGAGGACGCCGAAGGGGGTCACGCTCCCCTTTTCCAGGCCCATGCAGGCCGCCAGCCGCTCCGAAGAGGCGAAGCTCAGCTTGACCCCCAGCCGCTCCCCCAGGGCGCGCAGGTCGGCCTGCTTTTCCTTGGACAGGACCACCAAAAAGTACCGCCGGCCCTTGGCATCCCGCAGGAAGAGGTTCTTCACCACCGCCTCCGGGGCGGGCAGGTCCAGGGCGTCCATCTCCTCGATGGTGTAGACCGCCGGATGCTCCCAGAGCTGATAGGGGATGTTCTGCTCCGCCAGGGTCCGGAGCACTACGTCTCGCTTCTGGCTCATGGCTCTCCCTCCAGGTCGATGATGTGGAACCCCGCCGCCTTGTTGAGGCGGTTGGCCACGGCCAGGCCCAGACCGGCCTCGTCGGGGCACTGGGCCCAGATGGCGGGGACCGGGGTGGCGTCAAAGGCCCGGAGGGCGTCGAAGACGTTCCGGGCCTGGGCGGCCTTGTCCGCCGCCGGACCCAGAGCCTCCACCGTGTGGCCGGGGTAATCCCCGGCGAACTCGTCGAAGCAGACCACCCCGTCCTCCGGCCCCAGGTGGGCGGCGATGTAGGCGGCGCACCGGGCCGGGTCCCCCTTCACAACGGTCACCGGGGCCTTGGGGGCGTAGTGGCGGTATTTCATCCCGGGGGCCCGGGGCTGCTCCCCAGCCCCCATGAGGCGCTGGACCGCCGGGTCCACCGCCACCTCCCCCAGGGCGTCCCGGAGCTCCTCCAGGGTCACCCCGCCGGGGCGCAGGAGCCGGGGGGGCTGGACCGTCAGGTCCACGATGGTGGACTCCACCCCCACGGAGCAGGGACCGCCGTCCAGGATGCCGTCGATCTTCCCCTCCATGTCCTCCAGCATATCGGCGGCATTGGTGGGGCTGGGGCGGCCGGAGGTGTTCCCCGAGGGCGCTGCCACCGGGACCCCGGCGGCGGCGATGACCGCCCGGCACAGGGGGTGGGCGGGACAGCGCATCCCCACGGTATCCAGCCCGGCGGTGACCACGTCGGGCACCAGGGGCTTCCGGGTCAGGATCATGGTGAGGGGACCCGGCCAGAACCGCTCCGCCAGGGTCCAGGCCGCCGGAGGGATGTCCTGGCAGAACCGCTCCAGCCAGTCCGCCGAGGGGATGTGGAGGATGAGGGGGTTGTCCTGGGGCCGGCCCTTGGCCTGGAAAATGGCGGCCACGGCCTGGGGGTCCAGGCCGTTGGCCCCCAGGCCGTACACCGTCTCCGTGGGGATGCCCAGCAGCCCCCCCCGGCGGAGCATGGCGGCGGCGGCCTCCACCTCATGGGCGGCAAGTTTTTGCGTCTTCAATGGCTCTCCCTCCGCGCTCAGTCCCACTGGTCCGTGTTCCGGCGCCGGGCGGGGAGGACCAGGGTCAGGATGCCGGCGGCCACCAGGACCGCCCCCAGGACGATGTTCAGAATACCAACTGCGATCTTCATAGCGGACGCCTCCTGAAATGATAAAAAATTGAAAAAGAAAGGGCGAAAAATACTAATCGTAGATACCTGTGGGGGTCCCAGCCAGCTCGATGGTGGTGTCCGGGGCGAATTTAGCCTTTTGCAGATAGCCCTTGACGGTGAGGATGCCGTACTTGGGGTTGTTCCGCTCGTCCTCCAGCTCCAGCTCGATGAAATCCGGGCCGGAGCCGGTGAGCCAGCCGTCCTCCTCCAGGAGGGTGGCCAGGTCCAGCTTCACGTCTTCCAGGGTCAGGCCCTGGGGGAGGGCGGTAAAGTGGATGCAAAGCTCCATGGTGTCGTCACTCCTGTTCTCCCTGGTGCTTCATGCGCTCGGCCTGGTCTGCCGTCACCAGGCCGTCGATGAGCTCGTCCAGGTCGCCGTCCATCACGGCGTCGATCTTGTAGAGGGTCAGGCCGATGCGGTGGTCAGTGACCCGGCCCTGGGGGAAGTTGTAGGTGCGGATGCGCTCGTTGCGCATGCCGGTGCCCACCTGGCTCCGCCGCTCGGCGGTGACGGAGGCCTCCTGCTCCCGGACCTTCTCCTCATAGAGACGGGACCGGAGGAGCTGCATGGCCTTGTCCCGGTTCTGGAACTGGCTGCGCTCCTGCTGGCACTCCACCACCGTGCCGGTGGGCTTGTGGATGAGGCGCACGGCGGAGGAGGTCTTGTTGATGTGCTGGCCCCCCGCCCCGGAGGAGCGAAAGACCTGCATCTCGATGTCGGCGGGGTCCAGCTCGAACTCCACCTCGTCCACCTCGGGCAGCACGGCCACTGTGGCGGTGGAGGTGTGGATGCGCCCGCCGGACTCGGTCTCGGGCACCCGCTGGACCCGGTGGACGCCGCTCTCGAATTTCAGCCGGGAGTAGGCGCCCTCCCCGTCGATGGTGAAGCAGATCTCTTTGACGCCCCCCAGCTCGGTCTCATTGAGGGAGTCCACCTCCACCTTCCAGCGGCGGGTCTCGGCGTACATGGTGTACATGCGATAGAGGGAGTGGGCGAAGAGGGCGGCCTCCTCACCCCCGACCCCGGCCCGGATCTCCACGATGACATTCTTTTCGTCGTTGGGGTCCCGGGGGAGGAGGAGGACCTTGATCTCCTCCTCCAGCCGCTCCAGGTCGGCCTTGGCGGCGGCGTACTCCTCCTGGGCCAGCTCCTTCATGTCGGGGTCGGACAGGAGCTCCTGGGCGTCAGAGAGGTCCCGGCGGCGCTTCTGGTAGGCCCGGTAGGCGGTGACCACCGGCTCCAGCTCCCGCTGCTCCTTGTTGAGCCGGGCCACTAGGGCGGGGTCGCCGTAGGTCTCTGGAGCAGCCAGACGGGCCTCCAGCTCGGCGTATTGGTTTTCCAGGGCGTTGAGCTTGTCTTCCAGCATAGTGTAACCTCATTTGGCAGGATGAAATCAGCGGTCCAGCAGCCAGGACTTGGCCAGGGCCAGGGGCTCCCGGAGGTGCATGGACAGCCGGGAGGGCAGGTGGCTGGAGGGGGCGGCCAGGGTGGAGAGGGTGTAGGTCCCCTCCCACTCCCGCCCCCAGAGCATCCGGATGCGGGAGAGGTGGAAGCCGTTGGAGACGGCCAGGATCTTCCCGGTGGGCTCCACCGCCCCGGACTGGAAGAGGTCCAGAGTGTACTGGATGTTCTCCCAGGTGTTGCTGGAGCGGTCCTCCAGGACGATCTGGTCTCCGTCCACCCCGTGGCCGGTGAGGTAGTCGTACATGGCCTGGGCCTCGCTCATGGGCTCGTCGGGGCCCTGGCCGCCGCTGACCACCACCGTCATGCCGGGGTGGTCCTCCAGATAGTCCAGGGCGGTGTCCAGCCGGTCCCGCAGGAGCTCGGAGGGACCATCCGCCCGGACCTGGCAGCCGAAGATCACCATGATCTCCGGGGCGGCCTCACCTGTGGCCACCTGGGTCCGGGCCCCCAGGAGGACCACCGCCTCCAGGGCGGCGAAGGCCGCCAGGGCCAGGGCCAGCAGTCCCAGCAGGATGCGCCGCAGCAGCCGCCCCGTCGGGAGGCTGCACCGGGCGGTAAGGCCGTAGAGGACCAGAAAGCCCCCCAGGGCGGCGGGGAAGGCGGCAAACTTCTGGAGGCTGAAGGGGGCCAGGAGGAAGAAGAGCAGGGAGGCCGCCAGGACCGCCCCGCCCAGCAGGAGCAGGGGGGAGCCCCAGCGCCCGGTGCCCTGATAGGGCCGGTAGGGTCTGGTCTTCACTCTGCCCTCGCCTCCTCCAGCTCGGCACTCAGCCGCTCCCAGACGGCGTAGAGATGGGCGATCTCCTCCTCCAGGGCCTCCCGCTGCTCATAGAGCTCGGTGAGCTTGAGGTAGTCGCTGGAGGCCGCCTCGATCTCCTGGGTCAGGTCGTACATGCGCTCCTCGGCCCGGGTGACCTCCCGCTCGGCGGCGGCCACCTCCTTTTCTAGCAGCTTGGTGCCGCCGGTGCGCCGGGGCTTTTCCTTCTTGGGGGCGGCCGCCTCCTGCTTTTGGGGCGGCGGGGGGAGCTTTTTCTCCCGCCAGGCCCGATACTCTTCAAAGGTGCCGTCAAAGTCGGTGATCTTCCCGTCCTCCAGCATCCAGATCCGGGTGGCGAACTGGTGGATGAAGTAGCGGTCGTGGGAGACGAAGAGGAGGTTCCCGCCGTAGTCGGCCACCGCCTCCTCGATCCACTCCCGGGAGTCCAGGTCCAGGTGGTTGGTGGGCTCGTCCAGGATGAGGAGGTTGATCTTCTCGTCCATGAGCATGCACAGCCGCAGGCGGGACTGCTCCCCGCCGGAGAGGGCGGAGACCGGCTTGAAGACGTCCTCCCCCCGGAAGTTGAAGGCAGCCAGCCGGTCCCGGGCCTCCTGGGTGGAGCAGTTCTGGGCGTAGAGCATGGTGTCCACCAGGTTCCGGTCCGGCCGGTCGAAGTGGACGATCTGGGGGAGGTAGCCGATCTTCACCGTGGGGCCCATGCGAATCTTGCCGCTGTCCGGGGCCTCCTCTCCCAGGATGAGCTTCAGGAGGGTGGACTTGCCGGTGCCGTTGTCCCCCAGGAGGGCGATGCGTTCGCCCCCCACCACCTCCAGGTCCACATGGTCGAAGAGGACCCGGTCCCCAAAGGACTTCTTCAGGTCCTTGAGGGTGAGGACCTCGTCCCCGTGGAACTCCCGCTCTCCGAAGCGGACCTCCAGCCGGCGCTCCTTCCGGGGCTTGTCGGTCTTCCGCAGGCGCTCGATGCGCTTTTCCATGGAGAAGGCCCGCTTGTGGAGCTTGTCGTTGCCCATGAAGGCCCACAGGTGGAGCTTGTCCGCCGCCTCCTGGAGCTGGGCGATCTTGGCCTGCTCCTTCTCGTACTGCCGGAGCTTTTCCTGGTAGCGGCGCTCCTTCTCCTCCACATAGAAGCTGTAGTTGCCGGCGTAGAACTCGGCCCTGCCGTTCTCCAGCTCCACCACCCGCTGGACCACCTTGTCCAGGAACCAGCGGTCGTGGGAGATGGTGAGGACGGTGCCCTTGAAGCGGCTCAGGTAGTCCTCCAGCCACTCGGTGGCCCGGAGGTCCAGGTGGTTGGTGGGCTCATCCAGCAGGAGGATGTCGGTGTCCTCCAGAATGAGGCGGCCCAGGTTCACCCGGGTCTTCTCCCCGCCGGAGAGGTCGGCAAAGGCCCGCGCCCGCATGGCGGAGGGGATGTCCAGGCCGTTGCAGACCTTGTTCAGGGCAGTCTCGGTGTCGTAGCCGCCCCCGGACTCAAAGGCGGCGGAGAGGGTGTCGTACCGCTTGAGCAGGGCGGGGTCGCTCTCTCCGGCGGCCATCCGGGCGGTGAGGGACTCCATCTCCTGTTCCATGTCCCGGAGCCGGTCGAAGGCGGTGCGGAGGACAGCCTCCACCGTGTAGCCCGCCGGATAGACGGGGATCTGGGAGATGAGCCCCACCCGCTTGCCGGAGGCGATGGCCACCTGGCCCTCGTCGGGCTCCAGCTCCCCGGTGAGGATGCGGAAGAGGGTGGTCTTGCCCGCCCCGTTCTTTCCCAGCAGGCCCACCCGCTCCCCGGTGTCCACCTGAAAGGTCAGGCCGTCCAGAATTTTTCGGCCCACCTCAAATTCTTTCACAATGTTTGAAACAGAGATGTCGATCATGGGTGCTTCTCCTGTGTGTATCGTTTTTCCCGGACCTCCGCTCCGGGCTTTGACGCCGGAGGCGGACTGTGGTACAATCATCCGCAGATAGTACAGATAGGAGGCGGCGCATATGGACGCCATTCGCTGGAAGGGGACCGCCCTTGCCCTGCTGGACCAGACCAGACTCCCGGTGGAGGAGGTCTGGGACGACTATACCGATTACCGCGCCGTGGCGGAGGCCATCCGCCGCCTGGTGGTCCGGGGGGCGCCGGCCATCGGCATCTCGGCGGCCTACGCCGTGTGCCTGGCCGCTTTGGAGCATCAGGACCGGCCCGGGGACTTCCGGCCGGGGCTGGAGGCCGCCCTGGAGACCCTGGCGGCCAGCCGTCCCACGGCGGTGAACCTCTTCTGGGCCCTGGACCGGATGCGGGGAGTGCTGGAGGCCCAGGGCTGGACCCCCCAGGCCATCCCCGCCCTCATCCGGGAGGCCGAGGCCATCCACCGGGAGGACATCGCCATGAACCGGAAGATGGGAAAGCACGGGGCCTCCCTGGTGCCCAAGGGGGCCCGCATCCTCACCCACTGCAACGCCGGTGCCATCGCCACCGGGGGCTATGGCACCGCCCTGGGGGTGGTGCGCGCGGCCCACGCCGCCGGACATGTGGCCATGGTCTACTGCGACGAGACAAGGCCCCTCCTCCAGGGGGCCCGGCTCACCGCCTGGGAGCTGGTGAGGGACGGCATCCCCGCCACCCTCATCACCGACGGCATGGCCGCCAGCCTCATGGCCCAGGGGAAGATCGACCTGGTCTTTCTGGGGTGCGACCGCATGGCGGCCAACGGGGACTTTGCCAACAAGATCGGCACCTACTCCGTGGCGGTGCTGGCCCAGTACCACGGTATCCCCTTCTATACGGTGCTGCCCTCCTCCACCATCGACCTCACCATCCCGGACGGGAAGCACATCGTCATCGAGGAGCGCTCCCCCGAGGAGGTCACCCACTTTGCCGGGGTCCAGACGGCCCCGGAGGGGGTGGGGGTCTATAATCCCGCCTTCGACGTGACCCCCCACCAGCTCCTGACGGGCATCGTCACGGAGAAGGGGGTCATCCACCCGCCCTTCCGGGAGAAGCTGGAAGCCCTCTTCGGGTAAAGGAGTCCATATGCCCCAGGGGCGCGGACGGCAGATCGCCGGCCGCGCCCTTTTTTGGTTCAGGCTTCCGGGGTGATGCCCTTGAGATACTCTACCAGGTCCTCAAAGGCCATGCCCCGGGAGGCCTTCACCAGGATGGTGGCGTCGGGGCGGACCAGCCCGGCCAGGATGGGCTGGGCCTCCTCCTTGGTGGCGTACCAGTAGACCTCGGGGACCAGGGCATCCCGGGCGGCCTCATAGATGTGGCGGGACTGCTCCCCCACGGCCACCAGGCAGTCCACCCCGGCCTTGCCCAGGTAGGCCCCTACGCCGGCGTGGAGGGCGGGGGCGAAGGGCCCCAGCTCGAACATGTCCCCCAGCACCGCCAGCTTATAGCCGCCGCCGCTCTTGGAGAGGACCTCCACCGCCGCCCGCATGGACTGGGGGTTGGCGTTGTAGGTGTCGTTGAGGATGGTGATGCCGTTCCCGCGCTTGAGGATGTTCATCCGCATCTTGGTGGGGGCGAAACGGTGGACCCCCCGGGCGATCTCCTCGCCGGTCATGCCGAAGCGCTCGGCCACCGCCGCGGCGGTAAGGGTGGGGTAGAGCATGTGGCTGCCCAGGGCGGGGATCTCCACGTCAAAATCCTCCCGGGGGGTGGTGACATGGCAGGAGACGCTCCGCTCCCCGTCGGTGACCACGTCGGTGGCCCGGTATTCCAGGCCCTCGGCCCCGCCCACGCAGACCGTCTCGAAGGGGAGCTGGGGCCGGATGCCCTGGAGGAGGGGGTCATCCCCGTTGAGGATGACGTAGCCCTTTTGGGGGTCCATGTGGGAGAAGATCTCGCACTTGGCCTTGAGGATGTTCTCCCGGGAGCCCAGGTTCTCGATGTGGGAGTCCCCGATGTTGGTGATGACGGCCACATCGGGCTCCACAATGGCGCTGAGGTACTCGATCTCCCCAAAGTGGTTCATGCCCATCTCCACCACGCAGAGCTCGTGGGTGTGGTTGAGCCGCAGGAGGGTCAGGGGGAGGCCCACCTCATTGTTGAAGTTGCCCTCGGTCTTGAGGACCTTGTAACGCTCCCCCAGCACCGCCGCCACCATGTCCTTGGTGGTGGTCTTGCCCACGCTGCCAGTGATGGCCACAAAGGGGATGGAGAACCGCCGCTTGTACCAGCGGGCCAGGTCCCGGAGGGCCCGCTGAGTGCTGCTTACTTTAATATAGAACTTGTCCGGCAGGTAGCTCTCCCGCTCCCGCTGGGTGAAGCAGCCGGCGGCCCCCCCGGTGAGGGCGTCGTGAATGAAGGCGTGGCCGTCGAAGCGTTCCCCCACCAGGGGGATGAAGAGGGCGCCGGGGTCGGGCTTCCGGCTGTCGGTGAAGACGTGGGTGACGGTCTGGTCCAGGTCCCGGAATTCCCCCAGCAGGGTGCCGCCTACGGCCTCGATGATCTCGCGGATGGTGATGGGCTCCATATCGTTCCTTCTCCTTCTCTCGCGCGTTCTCTCGGGGCGGGGCTCAGCGCCCCGCCCGCCGGGCCTCCAGGGAGGCGGTGAGGATGCGTTCGCACAGCTCCGGGTAGCCGATGCCCACCGCCGCGGCCTCCTGGGGCAGGAGGCTGGTGGGGGTCATGCCGGGCAGGGTGTTGCTCTCCAGCAGCCAGGGCGTGCCCTCGCCGTCCACGATGAAGTCGGTCCGGGAGTACACCGCCAGGCCCAGGAGCCGGTGGACCGCCAGGGCGGTCTCCCCCAGGCGGCGCTCCAGCTCCGGGTCCACCGGGGCGGGGCAGACCTCCTCCGCCGCGCCGGGCTGGTACTTGTTCTCGTAGTCATAAAACCCCTGCTTGGGGATGATCTCGATGGAGGGCAGGGCCCGGTCCTCCAGGACCCCCACCTGGATCTCCCGGCCCTGGAGGTACCGCTCCACCAGGACCGGACCGCCGAAGGCCAGGTCCTGCTCCAGGGCGTCGGAGAGCTCCTGGGGAGTGTGGGCGATGGCCACGCCGATGGAGGAGCCGCCGTCCATGGGCTTGACCACGCAGGGGAGCTCCAGCTCCTGGGACAGGGCGGGGATGTCGGAGCGGGTATAGGTGAGGATGCGCCAGGGAGAGGTGGCGATGCCGGCCTGGGCGGCCAGGCGTTTGGTCAGGTCCTTGTCCATGGCGATGGCGCTGGCCAGGTGGCCGGAGCCGGTATAGGGGATGCCCATCAGGTCCAGGGCGGCCTGGACCCGGCCGTCCTCCCCGCAGGCGCCGTGGAGGGCCAGGAAGGCGGCATCCGCCCCGGCGCAGAGCTCCAGCACTCCGGGGCCAAACTGGCTCTCGCTCTGCCAGCGCCGCCGGGCCTTGACCTCCGAAAGGTCGGGGGCGGCGTGGTCCACCCGCCGCCACGCCTCGGGCAGGGGGGCCTCGTAGAGGTCCTCCGGTGCGCCGGACCAGTCCTCCAGGCCGAAATAGAGGTCCACCAGGGCCGTCCGGTGGCCCCGGCTCCGCAGGGCCTCAGCGATCATGACCCCTGAGGACAGGGATACGTTTCGTTCGGGGCTCAGCCCCCCTGCTATGACAACGATCTTCATAGACAGAAGCTCCTTCTTTCCGTCGTTCTCTCTTTTAAGGTATGCGCGTGGAAGCAGAAGAGATACCAGTTTGGACAGCTTTTCTCATACAGAACGATATTTTATCACAGGTATGGAAAAATCTCAACCCCGGCCCCGGCGGGGCGAAGAAAATCCGGGATTGATAAATCCGGCGGAATGTAGTACAATATGCCATACCGGCTCGGCCGGGCCCTTGGGGGTCCGGCGCGAAGCAGGACCGCACTAGTCGGGGAGATAGCGGTGCCCTGTACCTGCAACCCGCTACAGCAGGGATGAATCCCGGCCCCCGGACCTGCGCTGTGCCGCCTGCCCCCGGTAAGCGGCGATGATAGATCGGTCCCGCGCAACGGGAACCCGTGAACCATGTCAGGCGGGGAACCGAGCAGCATTAAGCGGACCCTCCCGTGTGCCGCGGGGCTGCCGTTCTTGAGCTGGCTGCCGGGGTTACGGACATAGCGCAGGCTTCAAAGGCCGGTGTGCGGTCTTGCTTCGCGCCGGAACACAGAAGGAACACACGAAAAGGGGCACGGCAGGTACACCGGGCCCCTTTTTCCGTGGGGCGGAGGCGCCCACTTAGAAGAGGTGATGTCAGGAATGTACCAGGCCCTATACCGGAAATGGCGGCCCCGCACCTTCGACGACGTGGTGGGGCAGGCCCACATCACCGATACCCTCAAGCGGCAGGTGGCCTCCGGGCGCCTGTCTCACGCCTATCTCTTCACCGGCACCCGGGGCACCGGCAAGACCACCTGCGCCAAGATCCTGGCCCGGGCGGTCAACTGCGAGCACCCGGTGGACGGCAACCCCTGCAACCAGTGCGACGCCTGCCGGGGCATCGAAAATGGCTCCATCCTGGATGTGCTGGAGCTGGACGCCGCC
Organism: Candidatus Intestinimonas pullistercoris; assembly: GCA_019119795.1. GTDB lineage: Bacteria > Bacillota > Clostridia > Oscillospirales > Oscillospiraceae > Intestinimonas > Intestinimonas pullistercoris. The sequence goes on from DWWJ01000088.1 coordinate 11,271, forward strand.
TCCAACAATGGCGTGGACCAGGTCCGTGCCCTCCGGGACGAGGCGGTCTACACCCCCGCCGCCGTGCGGAAGCGGGTCTACATCGTGGACGAGGTCCACATGCTCTCCACCGCCGCCTTCAACGCCCTGTTGAAAATTCTGGAGGAGCCCCCGGAGCACCTGATGTTCATTCTGGCTACCACCGAGCTCCACAAGGTGCCGGCCACCATCAAATCCCGATGCCAGCAGTTCTCCTTCCGCCGCATCCTGCCCACTGACATCGCCAAGCGGCTGGGCTATGTGGCGGAGCAGGAGGGCATTGACCTCACTCCGGAGGGGGCGGAGCTCCTGGCCCGGCTGGCCGACGGGGGCCTCCGGGATGCCCTCTCCCTGCTGGACCAGTGCGCCGGCCCGGCCGGCCCCATCGGGGAGCAGCAGGTGCTGGACGCCCTGGGCCTGGCCGGCAGCCTGGAGACCGCCCGGCTCCTGGAACGGGTGGCCCGGCGGGACACCCAGGGGGCCCTGGAGGACCTGGCCCGGCTCTACAGCGGCGGGCGGGACATCGCCGCCGTGCTGGGAGAGCTCTCCACCCTGGCCCGGGACCTGCTCCTCCGCAAGACGGCCCCCTCCTCCGGCTCGGCCCTCCTCAGCGGCAGCTTTGACGAGACCACCCTCCGCCGCCTCTCGGAGCAGTTCACCGCCCCCCGGCTGGTGTGGGTCCTCACCACCCTCCAGGGGGTGCTGGCCGACCTGCCCCGGAGCAGCAACCGCCGCACCGACGCCGAGCTGTGCCTGATCCGGCTGTGCGACGAGTCCCTGGACGACAGCCCCCTTGGCCTGGCCGCCCGGCTGGACCGGGTGGAGGCCCAGCTCTCCGGCGGCCTGCCCTTCCCGGCGGCTCCCGCACCGGTCCAGACGGCCCCGGCGGAGGCGGCCCCTGCCGCAGGTCCCCAGGAAGGGGCCGCCGCGCCGGCAGAGGAGGACCGGCCGCCTTGGGAGGAGCCCTCGGCGGCTCGGCCGGCTCCGGCCGCGCCCCGGCCCGCGCCAAAGGCCCGGACAGAGCCCTCCAGCAGAGAGGCGGTGAGGGAAACCGCCGCTTCCCGGCCGGCGGCTGCCCCGCCCCGGGATACCCCGGTGGAGCCCACCCTAGCGGCCGGGGGCATCCCCTGGCAGGCCCTGGTGGCCGGCCTGCGGGAGAAGGTCCCCCGGAACGCCTGGTCCTTCCTGGGCAACGCCGGGATGGTCCAGGGGAGCTGGAGCGGCAGCACCCTGACCTTGTGGGTGGACGATGAGCTGGTCAAGGGCGTGGTGAGCCGTCCGGCGGTGCTGGAGGCGGTCCAGGCCCAGGCGCAGGCCCGGACGGGAGGCCCCGTCCAGGTGCGGGTCCAGGTGGGCAAGGCACCCGCGGAGGGGAGCGCCCCGGGGGCTTCGGCGGCGGAGCATGACAACTTGGACGACCTGCTGGCCCTTGGGCGGCAGTTTGACAATATTATCATTAAGGAGTGACCCTTCCATGGCAAAAGGATTCGGCAGCCGCGGCATGGGCGGCATGGGCGGCGGCATCAACATGAACATGATCAAGCAGGCCCAGAAGATGCAGCAGGATATGCAGCGGATGCAGGCAGAGCTGGAGCAGAAGGAGTATACCGCCCAGGCCGGGGGCGGCGTGGTGTCGGCCACCGTCACCGGCCGGCATGAGCTCAAGTCGGTGACCATCGACCCCGAGGCCGTGGACCCCGACGACGTGGAGATGCTCCAGGACCTGGTGGTGGCCGCGGTGAATGAGGCCATGCGCGCCGCCTCCGCCGACGCCGCCTCCGCCATGGGCCAGCTCACGGGAGGACTCAACCTGCCCTTCTGAGCGGCCCGCTGTACCAAAGAGAGGAACACCATGAAATTGCAGCTCCCCAGTGTGGGTATGAGAACCATCAAGACCGCTGTGGCGGTGATGCTGTCCTATCTGGTCTTCGTCCCCTTCGGCCTCTTCTACCGGGAGGAGCTGGGGGGCGTGCTGGGCCAGATGGGGCCTCTCTATGCCTGCATTGCCTGTGTGGTCTGTATGCAGAGCTCCCTGGGCCAGTCCGTCCAGAGCGGCATCTCCCGGCTGATGGGGGTGGCGGTGGGCGGCGTCCTGGGAGTTCTGGCCTTGGTCCCGGGGGCGGTCGCGAGCCACACCCTGGTCCGGGCCGTCGTCCTTGGAGCGGTCTGTGTGGCCGGCATTTGGCTGTGCCTCCTCCTGAACCGGCCCGCGGCCTGCACCATGGCCTGCGTGGTGCCCTGCATCATCCTGGTGAACAATATGATGGGGGCGGAGCGGTTTTTCTACGCCGCCGCCCGCATCATCGAGACGGTGGTGGGAGTGGTCATCGCCCTGGCGGTGAACGCCCTGCTCCCCGACCACCGGAGCGAGGAGCCTCCGGAAAAGGAGTGACCTCCTGCCCCGCCCGCCGCCAGCCTGCGCCGGCAGCGGACGGGGCCTTTTTTTACCGAATCGGGCAGGGCAGCGGAAATTCCTGTTGTAGCCCTCCCCGGCAGATGATATAATACATCAGATATCCCCGCAAGACCCTGCACCTGAAAACCAAAAACGGCGCGGCCCACCCGGCCGGACCAGGGGGCGCGCGGAACCATGGGAGGGAGAAGCATATGTGCGGCATTGTAGGATTCATCGGCGCGGAGGAGGCGGCCCCCATCCTTCTGGACGGCCTGGAGCGCCTGGAGTACCGGGGCTATGACTCCGCCGGCCTGGCGGTCTACTCGGAGGCGGACGGCCTGAAGGTGGTCAAGGCCAAGGGACGCCTCCAGGTCCTCTCCGACATCGTGGAGGGGGGGAAGAGCGTCCACGGCACGGTGGGCCTGGGCCACACCCGCTGGGCCACCCATGGGGAGCCCTCCGACATCAACTCCCACCCCCATGTGGGCATGTCGGGGCGGATCGCGGTGGTCCACAACGGCATCATCGAAAACTACGCCCAGATCAAGGAGTTCCTGGAGTCCAAGGGGGTCCGCTTCGTCTCCCAGACCGATACCGAGGTGGTGGCCCAGCTGTTGGAGTACTACTACCGGGGGGACCTGATGGAGGCCGTCACCAAGGTCCTCCACCGCATCGAAGGGGCCTACGCCCTGGGCATCCTGTGCGCCGACTGTCCGGACCGGCTCATCGCCGCCCGGAAGGACAGCCCCCTGATCCTGGGCTACGGCGACGGCTTCAGCTTCCTGGCCAGCGATGTCACCGCCATCATCAAGTACACCCGGGAGGTCTGCTACCTGGAGGACGGGGAGATCGCCGTCCTCACCCGGGATGGCATCCAGGTCTACGACCACCCCTACCTCCAGCCGGTGGAAAAGGAGCACCACCATGTGGACTGGGAGGTCTCCGCCGCCGAAAAGGGCGGCTATGAGCACTTCATGGCCAAGGAGATCATGGAACAGCCCAAGGCCTTCCGGGATACCGTCTTCCCCCGCATCCAGAACAGCCGGGTGGTGCTGGACGACCTGAACCTGGACGCCGGCTACCTCCGGGAGACCGATAAGATCTATATCATCGCCTGCGGCTCCTCCTACCATGTGGGCATGGTGGCCAAGTACATCCTGGAAAAGCTGCTGCGCAAGCCGGTGGAGGTCACCCTGGCCTCGGAGTTCCGCTACTGCGACCCCCTGGTGACCGACCGGACCCTCTGCCTGGTCATCAGCCAGTCCGGCGAGACCATCGACACCCTGGCCGCCCTCCGGGAGGCCATCCAGTACTACGCCTCCATCTACTTCAACCACGAGTCCATCTTCTTCATCGGCCGGAACATCGACTACGCCATTGGCCTGGAGGGCTCCCTGAAGCTCAAGGAGATCTCCTACATCCACTCCGAGGCCTA
>DWWJ01000089.1 GCA_019119795.1 Candidatus Intestinimonas pullistercoris
CCCCCCTGGAGGCCCTGGCCGCCGGCTGCTGCTGGAGCGCCCAGGTCCGGGACCGCACCCGGGTCCGCCGGGACCTGTGGGACCGGGCGGAGGAGGACACCCTGACGGGCCTCTTCCTCCGAACCATGAGAGCACGCCTGTCCGCCGCCGGGCCGGAGGAGCGGGAGACCCTGGAGCTGGCCGTCCGCTTCGGCTTGGCGGCGCTGGAGCACGGGGAGGACTGCCGCCCATGAAGATCAAGAGAATGACCGCCACCTTCGGCCGGCTGGAGGGGGCCGTCCTAGAGCTCCAGGACGGGCTCAACATCCTCCAGGCCCCCAATGAGGGGGGCAAGTCCACCTGGTGCGCCTTCCTCCGGGCCATGCTCTACGGCATCCCCACCCGGGAGCGGGACACCAGGACCACCCTGGCCGAGAAGAACCGCTACGCCCCCTGGTCGGGCTCCCCCATGGCGGGGGAGATTCTGCTGACCTGGCAGGGCCGGGACATCCGCATCCGCCGCTTTGCCAAGGGGGCCTCCCCCTTCGGGGGCTTCGAGGCGGTGGATGCCGCCACCGGGGAGCCGGTCCCCGGCCTCACCGGGGAGAACTGCGGCGAGACTTTGCTGGGGGTGGGCCGGGAGGTCTTCCAGCGCAGCGCCTTCGTGGGCCAGTCCGGCCTCCCGGTGGACGCCGACCCGGAGCTGGAGCGGCGCATCGCCGCCCTGGTCTCCTCCGGGGAAGAGGACGTGTCCTTCTCCGAGACGGAGCAGACCCTGAAGGGCTGGCTCAACCGCCGGAAGCACAACAAGACCGGCCTCATCCCCAGGCTGGAGGGGGAGCTGGAGGAGGTCACCCGCCAGCAGGCCGCCGCCCTTCAAAACCAGCGGCTCCTCCAGGAGTCCCAGGCCCAGGCCGAAGCTCTGGAGGCCCGGCGGACCGAGCTGGAGGCCGAGCAGGCCGCCCAGCGGGCCCGGCGGGACTGGGTCCTGCTGGACCAGTACCAGTCCGCCGCCCGGGAGCTGGAGGAGGCCCAGAGCCAGCTCTCCGCCCTGGAGGGGGAGGCCGGCCCCCTGCCCGGCAAGGATGCCCTCCGGGAGGCCCAGGGAGAGCTGGTCTACTACAACACCTTAGCCGCCAGCCTCAAGGAGGCCCAGAACCAGCAGGAGCCCGTCCGCGCCCGGCTGGAGGCAGCTCAGGCCGGGGCGGAGGACCCCCTCTTCCCCGGCCTGGACCCGGAGGAGGCCTGGTCCAAGGCCAGCCGGGACGCCGAACGGGTCCGGGAGCTGGAGAAGCCCGCCGGGAAGGGGCTTCTGGCGGCGGGCGTCCTCCTTCTGCTGGCCGCTGCGGCCTGCGGGGCCGGGGCGGGGCTCCTCCGCCAGCCTTTGCTGCTCCTCCCCACTGGACTGGGGGCGGCCGCCGGGGGGATCTTCCTCTTCACCGCCCGCCGGAAGGGGGCGGAGCGGCGGAGGGAGCGGGAACGGCTCCTGGCCCGCTACCATGCGGAGTACCCGGACGACATCCTGGCCCGGGCCAACGCCTACCGGGAGAAGTGGGTGACGGTGGAGGAGGCCCGCCGGGCCGTCCAGGCGGTGGACGGGTCCATCCGGGACCTCACCGCCCAGCGGGAGGCCCTGCGGCAGAAACTGCTGGCCTTTGTCCACGCCTTCGCCCCGGAGGTCACCGACCCCTTCGGGGTCTCGGCCGCCCTCTCCCGGGCCCTCTCCCTGGACGAGCGCCTGGCCACTGCCCGGGTGAAGGTCCAGGGGGCCCAAAAGCTCCTGGACTCCCTGCCGCAGCCCACAGCGGAGAACAATGTGGCGGTCCGGGCCCAGGGCGGCGCCCCCTTTGTCCCCCCCGCCGCGCCGGAGCACACCCCCCAGCAGACCGCCGCCGCCCTCTCGGCGGTGGCCGGAGAGCTCCAGCGGGTCCGGGACGCCCTCTCCCACGCTCGGGGACAGCGGTCGGCCCTGGGAGACCCGGAGGAGCTGGAGGGCCGCCGGGAGGCCCTGACCCAGGCCCTGGAGGAGCGGCGTCAGGAGCACCAGGCCCTCTCCCTGGCCCTGGAGGCTCTGGAGGAGGCCAACGGCCAGCTCCGGGCCCGGTTCTCCCCGGCCCTGAACCGGCGGGCGGGGGAGCTCTTCTCCGCCCTCACCGGGGGAAAATACGAGGAGGTGACCCTCACCCGGGAGCTGGAGGCCTCCGCCCGGGAGGCGGGGGACATCCGGCCCCGGCGGGCCCTGACCCTGTCCCGGGGCACCGTGGACCAGCTCTATCTGGCGGTGCGGCTGGCAGTGTGCGAGCTGGCCCTCCCCGGAGAGGACCCCGCCCCCCTGGTGCTGGACGACGCCCTCAGCGACTTCGACGACGGCCGGATGGCCCTGGCCCTGGAGTGCCTGCGGGACCTCTCCCGGAAGCGGCAGGTCCTCCTCTTCACCTGCCACAGCCGGGAGCAGGCTTGGCTGGAGCGGAACGAGGACGGCGCCTCCTGAGGAGGCGCTGCCCCTGTTATCTTCTTTTCGGGAGGTACTTCCCATGGACACACGCCGCCTGGAGACCGGCCGGCTCCTGCTCCGGCCCTTTGGTCCGGTCGACCTGGAGGCCCTGTATCTCCTTTTACGGGACGAGGAGGTAAATGCCTTCCTGCCCTGGTTTCCCGTCAAGGACCTGGAAGAGACGAGGCAGTTTTATGAGCAGAGATTTATGGGGCAGGCCTATTCCCTCGCCATCTGCCAGAAGGGGGATGACATCCCCATCGGATATATCAAGGCGGGCACAGAGGACAGCCGTGACTTCGGTTACGCCCTCCGCCGGGAGTTCTGGCACCGCGGGATCGCCACTGAGGCGGGCCGCGCCCTGGTGGACCAGCTGAGAGAAGACCATGTGCCCTACATCACGGCCACCCACGACAAAAACAATCCCCGGAGCGGCGGCGTCATGCGGCAGATCGGCATGCACTATTGCTACTCCTATGTGGAACAGTGGCAGCCGAAAAATTTCCCCGTCACCTTCCGGATGTATCAGCTCAATCTGGACGGCCGGGAGGACCGGGTCTATTCCGCATACTGGGACCGCTATGAGACGCACTTTGTTGAGGAGGGCCTGTAGGCCCCATCCTTGCTTTTTCCCTCAAACTGGGATATAATAATGCCTGATCCGCGCGGCACAGCCGCGCGATGCTTCCCATAAGCGCCGGGATCGGCGGTCATGGAGAGCATTCAGCCATTGCTGCCGTATGTCTTCCTGCGGCAGCATGGATATGCCGCCGCAGGAAGCGCAGGGTTTTTTGACCCTTTCGGTTTTGTCCTGCGCGCATGATGATCACGCTATTTTTTCGATTGGGAGTTGATCGCCCTTGTCCGAGGAACGGAATTATTACCCGGTGGAGGAGCCCGAGGAGGAGGAAGCCGCCCTCTCCGGCGCTGACGCCTTCAAGGTTGACCTCTATTTCTGGCTCCAGGCCCTGGTCATGGCCCTGGTGGGGCTCATTCTAATCTTCACCTTTGTGGGCCGCATCATCGGGGTGGACGGGGAATCCATGATGCCCACCCTCCACAACCGGGACATGCTCCTGCTCCAGTCTATCGGCTATTCACCGGAGCAGGGAGATGTGGTGGTGCTGAGCACCAAGAACTTCCGGAACGGCTCCCCCATCGTCAAGCGCATCATCGCTGTGGGGGGCCAGACCGTGGACATCGACTACGAAACCAACACCGTCTATGTGGACGGCGTGGCCCTGGACGAGCCCTATATCCTGGAGACCATGCGGGCGCTCCCGGAGAGCTTCGCCACCCATGTGGAGGTCCCCGAGGGCTCCATCTTCGTCATGGGAGATAACCGCAACAACTCTACCGACAGCCGCTCCCCGGAGCTGGGGGTGGTGGACCAGCGGTGCGTGCTGGGCAAGGCTCTCTTCATCCTCCTCCCCTTCCAGGACGCCGGGGCCATCGAGTCCATCTCCCGGCCCAGATAGGTAAAAAATCCCTCCGGAGTTTTTCCGGAGGGATTTTTTGCCTCGTTCAGGGGGAGGGCTTGTTTGAAGCTTGGCGGCGCACCCATGGGCGGGAGATTTCGGCCGCCGCTTCCGGTCAGGACGTTGGGGCAGGTTGCTCGCCCGCTTCGGCCTCCGTCTGGAACGGGCAGTCATACCGGATATAGACATCGAATCCATCGTGCCGTGTTTCGCCCCCTTCCGCGGCGGCTGTGAACCAGTGGGTCCGCATCAGCAGGACGGCGGGATCAGAGGGATCGTAATATACTTCGGCGGCCTCCGCGTTGCTGGCAAGCCCTCCCGTCGGAATGGTGTCCTTTCCGGTAAAC
>DWWJ01000090.1 GCA_019119795.1 Candidatus Intestinimonas pullistercoris
GCCTATCTGGAGGAGCACTGCCGGGAGCGGGTCACCCTGGACCAGCTCTGCCACCATGTGGGCCTGAGCAAGTCCACCCTGCTCCGCTCCTTTGCCCGGGCCAAGGGTCTCACCCCCTACCGCTACCTGGAGACCCTTCGGATCAACGAGGCCAGGCGCCTTCTGGCCCAGGGGGTCCCCCCGGCGGAGGCCGCCGTCCAGACCGGCTTTTCCGACCAGAGCCATTTCAGCAATTTCTTCCGCAGCTTTCTGGGCCTGGCCCCCGGCCTCTATCGGGCCAGCTTCCTGGGCTGTGCCTCGACGGAGGGAGGTGCCCGCCTTGAAAAATGAGTCTGCCCAGGGCCACCTCTGCGCCCTGGTGACCATCCTGATCTGGGGCACCACCTTCATCTCCACCAAGGTCCTGCTGTCCGACTTTCAGCCGGTGGAGATCCTCTTTCTCCGCTTCGTCCTGGGCTTCCTGGCTCTCCTGGCCGCCTGTCCCCGCCGCCTGCGGCTCTCCGACCGGCGGCAGGAGGCCGTCTTCGCCCTGGCCGGGCTGTGCGGCGTCTGCCTCTACTATCTGCTGGAAAATATCGCCCTCACCTACACCCTGGCCGCCAACGTGTCGGTCATCATCTCCGTGGCCCCCTTCTTCACCGCCCTGCTCACCCGGCTCCTCTCCCCGGGGGAGGTCCGGCTCCGCCCCAGCTTCTTCGCCGGCTTCGCCCTGGCGATGGCGGGCATCTGCCTGCTCAGCTTCTCCGGCGGCGCCCTGGCTCTGGACCCCCTGGGAGACCTGCTGGCCCTCCTGGCCGCCCTGGTCTGGGCCTGCTATTCCGTCCTCAGCCGCCGTCTGGCCGGGTATGGCTATCCCACCATCCTGGTCACCCGCCGGGTCTTCGCCTACGGCATTTTGTTCATGATCCCCGCCCTCTTCCTACTGGATTTCCAGCCCGACCTCACCCGGCTGGCCCAGCCGGTGGTCCTGGGAAACCTGCTCTTTCTGGGGCTGGGGGCCTCGGCCCTCTGCTTCGTGACCTGGAACCTGGCGGTGCGGCATCTGGGCGCGGTCAGGACCAGCGTCTACATCTACCTGGTCCCTGTCATCACGGTGGTGACCTCAGTGCTGGTCCTGCGGGAGCCCGTCACCCTCCGCTCCGCCGCCGGCACCCTGCTCACCCTGGCGGGCCTCCTGGTGTCAGAATGGCGGCCAGCCCACTGGAAAGGCGTGGAACACCATGGCGGCCCCCTCTGAAAAATGCGTCCTGATCCTGGACCAGGACCTGCCCGCCGGCCTGCTGGCCAACACAGCGGCCATTCCGGGCATCACCCTGGGTCAGCGTCGGCCAGCCGGACATCATCACCCCTCCCCTCCTCCGCTGAGGCCCCGCCTTCTTTTTCTGGTTCGGGACAGATTCTGACCTGCAAAAAGGACCGCCCCCGGCGCGCATCTGCGCCAGGGGCGGTCCTCTCTCATTTTGGCCCCAGGAGCACCGGCTGGACCTGCCGCCCCTCCAGGGCGGCGTCCACGGCGTCGTTGATGCGGGAGAAATCGGCCACCAGGGAGGTGGGCTTCCCCACCGGGTCATCCTGGCGGTAGGGCACGAAGAAGACGTGCTTTTTCTCCATCAGCAGCCCGATGTTCTTGGCAGACGCCCCCAGGCCGTCGTTGGTGGAGACGGCGATCACCACCGGCCGGCCGTTGCGCCACATGGCCTTGGCGGCCATGGTCACCGCCGTGTCGCTGAAGCCGTTGGCCAGCCGGGCCAGGGTGCTTCCGGTGCAGGGGGCGATGACCAGCACATCCAGCAGCTTCTGGGGGCCGATGGGCTCTGCCTTAGGGATGGAGTCGATGACCCTCCGGTCGCAGATGCGCTCCATCTCCCGGAGGAATTCGTGGGCCGGCCCGAACCGGCTGTCGGTCCCGGCACTCTTCTCCGAGACGATGGGGGTCACGTCTCCATATCTGGCCCTGGCCCGCTCCAGGGCGGGCATCACCTCGCTGTACGTACAAAAGGACCCGCAGAAGGCGAATCCGACGCGCACCTTTTCCATGTTCAGCCTCCTAGCTCGTTGAGAATGTGGTAGATGGTGTCCCGGATGATCTTCCCGGCGGTGACCGGGGCCACCTTGCCCGGGAGGGAGAGGGCCCAGATGACCCGGACGCCCAGCCGTCCGGCGGCCTCCAGGTCCACGCCTCCGGGCTTGGACGCCAGGTCCACCACCAGGCAGCCGGGCTTCAGGTCGGCCAGCCGGGCCTCGTCCAGCACCCGGACGGGGACCGTGTTCACCACCATGTCATAGGGGCAGAGGTAGCCGTCCAGGTGCTCAATGTGCTCCGGGACGTAGCCGTAGGCCTCGGCCCAGGCCAGGTCGGCCCACTTCCGGGCGGCCACGCTGACCCGGGCCCCCAGGGCGTGCATCCGGTGGGCGGTGAGCTTTCCCAGCCGCCCAAAGCCCAGCACCAGCACCCGGGCGCCATGGAGGGTGACCGGCAGCTCCTCCATGGCCAGCTGGACCGCCCCCTCGGCGGTGGGCACGGCGTTGGCCACCGCCAGCTCCTCCCGCAGGAAGTAGTCGAAGAGCCGCAGCCCCCGCTCCTCTGCCAGGGCCCGGAGGCCGGGCCCCACCTTCCCGGCGCAGACCACCTGCCCGGGCCGCAGGGCGTCCAGCACCTCCTCCAGGGAGGGGTGGAGGGCCGACAGGGGTGCGTTGAGCCGTCCCCCCTCTCCCGCCGCCGGCAGGGGGAGGATCACGCAGTCGGCCAGCCGGGCCTCCTCCAGGCGCTCCGCCGGCTCCACCGCCTCCTCTGCCCCCTCCAGGGCCCAGGTATGTACCGTGTGTCCGTCCTCTGCCAGGAGCTCGGCCAGCTTGGCCTGGCGCATGTCGCCCCCCACCACCCAGAGATTCCATTCGTTCCGCATGGCGCTTCCCTCCGTTTTCCGTCTGAACCATCCTATTCCGCCGGGGGCAAAGGGTGCCCCCGCGTTGACAACCGCCGGGGAAGGCATTACAATAGGAGCACCCCATCTCAGCCTACAGGAAGGAGCCTATCCATGCTGTTTTCCGAATACCAGAGATTTCAGTACGCCCGGAGCCCCCTGGTAGAGGTCATCTGCCAGCTCCGCTTCCCCGCCATTCTCACCATCAACACCAAGGAGCCTGCCGAGTTCCAGGAGGCGGTCCGGCACGATTTTCCCCGCTACGCCGTCCGCCAGGAGCAGCGCCCGCCCAAGCTGGTGGGGGCCGGCACGCCCAATGCCAAGCTGGAGCCCCAGAGCCCCGTGGCCAACCACAGCTTTATCTCGGCCGACGGCTTCTGGAAGCTCAACCTCACCAAGGACTTCATCGCCCTATCCACCCTGCGTTACACCCGCTGGGAGGACTTCGCCCTCCGCCTGGACAAGCCCCTGGCCCAGTTCATCCAGGTCTATGAGCCCGCCTTTTTCGAGCGCATCGGCCTGCGCTATGTCAACGCCGTGTCCAAGTCCCGTCTGGGCCTCACCGACCTGCTGTGGGACGACCTCATCCGCTCCCCCTACCTGGGCATCCTGGGGGAGCCCGACGTGGACGAGACCAAGGTGGGCAAGTCGGCGGTGGACACCGAGATCGCCCTGGAAGGCGGCATCCGCATGAAGATCCACGCCGGCCCCGGCCTCCTCAACGCCGGCAAACGGGACCCGGAGCCCAAGTTCATCCTGGACGGAGACTTCTCCCTGCCGGGGAATACCCCCGCCGACAAGGTGCCCGCCATCCTGGACGGCCTGCACCACTACGCCGAGCGCTTCTTCCACGGCGCCATCACTCCAGAGCTCCATGAGGCCCTGGGCCCCCAGCCGATGGAGGATTGACGCCGCGTAGGCCCCGCCATTGCCAAATCCTGTCGAGAGGAGTTCCTTCCATGCGAATTTATGCTTGCGCGGACTACCGCGCTATGAGCCGCCGGGCGGCCAGCCTGATCGCCGCCCAGGTGCTCCTGAAGCCCGACTGCGTCCTGGGCCTGGCCACCGGCTCCACCCCCGTCGGCCTCTACCGCCAGCTGGCGGAGTGGCACCAGCAGGGGGACCTGAGCTTCGCCGGCGTCCGCTCCGTCAACCTGGACGAGTACCTGGGCCTGGCCCCCGACCACGAGCAGAGCTACCGCCGCTTTATGCAGGTCAACCTCTTTGACCACATCGACATCCGTCCGGAGCACACCCATGTCCTCAACGGCCTGGCCCCTGACCCCCAGGCCGAGTGCGCCGCCTATGACCAGCTGATCCGGGAGCTGGGCGGCGTGGACCTGCAGCTGCTGGGCATGGGCCACAACGGCCACATCGCCTTCAACGAGCCGGGGGACGATTTCGGCCTGGAGACCCATGTGGTCCGCCTGTCTGAGCGCACCATCGACGCCAACCAGCGCTTCTTCGCCAGCCGGGACGAGGTGCCCCGCCAGGCCCTGAGCATGGGCATCAAGAGCATTCTGCACGCCCGGCGCATCCTGGTGGTGGTCAGCGGAGCGGACAAGGCCGAGGCGGTGCGCAGGGCCTTTGCCGGCCCGGTGACCGATCAGGTCCCCGCCTCCGTGCTCCAGCTCCACCCCGATGTGACCCTGGTGGGGGACGAGGCCGCCCTCTCAGAGCTGAAGGAGGCAGGTGGGTCTCTATGCGGCTGACTGGCGGACAGGTCTTTGACCCCGAGCACGGCTTTCAGGTCCGGGACCTCTGCGTGGAAAACGGGAAAATCGCGGCCGATGCCCAGGATGCCGTCCGTGTGGAGGGCTGCTGGCTCATCCCCGGCCTTACCGACCTCCACTTCCACGGCTGCCGGGGGGAGGATTTTTCTGACGGCAGTCCCCAGGGGCTGGCTGTCATGGCAGAATACGAGCTCTCCCGCGGGGTCACCCAGATCTGCCCGGCGGGCATGACCCTGGCCGAGGAGCAGCTGGTGCAGATCTGCCGAACTGCCGCCGCCCACCGGACCGCCGGGCTCCCCGGGGCCGAGCTGGTGGGCATCAACCTGGAGGGCCCCTTTCTCTCCGCAGCCAAAAAAGGGGCTCAAAACGGCGCGTGGCTCCAGCCGCCCAGCCTCTCCCTGCTGGAGCGGCTGCTGGAGGCGTCGGAGGGCCTGGTCAAGCTGGTCTCCGTCGCTCCGGAGCTGGAGGGCGCCCTGGACTTCATCCGGGGCGCGGCCGGCAGGGTCACGGTGAGCGTGGCCCACACGGCCGCCGACTACGACACCGCCCTGGCCGCCTTCCAGTCCGGCGCCCGGCAGGTGACCCACCTCTATAACGCCATGTCTCCCTTCGGCCACCGGGAGCCCGGGGTCGTGGGGGCGGCCGCCGACAGCCCCGGCGTGATGTGTGAACTGATCTGCGACGGGGTCCACGTCCACCCGGCGGTGGTCCGGGCCACCTTCCGCATGATGGGCCGGGAACGGATGCTCCTGGTCAGCGACACCATGCGGGCCGCCGGCATGGGCGACGGGGACTACACCCTGGGCGGCCAGGCCGTGCATGTCACCGGCAGCCGGGCCACCCTGGCCGACGGCACCATCGCCGGCTCAGTCACCGACCTGATGGCCTGCCTGCGGACAGCGGTCTCCTTCGGCATCCCCCTGGCCGACGCGGTGACCGCCGCGGCGGTGAACCCCGCCAAGGTCCTGGGCATCTACCACCGGGTTGGCAGCCTGGATGTGGGGAAGGACGCCAATCTCGCGGTCCTGGACCAGCGCCTGGAGCTCAGGGCGGTGCTGTTCCGGGGCCAGGTGGTCTGGGGCTCCCTGTAAGCTCGGGCCTTATCCTCCAAAGGCTTCGGCAGATAAAGGACAAAACGGAAAAGGGACCGCCAGTGCGGTCCCTTTTCCATCAGCTTTGTGGGTTACCCTCCAATGGTATCTCCAGGTCTCCCAAGAGGACAGCTTCCACCTCCTCCGGGTCAAGGAAGACCCGTCTCCCCTCTTCGTCTCTGACACGGAAGGAGAGGATGCAGCCCTCCTCCCGGGCTGAGCCGCTGCTATACCGGGTCTCCACCCTGCTCCCATCTCGGAGCAGGAGGACCGGCACCGTCTCTCCCATGGCTTTGGCGCAGTCCTGGAGACTCCCCTCCAGCTCCAGGTCCAGATAGAGGGCCGACAGCCGTACCCCCGCCAGCCGGACCGTTCCGCCCGGCAGGGCCGCAGCCAGTCCCTGCACAGCGCCGCCCCGCTCCAGACTCTGTTCCGCCCGGAACTCCAGCTGGAAGGGCCCCTCTGCCAGGATCACATCCGCCCGGTAGCCCACTGACATGGTGAGATAGGGCAGGTCCTCCGCCCC
>DWWJ01000091.1 GCA_019119795.1 Candidatus Intestinimonas pullistercoris
ACCGTCCCGCAGATGGAGGTCCAGCCGGGCGGCGTCCTGGGGCGGCCCTCTCCGGCGGAGCTGATTTACCGGAGAGCGGCAGAGGACAGCGCTTCCACCGCGCAGGCGGGCACGGTGGTGCCGCCTCCGTCCAGGGCGCTGGTCCATCCCGCCGCTTCGGGAGAAGAGGTCCCCCGGGCGGAAACAACAGCGCGGAAAGGGCCCCGGCAAACGTCCCCCGCCGCCCAGGTAGAGGGGCAGCCGCTGCCCCTGACCGTCCGGGATGTGCGGATGGGGCATGGGCAGGGGGAGTCCCCAATGCCTGGACCGGCCGCCTGGCGCGCGGAGCCGGAGGCTAACCTTCCGCACCAACCTTCTGAACTGGTCTATCGAGTGGGACCGGAGGAAGAGGGGCCCTCCCGGGGAGAAGGGGTGGCCTCCGCCCCCGTCAATGCCCCGATGCAAAAGAGGGGCTATGGACCCCTGACAGAGGGGCAGGCCCTTCCCCTGGCTGCGCGGGAGATACGGGCGGGGCACACCCAGGCCCCGGCCGGGAAGGCGGACCCGGCGGCCTCCGGGGCGCGGCCCTCTCCGGGCGGGCAGCTGTCCCACCCCATGGGAGGAGCCCTTCCGCCTCTGCAGCTGGCCCGGCCGGAGGGGGAGATGCCCGCCCAAAGCGGAGCCGTCTCCTCTGCGCGCCCGGAGAGGTCCGGACAGGGCGCTGGGCGAGGGGGCGCCGCCCCTTGGGGAAAAAGCCCCTTCCAGACAGGTGGCGGGGCAGAGGCTGGGACCGAGGCCCCGGCGGGTTTCTTTCAAGGGGAAGGGACACAGGCCCTTCCGGCGGAGCTGGTCTACCGGATGGAGGGCGAGGCACGGGACAGCGCCCTGCCGGATGCGCGGCAGGGAACAGCGCCCCAGGCAGGGGCGGAGAGGCCACTCCCCCGGGCTGCCCGGCCCGTGCGGAACGGGAGGCCGCATTCAGCGGCCCGGGACATCCGGGTGGGAAGCGGAAGGGCCTGGACCGGGACGGCTGCTCCGGCGGAGGAGCCCCACGGGGCGGCTCCCGCCGGCTGGGAGGCGGAGCGTGGAAGGACCCCGGCCGCTCCGGGCACCCCGGCTTCCGGCCCCGCCCCGGTGGAGCTGACCTACAGCCAGAGCCAGCCCCGGGTGGAGCCGCCCCAGGTCCAGGGGGCGCCGGGCCAGGCCCAGGCCCCGGTGGAGTCCGACTATGTCCGAAGCCTGCCCGACTGGGCCCGGCGCTTCCTGCGGGAGAGCGGCGGCCAGGGCCCGGCGGAGCGGGAGATGGGCGTGGCCAGGAGCATCGCCTCCCTGCCGGAGCAGGAGGAGACGGTCCAGTGGACGGCGCCCAACTACCGGCCCCCGGCGGCTCCCCTGGCCTACCGGGAGAAAAAGGAGGACGGCCGCCCCAAGGGCGAGCCGGAGCCCCACATCAGCGATGCGGAGCTCCAGCGGACCGCCGACCGGGTCTACCGCATGATCGAGGACCGAATCCGCCGGGAGCGCCGCCGGCTGGGCTTCTGAGCCGGAGAAGAAAAAACGAGAGGAGGGGGACGCATTGTATATCGGGATACCCAACCCCAATATCCTGGTCCCACTGGAAAAGATGACGATCCAGCCCGTGGGCGGAAAGGCCTTCCAGGTGCTCTACAATCCGGAGAGCTACCGGCAGAGCCGGTCGGTCCACTACGCCCAGTCCCAGGGCATCGCCACCAATGCGCCGATCTCTCAGTTTGCCGGCGGCGGTCTGGAGGTCCTTCAGTTCCGCCTCTTCTTTGACAGCATGTCCGCGGGCAGCGAGGTGGGCGGCGACCTGCTGGACAAGGCCAAGTTCCTGGGCAACAGCCTGCTGCCCTCCCTGGCAAAGCAGATCGACGTGCGGACCTATACCCAAAAGGTGTACGGCCTCATGGAGATTGTCCCCTCCAAGCACGCGCCGCCCCTGCTGAAGCTGAAGTGGGCCTCTCTCCAGTTTACGGGACACCTGGTGAGCTGCCAGCAGACCTTTGTCCGCTTCAGCGAGCAGGGGGTGCCCCTGCGGGCCTGGCTGGACTGTGTGTTCCAGGAATTCATCGCCCCCGCGAAGGTCAACCTGCCCCGGCCGACGGAGTCTCCGGACACCACCAAGTATCGCACCGTCTACCAGGGGGATTCCCTGTGGGCCCTGTCGGCCAGAGAGTATGGCCAGCCAGAGGAGTGGCGGGCCATCGCCGACGCCAACGGCCTGGCCAACCCCAGAGTCCTGCGGTCCGGGGACCGGCTGGTGCTCCCGGCCCTGAAAAAAGAATGAGCGGTCCCTGAGAGAGGAGGTGTGGACCGGTGGACAAGGGCTCTTATACCTTCAAAGCCCTGAGCACGAAATATGAGGACTTCCGCGGTCCCGCCTTCACCATCAAAGTGGGGAGCACGACCTTCAAAAGCGTGGAGGTCCCCATAGTCTCCCTGGAGGTGGAGCTGTGCGCCGACGGCTCGGCGGGAGGCTGCCATTTCTCCGTGGAGAGCCTGTATGACAACGAGAACTCCAAGTGGATCAACAACGTGGCCGAGGTCATCCAGGTGGGGGCCAAGCTGGAGATACAGGGGGGCTATGTCAAGCAGGAGACCATCTTCTACGGCTATGTGGACGAATATTTCATGGCCTACAGCGGCTCCTGGGCCCCGCGGCTGGAGGTGACCGGCATCGACGGCTTCGGCTATCTGATGGCCTGCCAGGAGCCGGTCTACGGCGGAAAGAAGAAGCCCAAGGACGTGGTGGAGGGGATCCTGAAAAAGGCGAGGTCCGCCGGCTATGCCAAGAGCTATACCGTGGGGGACCTCAGCGGCTTTGATGTCCCCATCCTCAAGGAAAAGGTGGACGATTTCAAATACCTGCGGATGCTGGCGGAGCAGTACGGCATGAGCCTGCTGGCCGTGGACGGGGAGCTCATCTTCGACAATGTGATCAAAAACAGCAGCTCCTTGATAGAGCTCACGATAGGGTCCGGCCTGCTGGATTTTCAAAAGCGGTTCTCGCTCCAGGGCCAGGTGGGAGAGGTGGAGATCTGGGGCCGGGACACGGACCAGAAGTTCATCAAGGGCAGCGCCACCAGCGTCAGCATCAGCGGAAAGGGGAAGACCGCCGTCCAGCTGGCCCCCAAATTCAAGCAGACGGCCCTGCGGGAGAACAATGAATACGTCCGCACGGAAAAGCAGTGCGTGGAGCTGGCCCAGGCCCGGCTGGACGCCATCGCCCTGAACTTTATCTCAGGGAGGGGGGCCTGTGTGGGGCTGCCGGAGCTCATTCCCGGGCGGTTCATCACCATCAAGGGCCTGGATGAGGAGACGGTCGGCAGCTACTTTGTCACCAAGGTCCGCCATCGGTTCAGCCAGCAGGGATATTACACGGAATTTGAAGTAAAGGGGGCCAAGGCGTGACATGAGCATCGCGGAAGAGATCCAGGCGGCTATGGGTGGTCTGGGGGAGAGCGTGGCGCGCAGCATGGAGCGGCCGGGCCTCACCCTGGCGGTGGTCACCAACATCAACGACGAAGACAAGCTCAACCGGGTCAAATGCCTCCCCATCGAGAACGAGAACGCGGAGGAGACCGACTGGTGCTATGTGATGGCCCCACTGGGGGGCAAGGAGCACGGCCAGTTCTTTTTCCCCAGCGTCAACGACCTGGTGGTGCTAGGCTATCTGGGGGGGGACCCCCACCGGCCCTTTGTGCTGGGGGCCTTTTGGAACAGCGAGGTGAAGCCGCCCTACATCATCCAGGACGGCAAGGTCCACAACTTTTCGATCAAGACCCCCAGCGGCACCGAGCTGCTCTTTTACGACGAGCCGGAGAAGCAGAAGGTGACCCTTACCCTCCCCTCGGGCACGGTGCTCACCATCGACGATGAGAACCAAGCGGTCTCCCTGAAGGACCAGAAGGGGGAGAATGCCCTGGAGATGGACCTGAAGGGGGGAAACGTGACCCTGAAGGCCAAGACCAAGCTCACCCTCTCTGCGGGGGAGACCAGCGTGCTGCTGGAGTCCTCGGGGAACCTCACCCAGAAGGCCAGCAGCAAGGTGAGCATAGAGGCGGCCACCATTGAGGAGAAGGGCAGCGCCCAGGTCACGATTCAGGGGGCGGCCACAGAGGTCAAGGGGGATTCCACCCTGAACCTCCAGGCCTCCGGCACCGCGGCCCTGAAGGCCGGCATTGTCAATATCAATTAGGGCTTGCTTGAAAATCGTCAGCATGCCCGCCCGGCGGAGGCATTGCAAATTTTCAAACAAACCCCAGGCCCACAAGAAAGGAGGGGGAGACGGTGAACGGAAAGGAATTTCTGGGCCGCGGGCTCAAATTCCCGCTGCAGGTGGACCCCAAGACGGGGAAGATCGCTATGGTAGACCAGGAGGAGGACATCCGGGAGGCCATCGGCATCATCCTGCGCACCGGACAGGGAGAACGGGTCATGCGCCCGGAATTCGGCGCCAATACCATGGACTACGCCTTCACGCCGGTCTCCAGTTCCATGACCAACGCCATCTCCCGGGAGCTGCGGCTGATCCTGCTGGAGCAGGAGCCCCGCATCCAGGATGTGGAGGTCCAGTGCGGGGAGCTGGACCAGCAGAGCGGCGCCGTGGTCATCTATGTGAGCTATACAGTGCGCAGCACCAACAACCGGTATAACCATGTCTATCCCTTCTACGTCACCGAGGGATCGAAAGGGGGCGGCGCGGAATGATGCAGGAGCCTGTCCTGGACCCCAGGAGCCGGGCCGACCTGATGGAGGAGCTGGCCGCCCATGCCAGGGAGTACACCCCGGAATGGCGGTATGAGGGGGCGCAGGACGACCCCGGCTCCGCCCTGGCCGAGCTCTTTGGGGAGATGTTCTATCAGACCGTGGACCGGATGAACTCCGTCCCCGGAAAGCTCCACACGGAATTCCTGAACCTCACCGGCTTCCAGATGCCCGACCCGGTGCCGGCCGCCGGGCTCCTCCAGTTCACGGCCAGCGATACCGTGGAGGCGCCGGTCCCCGTCCCCCAGGGCACCCAGGTCTTTACCGAGGACGAGGAGGGGGAGGACATCGTCTATGAGACGGCCCGCCAGATCGAGTCCACCCCGGCCCAGCTCCAGGATATCTTCTATGTGGACGCCCGGGCTGAGGTCATCCAGCGCCTGGACCCGGAGCGGCCGCAGCCCTTTTTCCAGGCCGGGGAGGGGGAAAACCTCCAGCGCCACCGCTTTACCCTGAGCCAGGATGATGTGCTGGCCCTCTCCGGCCCCTGCGTGGTGGAGGTGGAGCTGCGGCAGGAGAGCGCCTTCACCGCGGCGGAGACCGCCGCCCGGCTGGCCGACCCGGCCCTGGGGCAGTGGACCTTCCGGTCCGGCGGCGGGGAGCGGCCCTTTACCGAGGTCCACGCCGAGGGAAATGCGGTGATCCTGACCTGCGGGGGCAGCGAGGCCTTCGAGCCCGAGGAGGACGGCAGCTATGCCGTGTGCTTCACCGGGAGCATAGGGAGCGGCCGGGTGGTCCTGGACGGGGTGCGGCTGCGGAGCCGCCCTGCCGGACGCCTGCCGGTGGACGGGGCGGCCCACGGCGACATCCCCCTGGACCTGGAGGAGGGGGGCTACTGCTTCGGCCGGCGGCCGGCGGCCTATGGCCTGTGCTATTTTCGCTCCGACCGGGTGTTCCGCAAGCGGGGGGCCCGGGTGAACCTCCAGCTGGAGATCGCCCCCATCGTCACCGACCTCACCGACCGGACGCCCCAGTACCAGTTCAACCAGCGCATCATCGACAAGCAGAACGCGGTGGCTATCGTCCCCGATGACGTCTACGTCTCCCAGGTGGCCTGGGAGTACTTCAATGGCATGGGCTGGAGGCCCCTTGCGGTCTCCGGCGACCGGAACCCCTTCTCCTGCCAGCGGGAGGGCCCGCTGGAGGTGGTCTTTGACGTGCCGGAGGACCTGGTCCAGGCCGAGGTCAACGCCCAGCCCGGCTACTACATCCGGGCCCGGGTGGTCCACGTGGAGAACGCCTACTCCATGACGCCCCGGTGGATCGTCCCCTTTTTGAAAGGGGCGTCGTGCAGCTGGAGCTATGCCGCCGGCCTGCCGGCCCACCGCTGCCGGGCGGAGAACAACGGCAGCGTGGTGGAGCTCTCGGACACCGCCGGCGTGGAGCGCCTGGCCTTTCCCGCCCTGGAGGGGTTGGAGGAGCATCCCAGGGCTATGTACTTCCGCTTTGACCGCTCCCCCCACGCCATGCCCCTGGCCATCCTCTTCGACGTGGCGGGGCGGGTGAAGCTGGAGGATAAGCTCCACTTCGAGGCGTGGACCGGCCAGCGGTTTGAGCCGGTGCGGTCGGTGGACCTGACCCGCAACCTGCTCCACCCCGGCGTGATGCTCCTCTATCTGCCCCGGCCCCTGCCGGAGCACGCCCTGTTCGGCCAGACAGGCTGCTGGCTGCGGCTCTCCCGGAGCTCCTACCTGGAGCAGGAGGGCGGGGCGGTCCGGGTGAATGCGGTCCGGCTGAACATCGTGGAGGCCGTCCAGAGGCAGCAGACTGAGGACGAGTTTTTCTCCACCGGCCCCTATGAGGCGGGCAAGGTCCTGGAGCTTCTGGAGCGCCCGGTGCTGGAGATCCAGGTCTGGGTGGACGAGGTGGCCGGCCTGGCAGTGGCCGACGCCGAGGCCCTGGCCCGGGACCTGCCCGGCCGGGTTCGTCTGGAGCGGGAGGACCGGGTCCTCACCCACTGCTGGGTGCGGTGGGAGCGGACGCCGGAGCTGGCCCTGACCGGACCGGCGGAGCGGTGCTACCAGCTGGACCCCTATGCCGGGACGGTCACCTTTGGAGACGGCATCCACGGCCGGGTCCCTCCGGAGGGGGAGGAGAACATCCGGGTGAGCTACGCCTACGGCGGCGGCAGCCGGGGCAACCGGCCCGCCGGAGCGGTCACCCGGCTCATCGGCGCCCTGCCCCGGATCAGCCGGGTGGAGAACCTGACCCCCATGAGCGGCGGCACCGACCGCTTTCCCCTGGAAAAGGCGGAGGCCATCGGCAACAAGCGCCTGCGCCACCGGGGACGGGCCGCCGGGGCCCGGGACTTTGAGGAGATCGTGATCCAGGAGTTCCCCCAGGCCCGGCACGTCAAGTGCTTCCCCGGCCGGGACGCCGCCGGGGCCTACGCGCCCGGACATGTCAGCGTGGTGGTGGAGGGCTGCGACCTGGATGACCGCCGGGTCACCGACGACCTGTGCCAGCGCATCTATGAGGACCTCATCCAGCGGTGCGACTGCGTGATGGCGGCCGAGGGGCGCCTCCATGTGGTGGGCTCCACGGTCATCACCGTCAACAGCACGGTCACGGTGGAGATGGAGGACCTGGACCAGAGCGCCGTCACCCAGCAGGAGATCGCCCAGCGGCTGGAGGAGCTCATCGACCTACGCTGGCGGGAGCGGGACATTGGCAGCCAGCTCCGGGCGGCCCAGGTGTGGCAGACGGTCCGGGACACCCCCAATGTCCGGCTGGTGCGGAGCATCCTCCTGGAGGGCCGCTACGACGAGGCCGGCGTCCAGCGGGTGGTGCCCCTGGAGGACGACGGGGCCTTCCCCTACGCCACCGTCAAGAGTGGCAGCCATTTTATCCAGATCGTATAGAGCGTAACATGACATCTGATTTTTTCAGGAAGGGAGGGACGGCCCCGTGCTGAAGGCGCGCAATCTGGACGACCAGACCTATCAGGAGATCGTGAAGGCGGCGGAGGGCCGGCTTCCGTGGCTGTGCCCGTCCTGGACGGACCACAACGCCCATGACCCCGGCATCACCATCCTGGAGCTCATGGCCTGGTACAAGGAGCTCCAGCAGTACCAGATGAACCAGTTCACCGACGAGCTGCGCTGCAAGCTGCTGAAGCTGGCGGGGGTGCGCCGCCGCCCGGCAGTCCCTGCCGGCTGCGCGGTGGAGCTCTCCCCGGAGGACCCGCCCCGGCTCTCCGGCGGCCGGCTGACCACCCGGGAGGGCATCCCCTTCACCCTCACAGAGGCCGTCCCGGCCCGGCGCCCCATCCTGAAGCGGGTCTGCGTGGCCCAGGGAGAGCGGCTGGTGGACATGGGGGAGGTGCTGGGGGACCGGCACATCACCTTCCAGCCCTTTGCCCCGGGGGAGGCGGGCCGCTCCACCCTCCGGGTGGGCTTCTCCGCCCTGGGGGAGGGGGACCTGCGGCTCTGGTTCGATGTGGAGGCCCCGGAGGGGGTCCCCCGGAACCCCTTTGCCGCCCCGGAGCAGGTCCCCCGGGTCATCCGCTGGGTCTGCCAGGGGGCGGAGGGCACCCAGGTCCTCCGGGACGACACCCACGGCCTGAGCCGGAGCGGCTATGTGACCCTCCGGCCCCAGGGGACCTGGCCCGCCGGGGCGGACGGCCTCTTCTGGCTGACCCTGGCCCTGGAGGACCCGGGCTGTGAGGAGGAGGTCCGCCTGTCCGGCCTGTCCGCGGGGCGCTACTGCGCCCTCCAGCAGGAGACCTGGGCCAGGACCCACTGGCTCCGGGCCCCCGCCCTCCCGGAGTGGGAGGCCTGTCTGGCGGATGCCCAGGCCCGAGACGGGGAGCTGGCCGTCTTTGTCCGGACCGGGGACCGCTGGGAGCAGAGCGGCCACTGGCAGTCGGCCGCCGCCCCGGAGGGGCGCCTCCTGCGGCTGGACACCAGCCGGGCGGTCCAGGACGGGGCCGACAATGTGATGGTGGTCTCCCTGGACGCCTTCCGCTGCACCGGCCTGATCTTCGACGCCAAGGGCCTGCCGGGGGAGACCTTTTTCCTGAACCTGGAGGGGAGGACCGCCCTGACGGAGTCCTTCACCCTCCTGTGCGAGACCCTGGACCGGGACGGACAGGTCCGCCCGGCCCTGTGGCGGTGCGTGGAGGACCTCTACCAGTACGGGCCCCGGGACCGGGTCTTCACCTATGACCCGGCGCGGGAGACCATCACCTTCGGGGACGGGGCCCACGGGGCCCTGCTCCGGCGGGGGAAGGGGGCCGTCCTGGTGGCGGAGCTCACCCTGTCCTACTGCGAGGGGGGCAACATCCCCGGGGGCGGGGACCTGCGCTTCGCCGACGATGACCTCCCGGTCCGCAACCAGGCCGCCTCCGGCGGCGCCGCCCGGGAGACGGCGGCCCAGGCCCAGGCCCGGCTGCTGCGGGAGCTGAACACCACCCGGAAGTGCGTCTCGGCGGCCGACTACGAGCGCCTGGCCCGGGAGACCCCGGGACTGCGGGTGGCGGCGGCCAGGGCCCTGCCGGCCTACGACCCGGAGGAGCCCACCGGCGTGAGCCGCCTGCCCACGGTGACGGTGGTGGCGGTGCCCGCCGGGGCGGGGGAGTGCCCCCTGCCCGACGGCCGCTTCCTGGCGGCGGTCCAGCGGCAGCTGGACGGGGTCCGGCCCATCGGCACCCAGGTGCGGGTGGTGCCCCCCGTCTATGTGGAGCTGACGGTGGAGGCCACCCTCTGGGGAGGCGAGGAGGGCGTGGAGGAGGCCCTGGAGGCCTCCCTGCGGAACTATCTGGCCCGCTCCGGCATCGGGGGCACCCTCCGGGCGGGGGATGTGGCCGCCCGGGTGCAGGCCGCCCCCGGCGTCCTGCGGGTCCGGGAGGTGGACCTGCGGACCTCCAGCGCAGGCTGTTATCAGAACGCCGAGGGGGACATCCGCCTGCCCAGGCGGGGCATCCCCCATTTGAAAGAGCTCCGGGTGACATGTCTCCCCGTGGAGCGGACCGGGCGCTGACGCGGCCGGAAAAAGGAGCGTGAAGGCCACATGGAACCGATCCAAGCGCAGATGGTGTTTTGCTGCGCGGAGCAGTGGATGGGCGGACGGTGCTGGCAGATCGAGCCCTGGGGCGACGGTCTGCGCCTGGACTGCGGCAGAGCCACCACCGGCGTCTACTGCATGGAGGCAGTGGACAGCGGGGAAAACGGCTTTTGCTGGAGCCGGGCGGTGGTGGAGGCCGACCTGCCGCCGGACACCGCCCTGCGGGTGTACGCCTACGCCTCCGACAGCCGGAGCTGGGGGGAGTGGTCCGACCTGGACGAGGCCATCCGGGGCCTGGAGGGGGACCCCCTGCCGGTCCTCCGGGAGGTCTTCGGTCCCCCGGCGGCGGAGAGCGGCGACTTCTTCATCCGGCCCCAGGGGCGGTACCTGTGGCTCATGTTCGAGCTGGCGGCCACCGGCTCGGCCTCCCCGGTGATCCGGGCCCTGCGGCTGTGGATGCGGGGGGACCACATGGTGGACTATCTGCCCGCCATCTACCAGGAGGAGGACTTCACTCGGCGGTTCCTCTCCATCTTCAACAGCATGTACGCCGACATGGAGCGGGCCATCGACGGCCTGCCGGGCCAGATGGACTACGAGCACACCAGCGGCGCGCTGCTGCGGTATCTGGCCTCCTGGGTGTGCGTGGAGGGCGGGGACTCCGAGGAGGCGCTGCGCGCGCGCATCCGCACGGCCCTGCCGGACTATGAATCGCGCTACACGGTGGAGGGGGTGCGCCGGAGCGTCCGCCGCCTCACCGGGCGGGAGCCCATCCTTATCGAGCACTTTCAGGTCTCCCCTAACCGGCCGGACTGCGGGGACCCGGAGCTCTACCGGCGGCTCTACGGAGAGGACCCCTACCGCTTTTTCGTCCTGCTGCCGGAGGACACCTTCTCCAGCCAGCGGGAGCGGGAGGCCTTCCAGCGGGACATGGAGGAGCTGATCCCGGCGGGCATGAGCATGCAGATGGTCCAGCTCAAATCCTGCATCCAGCTGGACTGGCACACCTATCTGGGGGTCAACTCCCGGGTGGGAGGCTACGTCCCCGCGGCCATTGACGAGCAGGTCACCATTCACTACGATACCACGATCGGAGGAGCCAGCCATGAATAACGCCAATCTTTTCCCCTTTGAGCGCAACCGGTACTTTTACGGAAAGCTGCTCACCGTCCGGGACTTCGAGGTGGAGCAGCGCTACCACAGCGGCAAGCGGGCGCTGCTCAACCGGCTGGTCCACGGCGCCGGCGTGGTGTGCGGCCTGGGCGTCACCGCCAGCGACGAGTCCACCCTGATGATCGAGAGCGGCATGGCCCTGGACTACCAGGGCCGGGAGATCGTGCTGCCCGAGGCCCTGTTCCGGAAGCTGCAGATGCTGGAGGGCCAGGAGACCCTCTCCGGCAAAAAGGACGCCTATCTCTGCCTGACCTACGCCGAGGAGGACGTGGAGCCGGTGAACGCCACCGGCAGCCAGGCGGGAGACCAGCGGCAGTTCGACCTGACCCGGGAGGGCTACCGCCTCTTCCTCACCAGCGAGGCCCCCGACTACCGGACCCTGCTGGAGGCCGCCGGACGGGAGAACGTCTCCGTGCTCTACCAGAGCGAGGACCTGATCCTGGTGCTCTCGGTGCCGGCCGACCTGTGCGCCGGGGAGGAGTTTCAGGCCCAGGTCCTGGTGGTGAAAAACGAGAAGACCCCGCCGGTCCAGTTCTCCCTGGAGGGGGAGAACACCTTCGTGGAGAGCGACAACGGCCGGGTCCTGCTCTCCTACCGGGAGAGCCAGGAGGAGAAGCGGTGCGTCTACACCGTGGACTTCCCCCTCCGGGCCCGGGCCCTCACCGATGTGGACAGCCAGCTCTTCCCCTCCGGCTGTGAGCTCAATGTGGAGCTGGGCAGCCACCACTACAAAAACTACCTCAACCTCGAGGCCGGGGTCCGGCTGTGCCGGGACCAGGAGGCCTGCCGCCGGCGCCGCCGGGAGCGGGACGACCTGGACCGCCACCTCCGGGGCCGGGACCTGCCCATCTATCTGGCCAAGCTGGAGCTCATCCACTCCGCCGGAGGGGTCTTTGTGGGGGCGGTGACCAGCCTGCCCTTCCAGCAGACCATGACCGGGGAGCGGGACGCCCAGACAGGGGGCGCCGGCGAGCTGACCGTGACCACCTCGGTGCGGAGCCTGGAGTACTGGCAGAAGCCCGATGTGAAGGCGGTCTACCAGCCCTCCACCGGGGGGCTCCACCTGGACTTCGGCATCCCCTCCCCTGAGCAGTACGACTACGCCGTGGCCCACGGCACGGTGGACCTGACCATGCCCGGCGGCATCCGGGTCAACAGCCGGGTCTTTTCCGAGGAGATCGCCCACGGTCTGGGGGCCGGAGCGGTGGATGTGCGCCTGAGCGTGGAGTTCGTGGACAGCGAAAAGGGGGAGACCGCCCTGCTGTGCGGCAACAGCGAGGTCTTCAAGTCCAAGAGCCTCAAGATTGCGCCCCCCTGGGTGGAGGCGGCGGCGGTGGTCTACCCGGAGCGGGGCACCATGCGCATCGGGCTCTGGCTCCACGACACGGTGGAGGGGAACCTGGTGCGGGTCCACTACTTCGCCCAGAAGCCGGAGCGGGACACCAGCCGCATCCTGTCCCAGCGGCGGGTGAGCCTGAAGGTGACCCCGGAATTCTCCCGGCTGAGCTGCCGGGGCAAGCTGCAGTTCCAGGCAGAGGTGGTGGGCTCCGAGGACAAGAGCGTCACCTGGAGCGTGAAGGAGGAGAACAGTGGCGTCATCGACCGCAACGGCCTCTATCAGGCGCCGGAGCTGCCGGGGACCTATGAGATCACTGCGGTGGCCGGAGCCGACGAGTCTGTGAGCGCCAGCGCCTTTGTCATCGTGGAGTAAGGCCGGAGGGCGGCCGGCAGAGAGGAGCGGTGTGCGTGGGAGCCATGCTGGTACGGGAGCGGTATAAAGTGGTGTGGGTGCTGGACGCCCGGGAGGATTACGCCTTTGCCGAGGCGGTGGACATCCTGGACCGGGAAAAGGGCGCCTGCCTGCTCAACATCTACGAGGGACCCCTTCTGCGCGCCTACCTGCCCTGCTTCGACCAGATGCAGAACTGCCCGGCCTTCCGGGGCATGTTCCTGGACGGGGAGAGCCTGGTGACGGTCTTTGACACCTGCGGGGGCGAGCCCATCGACCGGGTCTTCTACCGGGGGGACCACCACGACTGGAGGACCCGCCTGGACTATGCCGAGCGGCTGCTCCACCAGGCTCTGAGCATGGCGGACCTGCCCCCGGAGGTGAGCTGCGCCGCCATGCTCTCGGAGAATGTCCGGATCGACCTCAAGGGCGACACTCTGGCCCTGCGCTTCCAGGTGGTCCCCCTGGAGGGGATGAACCCCCGGGAGCTGGTCTACCTGACCTGCGACCAGCTCCGGAAGATCCTGCTGCCCCGGTTCGCCTCCCCTGTGGAGGAGCTGGCGCTGCTGGATGAGCTGGACCAGGGCGCCTGCCGGAGTGTGGTCCAGCTCTACGCCCTGTGGCGGGAGCGGGAGGGGGCCCTCCGGGCCGCCTATGAGGCGCTGGACAAAAAGAACTTCTTCCGGCGCTGGTGTGCCCTGCTGTGGGGGCGCTGCAAGCGCTGGGCCGCCCGGCGGAAGCGGAGGTAAGGACCATGGAGAGACTGAAAAAATGGGGCGTTTTCCTGGTGCTCCTGGCCCTTGTGGGGTCAGGAGCCGCCCTGCTGTTCTGGGGCCTGGGTGCAGAGTGCCTCTCGGTCCTGAGAACGGGGACCGGACAGACCCAATACCTGCTCACCGCCGCCGACGCGGAGGGGAACATCTATGCCCTGGGCCGGTCAGAGGAGGGCTATGAGCTCGTCATCGGGGACGCCGACGGCCGGCGGACCGACCGCTGGACCCTGACCGCGGAGGGCCTGCCCCAGGAGAGCTGGCCCGCGGCGGTCTACCCGGCCTCCGGCGGAGCGGTCTATCTGGGCCTTTACCAGACAGAGGGGGCGGAGACCCACCTCCAGCTCTACCGCCTCACCGACCAGGGCAGGACGGCCGAGCTGCTGCTTGATGAGCCCTGCCAGGGGGAGAGCCTTCCGGAGCAGATGGACAGCCTCCGGTTCTCCGCCTTCTCGGAGGTGGACAGCGTGGTCACCTTCGCGGTGATCGAGGGGGACACGGCCCGGTTTTACCAGCGGACCAGCGCAAGCAGCGGGCTGGAGCTGCTCCAGGAGGTGACGGAGCCCGGCTTACATACCGCCATGGCCCTCTCGGACGGCTCCATGGTCCTGGCCGCCGGGGAGGGGCTGGTCCGGACCAGTGGAGAGACCATCGCC
The DNA here is from genome assembly GCA_019119795.1 of Candidatus Intestinimonas pullistercoris. Lineage (GTDB taxonomy): Bacteria > Bacillota > Clostridia > Oscillospirales > Oscillospiraceae > Intestinimonas > Intestinimonas pullistercoris. The sequence goes on from DWWJ01000091.1 coordinate 14,100, forward strand.
CTGGAGGGGAATGAGACTGTCATACGGCTGCTTCAGGCTGGCACCGGCATCTACTATGTGGATGGCGCCAGTCTTGCGGTGTTTTATGCAGATTATGCCGACTGGCGGCCCTACTCCTTCCTGGAGCTGTCCAAGGACGCCTATGACCTGGACGCATGCACCGACCTGTGGGTGACCCGGAACGGGGACGCCCTGCTGCTGATGGACGGGCAGCGGCTGCTGATGGACCGGGGGAGCACCGTGTCCGACCTGACGGGATTGCTCTACCGGCCGGCATCCCAGTGCGTCCTGATCCTGCTGGGACTGGTCCTGGGGGTCCTGGTGGTGACCACCCTGCTGTGGTATCTGGTCTGTGAGGAGCGGCGCTTCCGCCTGCCGATGCTGGTGCGCTGGGGCGTCCTCCTGGCCGCGGCGGCCGCCCTGGGTGTGGCGGCGCTGCTGCGGTGGGGGGTGGCCCCTGCGGCCCAGGCCGCCGTGGAGCGGGAGGCCGCCGGCCTGCTGGGCAGCGTGACGGCCCAGGTCCTCCAGGAGAGCACCCTGGCGGAGGAGGACCTGCCGGAGCGGCTGGGGAACAGCCTGGCCGGAGCGGCCGGCGGGGCCTACCGGGACACCGCCGTCTCGGTCTACCAGCAGGACGGGGCGGGGACCTGGACCCTGGTGGGGAGCAACGGGAGCCTTCCGGCGGGGACCCGGGCGGAGCTGAGCCCCAGCTTTGACCGGGCCCAGGCGGAAAGGGCCGCCCAGGAGGGCGCCGCCCTGTGGACCCGCACCCAGGGCGGGCAGCGCCGCTGCCTCCTCTACCAGTGGGAGGGAGGGCTCCTTCTGGCGGTGGACACCGACCTCACCGCCCTCCTGGAGGCGGGGGAGGCCGATTACCAGTGGATGGTCCAGGGGCTCACCGCCCTGGCCGTGCTGCTGACGGCCCTGAGCCTGGCCATTTTGTGCTGGATCACCATTGGCCTGCGCCGGGCCCTGAACGGCATGGAGCGCATGGCGGCGGGGGAGCGGGGCGTCAGGGTCGCCCTGGGGGGCGGCGACGAGCTCGCCAGCCTGGCCGACGACATCAACGCCTTCTCCGACACCCTCCAGGAGCTGGACCGGGCGCAGAATGAGCTGGCCCAGTCCTACCGGCGGTTCGTACCGGAGCGGGTCCTCTCCCTGCTGGGCAAGACCAGCATCGCCGAGGTGGATAAGCAGACCTTCGTCTCCCGGCACCTGGCCACCATGATGCTCTCCTTCCATTTCCCGCCCCAGGTCTACGGCAAGAGCGGCCGGGAGCTCTTTGACAACATCAACGAGATCATCGGGCGCACGGCCTCCATCGTGACCCAAAAGGGGGGCGCGGTCTTCAACTTCGCCTATAACGGCTACGACGCCGTCTTCGAGGAGGGGAGCGCCGCGGCGGTGAGCACCGCCGTGGCCGTCCAGCAGGCCGTCCTGGAGATCAACAAGGAGCGGGAGGTGGACGGCCGCTCCCCGGTGGTCATGCGCATCGCCCTGGATGAGGGCAATGTGATGCTGGGCGTGGTGGGTGACGAGGACCAGATCGAGCCGACCTCCATCTCCTCCAGCTTCTCCATCACCAAGCACCTCATGGCCCTCTGCGGCCGGCTGGAGGCCAACATCCTCTGCACCGAGGCGGTGGTCGAGGCGGCGGAGCGCTACGGCAGCCGCTACATGGGCAAGTGCCGGGAGGGGGGCGAGACCGTCCGGATCTACGAGATCTTCGACGGGGACCCCTATGACATCCGCAAGGTCAAGGAGAGCACGGGGAGCCTCTTCTCCGAGGGGGTCTACGCCCTCTACAGCCGGGACTTCTCCCGGGCCAAGCGCATTTTCCTCACCCTGGTCCACCACAACACCGGAGACGGCGGGGCCAGGTATTACCTCTATCTGGCTGACCGGCTGGAAAAGCGGCCGGAGGAAGACATCACCCTGGATTCCGGCGGCTGAGGCCGGAGCGGGAAAGGAGGGGAGCCCCGATGGGGACCACACAGCTTGACATGATCCGCCGGCAGGCGGAGGCGGCGGTCCGGAGCAAGGCTTCCGGGGCGGCGGCCCGCCTGCGCCGGGAGACCAGCCTGGTGAACCAGGCCAGCCGCCTGACGGGCAAGGCCCTTCGGGACGGAGAGGAGGCCCTCCGGAGCCGGAGGGGGCGGGCCCGACGCTCCGCCAGAGCGGCGGTGGGGGCCACCGTGGCCACGGCGCCGCCCCCCGTCCGCCCGGCGGCCGACGGCTATGTGCGCCGCTCCCCGGTGCAGCCGGTCCATGAGGCGGCAGACTACCGGAGGCGGCTGGTCCTGCGGGGCGTGCTGGTGGTAGTCCTGGCGGCGGCGGTCTGCGCGGGCGTCTTTTTCCTGAACCAGCTTGGTATCCTGGGCCGGTGAGGCCGGAGAACGGGACATAGGGGGATTTCCTTTGTTGAGCTATCTGCTGCGTCAGCTATTCAATTCCTTCGGGATCTTTTTCCGGACCATACGGGCCTTCTTTACCCGGAAGCTGGTGGGGATCGGCGCCTATTTCCGGCGGATCACCAACTTTTCCCGGCACGCCACCAAGGTGGCCTCGGCCTCCTTCCAGGGGGCGGCCGCCGCCGTCAAAAAGCCCACCAGGCGGGAGGACTATATTGAGACCAGGCGGCTCTTTATCTCCAAGTCCTTCCTGATCCTTCTGGCGGTGGGGCTGGTCCTGGCGGCTTTGCTGCTCTACTTTGTGGTGTGGCCCTTCCTGCTCAGCCGCTTCTTCACGGCCCGGTTCTACCAGGGGGATGCCGACCTCCAGACCTGGTCCGGACGGGTCATCGTCTACTATGACGAGGCGAAGGAGCAGCCCATGTACAGCGGCACCCTTCAGGACGGCCTCCTCCAGGGGCGGGGCCGGGAGTACGACGAGGCTGGGCTGGTGACCTACGAGGGGAGCTTCGTGGACGGCCAGCGCAGCGGGACGGGGAGCCTCTACGAAAACGGCGTCCTGGTCTACGAGGGGGACTTCGCCAACGGGGCCGCCACCGGCATGGGCATCGCCTATGCCGACGGGGTGAAGCGCTATGAGGGCGCCTTTGTGGACGGCGTCTACGAGGGCGAGGGCGCCGAGTACGATGCGGACGGCAATTTGAAGTACAAGGGCTCCTTTGCCGCCGGGGTCTATGAGGGCCAGGGGACGGCCTATTATCCCAGCGGGGAGCGGGCCTATGTGGGGGCCTTCGCCGGCGGTCTCTACGAGGGCGAGGGCACCGAGTACACCGAGGACGGGCAGGTGCGCTACAAGGGCGCCTTTGCGGCGGGCCTCTATGAGGGGACCGGGGTCCTCTACCGGGAGGACGGCGACCAGATCCGGGCGGAGTTCTCCGCCGGGACCACCACCGGCACCATCCAGTGGTATCAGAACGGGGCCCTCTGGTATGACGGGGCCGCCGACGGCGTGATTCCCGACGGCTTCGGCACCATTTATGGAGAAGACGGGAAGGTCATCTACGCCGGGGAGCTGGACCAGGGCACCCTGGACGGGGCCTGGCTGCTGACCCTCACCGCCGAAGAGCTCCGGACGGCCTTTGGGGAGGCCAGCCTCACCGAGACGGATGCCCCGGGGGGGTTCCTGGTGGCCAACCAGGCCCTGGGGGTCACCGCTCTGTGCAGCTACCGGCAGGGAGAGGAGGAGGCCCAGGTCTATCAGGTGTGGCTGGCGCCGGAGGCGGACTCCCTCCCGGCGGAGCTGCTGCCCTGGGAGGACGCCGCCGAGGCGGAGGACTGGGCCCTGATGGGACGGGACAGCCAGACCGAGAGCCAGGTGGTCCAGGGCCCGGCCTACGGCCCGGACGGAACGGCGGACGGAGACTGGTGGCAGCGCCAGTACCGCTATGCCGACTACCGCTGCACCCTGCTCTGCGAGACAGAGGAGGGGGCCCCCCTCCGGATCACCTGGAGCCGGGACCTGACCCTCTCCGGGGAAGAGGGGACGGCCGACACCGGGACCACGGAGGTCCAGGAGCGGCTGGACGCCCTCCTGACCGCCCTGGACGGGGCGGGAGGCACGATCTCCGACGAGAGCTCCGGCAGCGGCAGCTCCGATCTGGGCAGTGTGGAGCGTATGGTGGCCCTGATGCTGACCCCGGAGGATGCCGAGAGCCTGGTGGGGGCCCTGACCGACTACTACATCTACGGGGAGATGGCGGCGGCCCTGGAGGCCAGCCAGCCCCTGCTGGAGCAGCTCCTGGCCGAGGCCCAGACCCAGCTGGCCCGGGGCAGCGGCACCCAGGAGGCGGCAGACAGCGCCCAGGCGGACCTGGACGACCTGAGCCGCCAGATCACCCAGTACAAAACCGCCCAGGAGCAGGCCGGCCTCACCATCCAGTCCCTGAGCAAGCTGAGCCCGGACGACTATGACCTGCAGCAGGTCCTGCTGACCTTTGATCCGGTGGAGATGGATGTCGCCTCCCTGTACAGCGGGGCGCAGTCCTATGCCGCGGCGGCCGGGCAGGACGATGTGGACAGCGAGGCCCTGGAGCGGGAGCTCCGCTCGGCGGTGCTGGACCTGAGCATGTCCTACGAGAGCGTCCGCGCTGCCCGGGAGGGGGTGGAGCGCTCCGCCGCCGCCGTGGAGGAGCAGACCCAGGCCTACGCCAGGGGCACCGCGGAGCGCGCCGACCTCTACGCCGCCCAGTGCGCCCAGAACCAGGCCGCCGCCGCCCTCTATCAGGCCGTGGGGACCTTTACCCAGCAGGCCAGCGCCCTGAACACCCTCTCGGGCGGCTGGATCGCCCAGGAATACGGCTGGATGGCGGACACCTTCGCCACCCTGTTCCAGAGCCAGATCGTCCAGGGGGAGACCGCCGCCCAGGAGGCCGAGGACCAGCGGGAGCAGCAGGAGGAGGAAGCCGCCCAGGCCATCCAGGAGGAGCAGGCCGCGGCCACCGCGGCCCCGGAGGAGACGCCGGCGCCCGAAGAGGAGGCGGCAGAGACGGCCGGGGAGTCCCCGGCCCCCCAGGCTACCGACGCCCCCTGAGCGGGGCGGCGAGAGAAAGGAAGGTCACATATGGCAGACTATACCGCCCTGGTGGAGGCGGGGACCGCCCTGATGGAGCTCCTGCGGGACCATCTGACCCCGGAGCCCATCGGGAACCGGGAGCTCATCTCCCTTTGCTCCCCCCATGAGAGCGAGAACAACCAGCTCACCCTCTATCTCTACCAGGTGGAGGAGGACACCCAGGGAGTCCCCAGCGGCTACTACCAGGTGAGCCAGAACGTCCAGCGCATCCGGCCCGCCCGGTTCAACCTCCGCTTTCTGGTCACCGCCCACTCCAAGGCCCCGGCCCAGCTCAAGGAGGCCGATCAGTACCGCATCATCGGGGCGGCCATCCAGGTCCTCAAGGACCATCCGGTGCTGGACGCCCAGTACCTGAGCGGCTCTCTGGCCCAGGAGAACGCCCGGGTCAGCGTGGTCCTGGAGAAGACCCCCCTGGACCAGCTCCTGAAGATCTGGAACAACACCTCCAACGCCTACAAGCTCTCCTTCACCGTGCTCCTCACCGGAGTGGAGATCGACTCCAAGCGGGAGCGCACCGTCAGCCGGGTCACCGACGTCACCATCCAGACCGGGCAGATGGAGCGGGAGGCGAGACGATGATCGCCGTCCACGTCAGCGCCGTGTGCCGGGTGCGGGACGGCTACACGGGCCGGCCCCTGGCCCCCGGCGGCCTGCTGTGCGCTCTGGACGGCGCCCCCTGCCAGCCGGTGCGGAAGCCGGAGGGCTATCTGGTGCTGACCGACCTGGCCCCCGGCCGGCACCGCCTCTCCCTGCGGTGCCGGGGCTACCAGGAGGAGTGGGTGGAGCTCACGGCGGGCGAGGACACCCAGGAGCTGGACATCACCATGAAGCCGGGGCCGGACTACCCCTTCCGGCTGGCGGTCACCCGGCTGGAGCTGGAGGTCCTGGAGAAGGGGGCTCCCGCCGCCGAGCGGCAGCTCTGGCTGGCGGCCCCCGGCGGCCCCGAGCTGAAGATCGCCCAGACCAGGGCGGAGGCTGGGAGCACCCAGACCCGCCTCTTCTGCAAGGGCCCCCTCCTGCCCGCCGTCCCCGGCACCTACCTGATCGCGGACGGGGCGGACAGCGAGGTGGTGGTCCTCCGGGCCCTGGAGGGGGAGACGGGGACCCTGGCGGCGCCGCTCCTCCGGAGCCACGGCCGGGGCAAATTGCTCCTCCCCGCCCAGAGCTATCACACCGACGAGGCGGGGCGGCTGTCGGCCGTCTTCCGGGAGCCCTGCACCGTGGAGGTCTGCACCCGGGAGGGCGCCCCCCTGGGCAGCCTGGAGCTCCAGGAGGGAGAGAACCGGCGGCAGCTCCCGGAAAGGAAGGAGAAAAAACATGGCCAATCCAGTGGTTAGCACAGCCCTTTGCACCTGCTCCTTTGGCGTGGCCCCCATGCCGCTGACGGTGAGCAGCCAGCAGACGGTGATGATGGGCTCCCTGCCGGCGGCCACCATCATGGACAACGTCTGCACCACCTTCGGCATGTGCTCCAGCCTGGCCAACCCCACGGTGGCGTCGGCCACGGCGGCGGCCCTGGGAGCGCTGACCCCCATGCCCTGCGTGCCGGTGGTACCGGCCCCCTGGGCCCCGGGCTGCCCCACCGTGATGGTGTGCGGCAAGCCCCTGCTCAACAATACCAGCAAGCTCATGTGCGCCTACGGCGGGGTCATCCAGGTCACCACGACCCCGGCAATGACGGTCCAGGTGCCCTGACGGCCCGGACCGGCCGGTGCGGAAAGGAGGAGGCCTGTGGAGGAGTACGATCTGCGCGATGTGTCCTATGAAAAATGGGGCCAGCCCTATGCCAGCCAGTGGGACCTGATGGACGACCTCTTTGCCTGGATGGACCTGCGGCTCTATCTGTTTTATGAGCACCACCAGTGGCTGGGGCCCAAGAATGACATGCGCAATATGCTGGGCCTGGTGGTCAGCCGGGAGGAGTTTGAGCATAATCTGATGCAGGCGGCGCAGCTGGGCCTGGCGGCCCAGCTGGAGGAAGAGGAGGCGGCCCAGCTGGCGGCCTCCCAGGACGCCGTCCGGAGCCGCCTGGGAAAGACCGGGGAGGACTTTCCCCTGCTGCAGCTCTTCCGGCGCTGCGGCCTGGACGAGTTCGAGCAGGAGTGCGTGATCCTGACCTACGCCGCTGCCCTGGACCGGAAGTATGAAAAGCTCTTCGCCTACCTCCAGGACGACATCACACAGAAGGCCCCCACCACCGCCCTGGCGGTGCAGCTCTTCCTGCCCCTAGAGCGGACGGTGGAGGAGTACCTCTCCCGGTTCTCCCGCCGGGACCGGTTCACGGCCCTCTTTGACCAGGAGCGGCTCTCCGCCGGGCAGCTGGTCCTCCAGGCCCCGGTGCTGGAGTTCCTCAGCACAGGGACCGTGGCCCCCCTGCCGGGACTCCGGCTCTTCGACGGGGCCCGGGAGCGGCCCGGCGGCCCCCTGGTCATCGGCCAGGAGACGGCCCGGCGGCTGGACCTCCTCTTCCAGGAGCCGGGAGAGCGGGTCATCTGCCTCACCGGCGGCCCGGGGACGGGCAAGCGGTTCCAGGTGGAGCACCTGATGTCCCGGAGCCGGCAGAGCTGCCTCTTCGCGGAGCTGGACGGAGAGCGCCCGGAGGAGCGGGCCCGGGAGGGGGTCCTGATCGCCCGGCTCACCGGCGCCTGCCTGTGCTTCGGCCACATGGAGCGGCGGGACGCCGACGGGAAGCTGCTGCCCCCGGAGGAGCGGCTGCTCCAGGACATCCTGGACCTGGAGCCGACCCATGAGAAGGTCTTTTTCCTCTCCCAGCTCCCCATCCGGGCCCAGTTCCGCCGCCTGGCGGTGGAGCTGGACATTCCGGACCCCGCTGAGGAGGAGCGCATCCGCCTCTTCCGCTCCTTCCTGGGCGCGGCCGCCCTGGAGGACGGCCTGACGGTGGAGGAGCTGGCGGCCAAGTTCCGCTTCTCCCCCCGGCAGATCGAGCTGGCCTGCCGGCAGGCGGTGGGGCTGGCCGGCCTGGAGGGGGAGGGGACCATCTCCAGCCGGGAGATGCACCAGTGCTGCTACCGGCAGGTGGTCCACAAGCTGGGAGACCTGGCCAGCCGGGTGCGTCCCGCTTACGGCTGGGATGATGTGGTGATGCCGGAGGACCAGAAGCGGCTCCTCCAGCACGCCTGCGGACATATCAAGTTCCAGCACAAGGTCTACTACGACTGGGGCTTTGACCGGAAGATCACCTACGGCCGGGGCTTGTCCATCCTCTTCGCCGGGGCCCCCGGCACCGGCAAGACCATGTGCGCCCAGGTCATCGCCAACGAGCTGAACATGGAGATGTACAAGATCAACATCTCCCAGATCGTCAGCAAGTACATCGGTGAGACGGAGAAAAACCTCCAGGCAGTCTTTGCCGAGGCCAAGCGCTCCAACTGCGTCCTCTTCTTCGACGAGTGCGACGCCATCTTCGGCAAGCGCAGCGAGGTCAAGGACGCCCATGACCGCAACGCCAACGTGGAGGTGGCCTATCTGCTCCAGCAGATCGAGGAGCACGACGGGGTGTGCATCATGGCCACCAACCTCATCGGGAACATCGACGCCGCCTTCATGCGCCGCATCACCTATGTGGTCCATTTCCCCTTTCCGGACGCCGCCATGCGGGAGGAGATCTTCCGGCGGACCATGCCGGCCCAGGCGCCCCTCTCCGACGACATCGACTGGGGCTTCCTGGCGGAGAAGTTCGAGCTCTCCGGCGGCCATATCAAAAATATCGTTTTGTCTGCCGCCTTTCTGGCGGCGCTGGAGGGAGAGGACATCGGCATGTCCCACCTGCTGCGCGCGGCAGTGGGGGAGCTGAAGAAAAACGAGATCGTGGTGGTCCGGGAGGAGCTGCGGGAATACGCCGACCTTCTGGATGGAGGGCAGGAGGCGTAGGAAGGTCCCACAGGGGCCCTGCTGCAGGACGGCGAGCAGTGAAAAACGGTGACGGATACATATATTTTTCTGCCAGAACTTTTTATTTTGGAAAGAAAAATGCCCGATTTTCTGTTGCGGGCCGGATAGGACTCCTGCTATAATTTTCAAAAGGGACCTCTCTCCGCAAAGGAAAGAAAAGCAGGCTCCGCCGGGCGGTCACGGCTCTGGGAGAGGCTGGGCCGCGCCTCGGTATGGGGCGGAGCCTGGAGAGAGCACCAGTATATTTAGGAGGAAGTAGTCATGACCATTACCAAGCAAGCTGAAGGGAAGAAGCTCACCCTCGCCCTGGAGGGGCGCCTGGATACCACCACCGCGCCCGAGCTGGAGGCAGAGCTGAACGCCAGTCTGGACGGGATCACCGACCTGGTCCTGGATATGAAGGACCTGGTGTACCTGTCCTCTGCGGGGCTGCGGGTGGTGCTGGCCGCCCAGAAGCGGATGAACAAGCAGGGACATATGACGGTGAAAAACGTCTGCGCGGATATCATGGAGGTCTTTGAGATCACAGGCTTCGTGGATATCCTGGACATTCAGTGACAGGAGAAGCGACAGCGCATGAAAATCAAAGAAATGGCCCGGGAAAATGTATTCGTCCGAAAAGCCTTTTACCGGTTTTTCATGCCCAGCCTGCTCTCCTCCCTGGGGCTGGCCATCGGGGGACTGGCCGACTGCATTTTCGTGGGCAATACGGTCGGCTCGGTGGGACTGTCGGCCATCAGTATCGGCCAGCCGGTCTATATGCTGTTCAACACCATCAGCTATTCGCTCTCCATTGGCGGCTCCATCCGCTATGCCTCCGCCCTGAGTGAGGGAAAGGAGGAGGAGGGCAACCGCATTTTTGCCAATGTCCTCCGGACAGACCTTTTCACCAACCTCACCCTTTGCATCCTGGGCCTGCTCTTCCTGCCCCAGCTTTTGGCCTTCCTGGGGGCGGGAGCTCCGGGGACCGAGCTGTGGGAGAGCTGCGAGGCCATGGTCCGTGCTCAGCTGATGCTGGTGCCTGTGATGTTCTGTCAGGGCCCCTTTTACTATTTCGTCAACTGCGACAACAACCCCAAGCTGGCGGCAGTGGCCTTGGTCACCAGCAATACCATCGACATTGTCTTCAACTATGTCTTTGTGGTCCTGCTGGATATGGGTGTGGCCGGCTCGGTGTACTCCACCGGCCTGGGGGCCGCGGTGATGATCCTCATCAGCCTCACCCACTTTGTCCGGAAAAAGGGCTGCCTGCGGTTCACCTGGCCGAAATTTGACGGGAGCTCGGTGGTCCAGTCCTTCCGCACGGGCTTTGCCACTTCGGTCCAGTATATCTATCAATTCGTCACCATCCTGGTGTGCAACCGCCTGCTGATGTCCATTGACGGAGAGCTGGGCGTGGCGGTCTTCGGCATTGTCTACAACGTCTCTCTGCTGGCGGCTTCGGTGTACGACGCCATCAGCATGGCCCTCCAGCCCATGGTGAGCACCTTCCACGGGGAGCGCAACAAGCACAATGTCCTGTGCACGTTGAAGCAGGCCTTCCAGGTGTCTGTTGGGCTGAGCCTGGTCCTTATCCTGATCCTGATGCTGTTTCCCAGGGGCGTGTGCTTTGCCTTCGGCCTGCGGACGGCGGAGGAGCTGTCCATGGGCGTGGTGGCCATCCGCATCTACGCCCTGTGTGTGCTCCCCTCCGGGATCAATATGGTGAGTACCTATTACTATCAGACCCTGGGGAAGGAATTCATCAGCTATCTGATCTTTACGCTGCGCGGCTTTGTCTTTTTCCTGGCCTTCAGCCTGCTCCTGAGCCGGTGGGGGGTGGACCTGTTCTGGTGGACCTATCCCTGCATGGAGACAGCCACCCTGCTGGTGCTGTGCATCTACAACAAATGGAAGGGCTCCTGGACCTATCTGGAGGAGGACGACAGCAGGATATTTACGGCCTTCCTGGACAGCAGGACCGCTGACCTGGGCGAGGTGGAACAGGCGGTCTCCGACTATCTGGAGGGAATGGACGCCAATCCCACCCAGACCTACTTCGCCACCATCGCCGTGGAGGAGGTCTGCGGCGTTATCTTGGACCGGGGCTTCTCGGTCAATGACGGATACATCCAGCTCACCATCGTGCCCCATGAGGACGGGACCGTGACCATCCATATCCGGGACAGCGCCCGGGAGTTCAACCCCTTTGAGATGGACACCGACGACATCAGCCTGGAGGAGGGCACCGGGCTGGACGCCATCGGCGTGAAGATGATCAAGAGCAAGGCAAAGGAATTTTTCTACCGCCGGTACGCCGGCTTCAATACCCTGATGGTGCGGGTATAGGCTTTACAGGCTGAGAGGAGGCAGGGTGGATATGAAAAAGAAGATGCGTTTTACCCTGGGGAAAAAGACAGTGCTGATGGTCCTGACCATGAGCGTCATCCTCTGCGCCACCGCGCTCTTTATCAGCTACCGGACCTATCAGGAGCGCACCACGGCCTTTTATGAGCAGCTCGGCTACAATGTGGTGCGGACGCTGGCCAGCCAGCTGGACCCGGATGAGCTGGACCACTACTATGAGACCCAGGAGATGGATGGGCGGTATTACGAGATCCAGGGCTTTATCGCCGACCTGGTGGGGAGCAGCGAGGTGGAGTACCTCTATGTCGTGCGGCCCCATGGGGTGGGGGTCACCTTCCTCTTCGACTCCGATATGGAGGCAGGGGAGAACGGGGACTACGCCTCCGGCGGCTACTGCGCGCTGGGCACCTATACCGACCTGGTGGGCGGCTTCGCGGAGAACCTGGACAAGCTGCTGGAGGGGGAGTCGGTGGACCCCATCGTCCAGAGGGACCCCAGCTACGGCTGGATGATGACCGTCATGGTGCCGGTCCTGCACGAAAACGGCGCGATGGCCGCCTATGTGATGGCAGACTTCAACCTGGAGGACATGGTCCGGGAGCAGCAGCAGTTCCTCCTCTCCACCGGGGGCCTTTTGCTCGTCCTGACCGTGGCCTTTGCGGTGCTCTATCTGGCCCTGATCCGCCGCTTTTTTGTCCGGCCGGTCCAGCAGCTCACGGAAGCGGCCCAGAGCTATGAGGGCGGAGAAAACAAAAAGGTCTTCAGCGGGGTCAAGATCCACGGGAATGATGAGCTCAAGACCCTGGCAGATGCCTTCCGCATGATGCTGGTGGAGATCGAGATCAACAACATGGAGCAGCAGGAGCTGGCCCTTCGGGAGCAGAGGCTGGACAGTGAGCTCCAGCTGGCCAATGAGCTCAATGTCTCCATGCTCCCCAAGGCCCTCCCGGAGCGGGAGGGGGGCTATCCCTTCGCGGTCCAGGGGTCCATCCGGCAGGGACAGGAGCTCTCCTGCTGCTTTTATGACTACTTCCTCCTGGACCGGGACCAGCTGTGCATCCTGGTGGGGGAGGTGCCGGGAGAGGGCGTGCCCCAGGTGCTCTATACCGCCATGGCCCAGGCCACCATCAAGAGCCAGATGCGCTCCGGGCTGCCCCTGACCGAGGCGGTGACGGCGGCGGGGCGCCAGCTCCACGAGCTGAGCGACAGCCTCTGCCTCCATGTGATGGTGGGCATCCTCAACGGCACCACAGGGCAGTTCACCTGCATCAATGCCGGACTGCCCAGGCCCCTGCTGATGCGGGGCGAGGACCGCTATGAGTGGGTCAAGGCCCTCTCCTACGCCCCTCTGGGCCAGAGCGAGAACGTGGTCTATCAGGTCCTGGAGCTGGAGCTCCGGCAGGGGGACCGGCTCTTCTTCCACACCGAGGGACTGGACGAGATCGCGGGCCAGGACGGCCGGACCTTTGGAGAGGAGCAGCTCCGGCTCACCCTGAACGAGCGGCAGAGCCGCCAGGGGGACCTGGAGGTCCAGCTCCGGTATGTCAGCGACGCCGGCACGGCCTACGCCGAGCGGTCCGGCCGGATCAGGGGGTACGCCCTTCTGGGACTGGAGTACCGCCGTCGGGACCGGGCACAGGCCTACTGCATCCTCACGCCGGATGCCGCCGGAAACCAGCAGCTGCTGGAATTCCTGCGGGGGCAGCTCTCCGAAAATGCGGTGGAGAGCCAGCGCCTGGCGGAGGTGATGGTGCTGGCCGACGAGCTCTTCACCCTCTGCCGCCGCTGCGCGGCGCCGGACAGCCGATTCCTGGCGGAGTGCGCCATCCCCGCCGGCGAGGACCTGCTGGTCCTGCGGCTGAAGGGGGACCTGGGCGGCCGGGACCCCCTGAAGGACCTAGAGGGGGGCGCGGCCTGCCATGCGGTGGAGTTCCTCGCCAAGCACTGTGAGCAGGTGTTCTTCGAGCACGGGGACTCCGTGGATATCGTCACGATGGTGCGCCGCATCGAGAGAGAAGCGGAGCGCCGGCAGAGGCGCGGATCGCGCGGGGAGGAAGGAACGGCCAATGCGGATCGCGTATCTGGGATATGACATCCTGCTGCCCTGCCTCAGGGCGCTGGAGGAGAGCGGGTGCTCCGTGATGGAGCTGTTCAGCTTTCCCACGGACAATGAATTTGAGTTCAACCGGGAGCTGCGGCACTTTGCCGGGGAAAAAGGCATCCCGTTCACAGAGCGGCCCATTGGACTGGACGACATCCACCGCCTGAAGGGGGCTGGATGCGAGGCGGTCTTCTGCGCGGGCTACCTCTACCGGGTGCCGGTGGACCACAGCCTTCCCATCGTGAACATCCACCCCTCCCTCCTGCCGGTGGGCCGGGGGGGGTGGCCCATGCCGGTGACCATCCTCCGGGGGCTGACGGAGAGCGGGGTCACCCTGCATAAAATGGAGGAGGGGTTCGATACGGGGGACATCCTGCTCCAACAGGCCTTCCCGGTGGGACCGGAGGACGACCTGGAGACGATGACGGCCAAGATCCGGACCATCGCGGCGGACCTGTGCCGCCGGATGGCGGCCGATTTTGACCGCCTCTGGGCGGCTGGACGCCCCCAGGGAGCGGGGGAGTACTGGCCCTGTCCCCAAAAGCCGGATTACACCATCACGGCGCAGACCCCTCCCCAGGAGACGGAGCGCATCCTGCGGGCCTTTTTCGGCTTTGACTGCTATTTGAAGACGAAGGAGGCCGAATACCGGATCGTCCGGGGGGTGTTTCGCCCGGAGCCGCACGCACGCCCCTTTGGGACGGTGGAGACCCGGCCGGACGGGACAAGGCGCTACGCGGTCCGGGGCGGGATCATTGAGACAGTGGGGGAAAAGGAGGAGAGCGGAGCATGAGGCTTGAGGAGATCGACTGGCCGCTCCAGCAGGGTGTGGAGGACCTGCGGCGGACCTATGGAAATGAGACATCCGCACACGCGTTCCCCTCGCTGTATATCTGGAAAACCGACATGAAATTGTCCCTTTTTTGCGGCAGAGAGCTCTTCGCGGTGCAGTTCGGGCTGCGGGGGGCCAACAGCTGGTTTTTCCCCTGCGGGGCCGCGCCCGCGGTGCGGTCTTTCATAGAGGAGCGGCTGCAAGAGGGAGCACAGCCGTGCTGCCTTTACTACGCACAGGCAGAGGAGGCCGCCCTTCTGGAGGAGTGGTTCCCGGGCCGGTTCCACATCCAGCGGAGTCCGGAGGATGACGAATACATCTATGACCGGAAAGAACAGCTGGAGCTCAAGGGAAAGCCCTACCGCCGCCAGCGTCACGACCTTCACCGGGCGCAGGAGCACCACTCCCTTCAGGTGTCCACCATCGGAACGGAGAATTTGGAGGAGTGCCGCCAGGTCCTGGACGGGTGGAAGGCCCGGTCCCACAGCTATGGCGAAAGCGGCTTGATGGATGTGGCGGCGGGGGAGACCATGCTCCGATATTTTAATGCGCTGCATGTTTTTGGGATATTGGTCAAAGTGGGGAGCAGCCCGGCGGCAGTGGCGGCCGGGTATCCCCTGACCGAGAGCGTCTTTGACCTATGCGTCTGTCAGCAGATCACATCGGACCCGGAGATTTCCACCTTCGCGCGACACGCTCTGCTGGAGAACCTGGAAGAGAGCGTGCGGGAGGTCAATGGGGAGGAGGACCTGGGGATCGAGGGGCTTCGCAACCTGAAGGAGGGACTGCGGCCCTCCCGGAAGATCGAAATGTATGCGTGTACCCAACGGGGGTAAGGTAAGGCAAGTCAAGACGAGTGAGGGGTCAGTTATGAAATTCTCTCTGAAGAAAAAGAGCATCCTGTTTGTTCTGGTGATCGCTGTGATCCTGTCCTGCGTGGCGGTGTTTATCGGCTACCGTGTCTACTCGGATACCATGGATGAGCGCTATGAGACCATGTCCATGGACCTGGCCAAGACGGCGGCGGCCCTGGTGGACGCGGAAAAGGTCCAGGAGTACTCGGAGGCCATTCTGGAAATTTACCGCCAGAATCCCATGCCGGAGTTTGAGACGGCCCAGGAGGAGGCGGACTATTACGCCCAATATGCCCCCATCCAGGACGAGAGCTACCGGGAGATGTTCGATATCCTCCAGGATGTCAAGACAAACAACCGGGATGTCCAGTACCTCTACCTCTCCACTGTGGACCCGGAATCCCGGAGCGGCGTCTATATCCTGGATGTGGATACCAGCGAGAGCGCCTGCCCCATGGGGACCTGGGACATCATCTACCCGGAAAACTACGCGATCTTTGAGGACCCGGAGCGGGGCTTCCCCGCCTACACCACCCAGACGGAGGAGTTTGGCTGGCTCTGCTCCGCCGGCGCACCGGTCATCGCTGACGACGGCACCGTGGTGGCCTACGCCATGATCGAGGTCTCCATGAACGATGTGATGGCGGACCGGGCCGACTTCCTGCGGAACATCAGCCTGGCGATGGCCGGCGTCACCATCCTCCTGGCGGTGATCTTCATTCTGCTGGTCAACCGCAGCATCGTTCTGCCCATCAACCGTCTGGCGGCGGCGGCCTCCTCCTTCGTGGACGAGAAGAACGCGGAAGAGAAGGGCCCCTCCGGTATCTCCCAGCTCAATATCCACACCGGCGACGAGATCGAGGCCCTGTATGAGGCCATCAAGAAGATGGAGATCGACATCGACCAGTTCATCGTCCACATCTCCAAGATCACCGCGGAGAAGGAGCGCATCGGCGCCGAGCTCAACGTGGCCACCCAGATCCAGGCGGACATGCTGCCCCGGATCTTCCCGGCCTTCCCGGAGCGGAAGGAGTTCGACATCTATGCCACCATGAACCCCGCCAAAGAGGTGGGCGGCGATTTCTACGACTTCTTCCTGGTGGACGACGACCATCTGGCGGTGGTCATTGCCGACGTCTCCGGCAAGGGGGTGCCGGCCGCCCTGTTCATGGTCATCGCCAAGACCCTCATCAAGAACCACGCCCAGAACAAGGAGACGCCGGGCAGCGTCTTCACCCAGGCCAATGCCCAGCTCTGTGAGGGCAACGACGCCGGGCTCTTCGTCACCGCGTGGATGGGGGTCCTGGAGATCAGCACGGGACACTTCGTCTATGTCAACGCCGGCCACAACCCGCCCCTGCTCAAGCACGCCGGCGGCGGCTATGAGTGGCTCAAGAGCCGGCCGGGCTTTGTGCTGGCCGGGATGGAGGGTGTCCGCTACCGGGAGAACTCCCTGCAGATGGAGCCCGGCGACTGCCTCTATCTCTACACGGACGGCGTCACTGAGGCTACCAACGGAGCCCAGGAGCTCTTTGGTGAGGCGCGGCTCCAGGCCGTGCTCAACGAGGCCCCCGACCTCCCGGTGGACCGCCTGCTGCCCAAGGTCAAGCAGAGCATTGATACCTTCGTGGGGGAAGCCGAGCAGTTCGACGACATTACGATGCTGGGGCTGGAGTATAAAGAAAAAGGGGGCCAGTAGGATGGCGGAAAAGAGATTTCCCGCGACAGACGACCAGCTCGAACAGGTGCAGGCGTTCGTGGCCCAGCAGCTGGAGGCCTATGACTGCCCCGCCCGGGTGAAGTTCCAGCTGGATGTGGCGGTGGAGGAGATCTTCATCAACATCGCCCACTATGCCTATCAGCCCGGGCAGAATGGGACGGCCACGGTGCGCTGCTGTGTGGGAGGAGACCCCCTCCAGGTGACCATCCAGTTCCTGGACAGCGGGAAGCCCTTTGACCCCCTGGCCAGGGAGGATGCGGACACCACGCTCTCGGCCGAGGACCGGGGGATCGGCGGCCTGGGCATCCTGATGGTGAAGAAGAGCATGGACGCGGTGGGCTACGCCTATGAAAACGGAAGCAACGTGCTGACCATCAAAAAGAACCTGACACAATAGGGAATATGGGATTTCTGGTCGGCCGAACCGTCTGCCGGGGCCATGGGGCGCTGCCCGCAAGGTATGGCCCAGACAAGGGCGGAGCGGGGTGAAAAGCAGGCACGGCTGCTGCTCCCATATGGTACAATAAGGACAGAGAACAGACAGCGGAGAGAGGGGGCGCACTGGCATGGAGTGGAGCATCCGGACCCTGGACCGGGGAGAGCTGCCGGGCTTTCGGCCTTATCTGCTGCCGGAGACGGCGCGGGGCCTGGAGCGGCGGGCGGACGGCCTTTTGGCCCTGGGGGCGGTGACGGTCCGCAGCGCCTGCGGCGCGGCGGCGGTCCGCCGGTCCGGCACATCCGCGGAGCTCACCGACCTCTTTGTGGACGCCTCTGTCCGAAGGAGGGGGGCCGGGAGGGCCCTGCTGGAGGAGCTGATCCGGCGGCTGGAGGCAGAGGGGGCGGCCCGGCTCTCGGCCGACTATGTCCTCCGGGGGGAGGAGCTGGCGGCCATGGACCATCTGCTGGACACCTGCGGCTTTTCCGCCCCTCAGAGGCGGTCCCGGGTCTTTCAGGTCCCCTCGGAGCGGTTCCACGATGACCCCCGGCTCGGGGCGGCCTTTTCCCCCCAGTACCGGACGCCCCTCGGGGTCTGCGCCCTGGGAGAGGTGTCGGCGGCGGCCCTGGAGGAGCTTGAGACGGCGGAGGATATTCCCGAACACCTGGCCTGGGCGAGCCTCCGGGACCGGGCGCTGCCCGAGCTGTCCGTGGGGATGCTCCGGGAGGGCAGGGTGGCGGCCTACCTGCTGGCCGAGGAGGGGGGCGGCGGCTGCGTGCTGCTCTCCGCCGTCCGCCGGGCGGCGGCGCCGCCCACGGCCTTCCAGAGCCTGCTGCTGGAGCTGCTGAACCGGAGCTGGTACCGCTTCGGCGGCGATTTTCCCTTCTATTTTTCCGCCCTCACCCCCAAGGTGGAGCGGCTGGCCCTCCTGCTCATGGGGGACCGATATGAGGACTACGAGGAACACACCTGTGCCCGGAAGCTGATTTCCCAGGCCGGGCCCCGGAAAGAGGAGGGACCATTGTAATGTCACAGGTATATCAGACCCGCCGGAAAATGGAACGGGAGACGGGCGCCTCCGCCCGGGAGATGCGGCCCCAGGGGCCGGACCTCTCCCAGCTCCAGGGGGGCGCCATGCCCACGGCGGAGCAGCTGGGCCGCCGGGTGGACCTGCCCGGGGCCATCCGGGCCAAGATGGAGGCCTCCTTCGGGGCGGACCTGTCCGGGGTGGAGCTCTACGAGAGCCAGACGGTGGCCGACGCGGGGGCCCAGGCCATGACCATGGGGAACAAAATCGGCTTCGCCCCCGGCGAGCTGGACTTCGTCTCCGGCGCCGGTCAGGCCCTTTTGGGCCACGAGCTGAGCCATGTGGTGAGCCAGGCCCGGGGCGAGGTGACGGGCAGCGGCTTTCTCAATGACCACGCTCTGGAGGCCCGGGCCGACCGGGAGGGGGCCCTGGCCGCCGCCGGGGAGAGCGTCTACTCCGGGCCGGTGACCCCCATCTCCACCACCTCCACCGCCCTCTCCGCCGCCGGGCCCATGCAGGCCAAGAAGCCTGGGCGAAAGAAGGGGAAAAATGCGCCTGCCGCTAATACGCCCGCTGCCACTGCCCCAGCCACCCCGGACGAGCGGCAGTTTGTGGATCTTGAGGAATACTTCCCTGCGATCCATGCCAAACGTGATGTGCTCACGCAGGTACAAAGTGCCCGCAAACAACAGCAAAACGCCGCTCAGGCTTACGCAGTTTCCAACAATATGATGAAGGATTCGCAGGAGATCACTTCCACCAGCGGCGGCCGCCAGTTCCTCAGCCTCTTCCGCCCAGGAGATGACAGATATAACGAGGCCCTCAGCCAGTTATGGAGACCGGATGGCGGCTTGAATACGGAGTTGTCGGAAGAGAAGATGATGGAATACTATAACACAGTCTCCTCTCCCCTCTATCAGGAGCTTATGGATTTGGATTTGGATACGCTCGGGACTGACGAAGACAGTGTTCGATACAATTTCGCACGAAACAACGAGCTGGTGGGACGGCTGAACAGCCTGACGGATATACGCACCGCTATGGCCGGACATTTGACGCCCCGGGGGGAAGGAGAGGAGAAATCCGCCTATGACGCGCGCGTCAAAGATAAGAAGGAGAGTATTTTCCGGAGTGCGATGCAGACTCAGGGGCATGATGCCGCTGCTGTAACCCAAAAGTTTTCGGAGCCGGGAGGGCGGGGGAAGGCCATGCAGAAGGCTATGGGCATACAGGGCCGTCTGGACGTTGCTTATCGCAATATGATGAGTGGTAATAATGATGTGGAACAGGGGGCGAACTTGGAGTTCGACGCGCTTCGGGGCCAGCTCCACCCCACCGCGCTCAGTGCCCCCAGGGATTTCAGTACCTACTCTGAGGAGCAGAAAAGGAACATGAGTCGTGTCGAAAATTTTGATTATTGGACGCAGCAGCTACGAAAGAACCCGGACAGCGAATTTGTAAAAATGATGTTGAAAAACTATTCTCCCAGAAGATTTTGATAGTTTCAGCGAGAGGGGGCCTTGTCTATGCAGACGTATATAAAGCGAAGGGAGCCAGATACGAGGGGCCCTAGTCCGGAAAAGTCTAGTTCCATGAAGAACTCCATGTCCGCCATCGCCAGCGGATCAGTGCGCCCCACGCCGGAGCAGCTGGGCCGCCGGGTAGACCTGCCCGGGGCCATCCGGGCCAAGATGGAGTCGGCCTTCGGGGCGGACTTCTCCGGGGTGGAGCTCTACGAGAGCCAGACGGTGGCCGACGCGGGGGCCCAGGCCATGACCATGGGGAACAAAATCGGTTTCGCCCCCGGCCAGCTGGACTTCGCCTCCGGGGCCGGTCAGGCCCTCCTGGGCCACGAGCTGAGCCATGTGGTGAGCCAGGCCCGGGGCGAGGTGACGGGGAGCGGCTTTCTCAATGACCACGCCCTGGAGGCCCGGGCCGACCGGGAGGGGGCCCTGGCCGCCGCCGGGGAGAGTGTCTACTCTGGGCCGGTGGCACCCATCTCCACCACCTCCACAGCCCTCTCCGCTGCCGGGCCCATGCAGGCCAAGAAGCCGAAGAAAAAGGGGACAGGGTCCGGCCAGGAACTAGACCCTATTACAAAATTTTCCGGAAAGAAGGCCTTGGACAAGCGGCCGGAGGACTATGAGGAGTATCATAGGGCCCAGCTCACAAGATCGGAAGCGTGGCAGTCGGGACTCAGCGGAAGGGAAAAGAGCGCCGTTGAAGCCTACTCAACGGGGGCCTTTGAGCAGATCAACGGGAGGTTGCGAGGGCAGGATGTCGAGCCTCCCCCGGGGTTAGACCTGGCACAGACCACGGCGGATGTCAGCGCGGCCATCCACAAATCCCACCTGGAGCACGACACCATTCTTCACCGCGGCGCCGGGGACGGTTTTATTCGGTTCCTGCTGAAAAACCAGATGGGGATTGGGAAAGAAGAGCTCCATAAGCTGGGTATCCAGAAAGACAGCATAGACGAGTTGTCGGAAAAAGAGCTCAGAAAGGTCATGATGGCTAAGGCAACGCGGAACGCGGCCAAAGCGCAGGTATTTTCCGACCCGGCCTTCACCAGCACATCCATCAATCGGGGAGTGGCGGCTGACTTTGCCACGGACCATGGGCAAACAGGAAATCATGGGCATTTGATGG
This sequence comes from Candidatus Intestinimonas pullistercoris, assembly GCA_019119795.1. Lineage (GTDB taxonomy): Bacteria > Bacillota > Clostridia > Oscillospirales > Oscillospiraceae > Intestinimonas > Intestinimonas pullistercoris. The sequence continues at coordinate 35,020 of DWWJ01000091.1, forward strand.
AGATCCACGCGCCCAAGGGGACGCCGGCTGCCTATATTGAGCAACTCAGTATGTATCAGCATGAACATGAGATGCTGCTGGACAAGGGGCAGAAGTGGCGGCTTCGGGCCGTGGAGTCGATAGCGGGAGAGAAGATACCGAGTATTATTGCCGGACAGGATACGGGAAGGAAATTTGATAAAAACTCCATGAGGCTGATCCTGGAGCTGATCAACGAGGAGGAGGAGGGCCAGCGCCGCTGAGCCCTGACTGGGAAGGAGTGTGCCAATGGAACACAAGAGCCGTTTGGCGGACGACATGATGCCTGTCCGCACCGACAACCAGGACCTCCAGTGCGGGACGTGCCGGTACCTGACGCCTGAGAGCGTCCTCGCCTGTGAGAAGTACGTCAAAAAGCCAGGATATGTCCTGTATGGGACAAAGCCCTGCCCGGACTACGCGCCCAAGCCCTGAGCCCGCCGAGAGGAGGAAACACAATGGAAGGGAAGGTCTCGCCCAAGACGCTGGAGAACGGGAAGGTCCTCTGTTATCTCAAGCTGCGATTTTTGGAGGACATTGGGGATGAACAGGCTATGGCGGCGCTCCTGTCCTGCCTGCGGGATTCCAATGTCTGGGTCCCCTGCCAGGTTCGGATGGAAGCGGAGGACCTGGAGCAGTTCCAGGCGGCAAAAGCGGGGGAGATTATCACCACCCAGGAGGAGACCCGTCTGGTGCCGGATATTCTGCGAGCGAAAGATGGTGCGCTCTACTTTCCGATGTTTTCCCAGAGAGAACAAATCCCAGAGGAATACGGGGCCCATTTTTCTCTTCTTTCCATTCCTGTCCTCCGGTGCCTATCTATGGCGCATGCGGCAGAGGATGTGGAGGGACTGGTGCTGGATGCATTTACCCGGCCGCTGATGCTCCCCTTTCAAATCGCTGACACCTTACCGGAGCTGCCCTCCCACTTAGCGGTAGAGGAATGAACGGCTGGTGCTATTTCGGCAGGAAATACAGATACAGGCCAACCGGCTCCCGGTGTCAAAGGGCATATCACCACGCCTTTGACACTGGGAGCCGGTTGGCCTTTCAGAAGGAACTGGGAGTTTCCTGGGGGGAAGAGGGCTCCTCCGCCGGGGCCGGGCAGGGGAGAAACACAGAGGCGAGGAACTGCTCGCCGTCGGCGGTGAATTCGGCCCGCCCGCCATACTTGCGGGCGATCTCCTGGACGGTGGCCAGGCCCAGCCCGAAGCGCCCCTCCGCCTTGCTGGAGAGATAGCGGCCGTTGACGCTCCGCAGACGGGCGGTGGAGGCGTTGCCCACCACAAGCGAGAGATAGCCCTCCGTGGAGATGCAGCGGGCCCGGAGCCAGCCGCCGCCCTCCCGCTGGAGGGCCTCCAGTGCGTTTTCCAGAAGATTGCTCAGCACCAGACAGAGGTCGGGCAGGATGTCCCCCAGATCGGCGTCGATCTCCAGGCGGATATCTGCGGCGACCCCCTGGTCCTCGGCCCGCCTTTCGTAATGGCGGGCCAGGACCGTAACGGCCCAGCTGCGGCCCGGCGGGATCGGCCGCTCCAGGGTGGCGGCCAGGTCGAGGGACAGGGCCTCGGGAATTTGGGCAGAGCGCTCGATGAGGGGGAGAGAATGGCGCAGGTCATGCCGGAGCCTGTGCATATGGTCCAGCTCTGCGTTGATCTCCCTGGAACCCAGCGTCAGCAGCTTTTTTAGACGCCGGCTTTCCTGGCGCTCCATCTCCAGGCTGCGCCGGAGCCGAAGGACCCGGAAGGTCAGCCAGAGGACCCCGGCGGCCAGCAGGGCCGCAATGACACACAGTGCGATCATGGTTTGCTCCATGCCTTGTAATAGGTCCAGTCAATAAAGGCGTTCCGGATCCGCGCCAGATTGGAGGTGCTGATAGGCACACGCGCGCCGGTTGTCATCCGGAAATCGCTGCCCTCTATTTTCTGAATGTGGTTCATGTTCACCAAAAAGCTCCGGTGACACCGGAGAAAGTCCTGGCTGCTGATGGCGGCCTCCAGTGCGTCCAGCCCTTGCCGGGCAGTAATCTCTTGACGCGTGGTATAGATGTGGGACTGGTGCCCCAGGACCTCGATATAGCAAATCGAGGCCAGGGGGATCTCCTGGGTCTCCCCCTCTGAGTAGACGGACAAGCAGCGCAGGGGTTCCGGCAGGTGCGCCAGACACCAGTCCAGAGCCTGGGCCACATCCTGCTTTTGAAAGGGCTTGACCAGATAGTCGGCGGCCTGGACCTCAAAGCTGTCCAGCCCGTGGTCCAGGCTGGTGGTGGCGAAGATGATGGCCGCGTTCACGCCGTCCCGGCGCAGCTGCCGGGCGGCGTCCATGCCGGAGAGGCCGGGCATGAAAATATCCAAAAATAAAATTTGGAAATCCCTCTGTCGGGGACTGGCCTCCAGAAGCTCCGTGCCGCTGGAGAAAAGGCGCAGGCGGACAGGCATGCCCCGCTCCTGCGCATAGGACCGGACCATGCGGGAGAGCGCCAGGCGCTCCTCCTCTAGGTCGTCACAGATCCCGATCACCAGGTCGTTCAAAGTGCCTCCACCTCCTCGGCGGTCTCCGCGCCGTCTTTCCAGCGGCAGAAGCGGCGGTAGGTCTCCCCGAATGTCCGCTTGCTGGAACGGCTCAGGGGGATGACGGCGTCATCGGACATATGGCCCCCCTCACTGTCCAGGCTGCGGACATGGAAAAGATTCACCAGAAAACTGCGCTGGCAGCGGATAAAGAGCTTTTGGGGCAGGCACTGCTCCAAAGCGGAGAGGGTCTCCCGGGCGAAAATGCACTCCTGGGAGCTGTGGAGCGTGCAGCCCCTGGGGGCTCCCTCCACCCAGAGCAGGTCGCAGAGGGGGAGGCCGAAGCGGAGCCGGTCACTCAGGACCTCCAGCCGTTTCAGCGAGCTCCACCACAAATTTGTGCAGCATCCCAGGGCCGCCTGTAATGCCTCCAGACGGACCGGCTTGGAGAGAAAGGCGACAGGATGGAGGGCATAGCTGGAGATGGCCGCCTGAGACGCGCTGGAACAGAGGATCAGCTTGTGGGCAGGGCAGGTGGGAGGGGGAGCCTCCCCGTCCAGGTCCCCAAAAAGGATGTCGTATTCCGCAGGATGCTCCGGCCGCCAGGGAGACCTCCACCGCGGCACAGACGAGCTGGGACCAGATGGAAAGCACCCGGGCCATGGCTTCATCGTCGGCGGGGCTGCTCATATGTACGGAAAAACGCATAGCAAAAATTTTGTCAGGAAGGCCTTTTGACGAGACCCTGGCCGACACGTTCTCCTTTCCGGCCGGTATATAACAGTTACCTCCTTATTATAGGATTGTTTCGGTTCTCCTGTCAATAAGAGGAATGGGAGCGGCCTGCCCTGTATGGGGACCAAAAAGCCGGGAGGCCGTCTCTGAAAGAGAGACAGCCTCCCGGAAGTCATCTCAGGAGCAGGTCGGGAGGACACAATCCCAATCTTGGCAAAATTAAGGTGTTCACAGGCAGGAAAATGCTCATCGGAGTATTGGTCCCGCCACCAGGCCGATGGGCTTTTATGCCCCCCGATCAGGCAGGTTGGCGTTGTCATACTTGGTGCTGGTGCAGGGGTGCTCGCTCTCGTAGTCGAAGTGGTCCTGGCTCATGTAGGAATCGCTCTTCAGGAAGTAGTCATAACGGACATACCCCTCCCGGTTGGGGGTGGGATCGTCCCAGGTGGTGTCCACATGGTACCACTCCCCGTCGAGCTGGACGATATTCCAGGCATGGGAGGCGTTTGTCACCATCCCGCAGGGGATACCCGCCATGTCCATGAGCAGCTGGTAGGCCATGGCGTAGTCGGTGCAGACCCCGCAGCCCCACAGCAGGGAGAAGTAGCCGGAGTAGACGGCGGTGGGTCTGGGCACATCGGAAGGGAAGCCGTAGGCGGTGTTGAGCACCACATAGTCGTGGAGGGCCTTGGCGATCTCATAGTCGCTCATCCCCGGCTCCACGGTCTCGTCCAGGATCTCCCAGGCCTTGACCACAATGTCCCGCTGCTGCTGGATGGACTCCGGGGTGTTGCCGTAGCCCACATAGAGGGTCTGGGCGGCCTGGCCCGCCTCCTCCAGGCACCACAGGCCGGTCACCCCGTAGTAGCCGGTGAAGGGCTCGTAGAAATTCTCCACGTTGACAATGTCCTCGGCCAGGTCCAGCAGGGCGCCGGACTCCACGCCGAAGGCGCTCACGTCGATGGCGGTCTCCATGTCCAGCAGGCTCGCCTCGATGGCCGAGCGGGCCCCTTCCAGGTCTCCGCTGCCGGCGGGTACGCCCTGGGAGGGGTCCTGGACGGTCTCTCCGCCGCCCATCTGCTTCCACAGGCAGTAGACCACGTCGGACCGGGGGCAGTCGGCCTTGGCGGTGAAGCTCAGGCCGTCGGTGAGGCCGTTGGAGCTGGCCCAGTTCACCGCGGCGGCCGACCAGT
>DWWJ01000092.1 GCA_019119795.1 Candidatus Intestinimonas pullistercoris
TCATTTGCCCCGAGGAAGAGAAATCATCCGGGGTCCCCGCGGAGGGGACCTCCGTGGGGGACAAAAATAAGCTGGTAAACGTGGTCATGAAGCCCAAAGCGTAAGGAGCTTTCTCTTAAAAAGAAGTACAAAAGAGCCGGGAAACGGTCGTCTGGATAGACGCCGTTTCCCGGCTTTTTACATGGAGAACGGAATTCAGGCCGCCTCCTGGTCCGGGGAGAAGCGGACCAGGAGAGCGGCGGTCTCGGCCCGGGAGGCCGTGCCGCCGGGGGCCAGGGTATCCTCTCCCCGGCCGGTGAGGAGGCCCGCCTCCACCGCCCAGGCCACCGCCTCCCGGGCATAGGGGCTGACCTGGTCTCCATCCCGGAAGTCCTCCAGGCCGGCCCGGCCGGAGGTGTCCCGGCCCTGCCAGTCCGCAAAACGGAAGAGAATGGCGGCGGTCTGCTCCCGGGTGACCGGGTCATCGGGGCCGAAGCGGCCGTCGTCGTAGCCCTCCACGATGCCCTCCGCCGCGGCCCAGGCCACCGCCTCCTGGTAGTAGGCCCCGGCGGACAGGTCGGGGAAGTGCGCGGCAGGGGCCTCCGGGGTCCCGGCGAGCCGGTGGAGGATGGTGACCAGCATCCCCCGGCTGGTGGCCAGGTGGGGAGAAAAGCGGGAGGCCGAGGTGCCGGTCATCCAGCCCTGCTGGGATACATATTCCACCGCCTCGTGGAACCAGTCCTCCGGGGAGACATCCAGGAAGCCGCCGGAGCCGCCTTCCTCTGGGATTGCCGTGCCCCCTCCGCCGGTGAAGGCGTCCACAGCGCTCTCCACCAAGGTGCTGCCGCTGTCCTGGGAGAGCTCCCAGAAGCCGATGCCCCCCAGGCCCTCCTCCCGGGCCAGGGCCCCCTTGGCGGCCATGGACTGGGGATCCTCATAGGTGACGAAGCTCCCGTTGCCGTAGAGGTAGGGCACCTGGGCCTCCTCATGCCGGAGCTGCTGGTAGGCCGGGTCGCTGAGGTACTGGCTCACCAGGGTGCGGTAGGGCACCGAGCTGGCGGAGTCATAGCTGCTGTAGAGGCCATGGTTCCGGCTGCTGACCCCCTGGTAGCAGTAGCCGTAGAGGGGCATGCCCAGCACCAGCTTCTCCGCCGGGACGCCCCGCTGGAGGTAACGCTGGATGCTGTCGGAGACGCTGTTCTGATACTGGGGAGAGTCCTCCGAGGGGGTGTAGAGGGGGGCGTTGAGGTCGGCATAGCGGTCCCAGGGGCCATGGATGTCATAGGCCATCAGGAAGATGTGGTCCACCAGCTCCGCCACGGCCTCCGGCTCGATCTTATTGAGGTAATCGGCTCCGGCAGCCCCGGCGATGGTCAGGGAATACCGCTTTCCGTCCCGGCGCCCCTGGCGGTCCAGCTTGGTCCGGATGGCCTGGAGCAGGAGGGTAAAGTTTTTCTTGTCCTGGGGCCGGTGGACGGTGCCGGGCAGGCCGCCGGACACCGGGTACTCCCAGTCCAGGTCGATGCCGTCCAGCCCGTGCTCCACCAGGAAATCCACGCAGCTCTGGGCAAAGGTCTCCCGCCGGGCGGCGGTGGAGGCCACGTCGGAGAAATAGGTGGAGTAGTCCCAGCCCCCCACCGAGACCAGGAGCTTCAAGTGGGGCCACGCCTCCCGGAGGTCCCGGAGGGCGGCGAAATTTTTCCGGTCCTGGGCCGGGTCCCCCAGGGCCAGGGTGCCGGTGTCCGGGTCGATCATGGCGAAGGCGTAGTTGATGTGGGTGAGCTCCTGGGCGGGGAGCTAGTCCGGCGTATAGCCCCGGTAGGCCGCCCAGCCGGCGTAATAGCCCACCACGGCCTGCTCCTGGGCGGTGTATGTATGGCCGGCGGCGGTGGAGCCGGTGTGGGGGAGGAGAAGCCCCAGCAGCAGGACAGCCGCCCAGAGCAGGAGCAGCGGTCGAAGGATGGGTCTGATCTGTGTCATGTGGGAGGGCCCCTTTCGGTGGTATGGAGTGGCGGAAAGATCGGCTCCCATTGTAACCGGGCCAGAGAGGAAACGGCAAGAAAAAAGTTGTGGAAAAGAGGTCAAAAATCCCCGGTATAGGGGAATATAAGGCGATTTTAAGAAGGAAAAGACAGGGGCGGCCCTTCTGGGGTGGGGCGGCGGAAAAATTTTTCAAAATGGGGTTGACAAATTCGAATATTCAAATATAATAATATTAGAAAAAACGAATGTAGGTGAGGCCGATGGAAGACAGCAAGGCGCTGTACGAGGAGAAGACAGCGCTGCTGAAGGCCCTCTCCCACCCCCTGCGGCTCCAGATCGTGCGGGGCCTGCTGATGGGCGGCTGCCACAACGTGCGCTGCATGGAGAGCGGCACCGGCCAGAGCCAGTCCACCATTTCCCAGCATCTGATGCGCCTGAAGGCGGCGGGAGTGGTGAGCTGCCAGCGGGCCGGAAACGAGATGTATTACGAGGTGGCGGACCCCGCCGCCGCAGCCGTGGTGGCGGCCCTGTTCGGAGACAAGGAGTGTGACTACCATTGCCCTATGACATTGCCATCGTCGGCGGCGGACCCGCCGGCCTGAGCGCCGCCGTTAATGCCCGGGCCCGGAACAAGTCGGTGCTGGTGGTCAGTAACGACTACCGGGAGAGCCCCCTCTACCGGGCCAAGCAGGTGGACAATTACCTGGGGATGCCGGGCCAGTCCGGGGCCGCTCTGCTGGACGCCTACTACCGCCACGCGGAGGAGACCGGCGCGACTTTCCGGGGGGGCCGGGTGCTGAATATCATGGCCCTGGACGGCACATGCTATCTGGGCATCGGCTCTGAGATGGAGGAGGCCCGGGCGGTCATCCTCTGCACCGGGGTCTCCCAGGGGAAAAAGTTCCCCGGCGAGGCCGAATTCCTGGGCCGGGGGGTGAGCTACTGCGCCACCTGCGACGGGATGCTCTACCGGGACCGTCCGGTGGCGGTGGTGGGGCTGGCCCCTGACGCCCCGGAGGAGGCCAACTTCCTCCAGGGGCTGGGCTGTCAGGTGACCTACGTCTCCGGAAAGCGGCCCGAGGCGCTGGACCCCGCCATCCCCTGGGTCCGGGCAGGCAGGCTGGAGATCACGGGGGAGGCCGCCGTCACCGCCCTGCGGGTCAACGGGGAGGACATCCCCGCCGACTGCGTCTTCCTCCTGCGCCACGCGGTGCCCCCCACCGACCTGCTCCCCGGGCTGGCCCTGGAGGGCGGCTATGTGGCCGTGGACCGGGAGATGAAGACCAACCTTCCCGGGGTCTTCGCCGCCGGGGACTGCACGGGGCTTCCCCTCCAGCTCTCCAAGGCGGTGGGGGAGGGCCTTATCGCCGGCCAGCGGGCCGCGGAATATGTGGACCAACTGTGTGACAGTGAAGTCATAAATTCGATTACATGTGAAAAAGGAGAATGAGTCATGTCTGTTCTGCATCTCAACGAGTCTGAGTTCAACGAGAAGGTCGCCGGGTCCTCTGTGGCCATGGTGGATTTCTGGGCCACCTGGTGCGGCCCCTGCAAGATGCTGGCCCCTGTCATCGAGGACATCGGCAAGAAGTATGACGGCAAGGCCGTCGTCGCCAAGGTGGACGTGGACGAGAACCAGTCCCTGGCCGCCAAGTACGGCGTCATGAGCATCCCCACCGTCATCTTCTTCAAGGATGGCAAGGAGATCGGCCGGAAGGTGGGGGTCCAGCCCGCCAGCGTCTACACCCAGACCCTGGACGCCAACCTGTAAACAGAAAAACAAAAAAAGGCGCGGCGCGGGATAACATCCCGCGCCGCGTCAGCCTTTTCCGGCAGGGCAGTAAGAGCGTCCGGCCGCTGTCAGCGGGCCTCCCGGACCCGCTTTTCCATGACAAAATTGGTGAGGAGCACCCCCCGGCGCTCCACCTGCTGCTCCTGCACCACCTGATAGCCCCGGGCCAGGAAAAAGGGCCGGGCGGTGAGGGAGGCGTGGGTGGTGAAGACCGGCGCGGCCACATAGGCCTCCAGGGCGGTGCAGAGGGCGGAGGCCACCCCCTGGCGCTGGGCATCCCGGTGGACG
>DWWJ01000093.1 GCA_019119795.1 Candidatus Intestinimonas pullistercoris
TGGATGCCGTGAAGGCGGCCCCCTTTACGGTCACTGGAGTCAAGCGGCAGGACAAGACCCGCTCTCCGGCCCCGCCCTTCATCACCTCCACCCTCCAGCAGGAGGCCAGCCGGAAGCTGAATATGACCCCCCGCCGGACCATGGCGGTGGCCCAGCAGCTCTATGAGGGCGTGGACATCCAGGGAGAGGGCACCGTGGGCCTCATCACCTATATGCGTACCGACTCCCTGCGGCTCTCCGAGGAGGCCCTGGCGGCGGCCAAGGAGATGATCGTCAGCCGGTACGGGAAGGACTACTACCCGGAGAAGACCCGGCGCTTCAAGACCAAGAGCGGGGCCCAGGACGCCCACGAGGCCATCCGGCCCTCCGACGTACGCCTGACCCCCGAGGACATCAAGAAGGACCTGACCACCGAGCAGTACCGGCTCTACAAGCTCATCTGGAGCCGCTTCCTGGCCTGCCAGATGGCCAACGCCGTCTTCGACAGTGTCTCCATTGAGGTGGAGTCCGCCGGCTGCCGCTTCCGGGCCACCCACTCGGCCCTGAAATTCTCCGGCTTCACCGCCGTCTATGTGGAGGGCAAGGACGAGGAGGAGGAGGTCCGCCAGTCCCCCCTGCCCGACCTGCGGGAGGGGGAGCCCCTGGAGCTCACCGGCACCAAGCCGGAGCAGCACTTCACCCAGCCCCCCAGCCGCTACACCGAGGCCAGCCTCATCAAGGCCCTGGAGGAGAAGGGCATCGGCCGCCCCTCCACCTACGCCCCCACCATCTCCACCATCCTGGACCGGGAGTATGTGGTGAAGGAGGGCAAGAACCTCCGCCCCACCCCCCTGGGTGAGGTGGTCACCGGCCTGATGAAGGACAAGTTCCCCGACATCGTGGACACCACCTTCACCGCCAAGATGGAGGAGCGGCTGGACGAGGTGGAGGAGGGCAAGGAGAACTGGAAGGACCTGCTCAACGGCTTTTACGGAGACTTTGAAAAGGAGCTCCAGCAGGCCGAGCAGGACCTGGACGGAGAGCGCATCAAGGTCCCCGACGAGGTCTCCGACGTCATCTGCCCCAAGTGCGGCCGGAACCTGGTCTACAAGTCCGGGCGGTTCGGGCGGTTTTTGGCCTGCCCGGGCTGGCCGGAGTGCGACCACACCCAGCCCATCGTGGTGGAGATGCCCGGCAAATGCCCCAAGTGCGGCGGAAAGATCCTGAAAAAGTCCTCCAAGCGGGGGTTTGCCTACTATGGCTGTGAGAACAACACCAACAAGGACGAGTCCAAGCGCTGCGACTTCATGACCTGGGACGTGCCTGTGAAGGAGACCTGCCCCGAGTGCGGCTGGACCATGTTCAAGAAGTCGGGCCGGGGCTTCAAGAAGCCCTTCTGCATCAACCCCGACTGCCCCAACTTCACCCCCGAGGAGAAGCGGGGCGGCTATAAGAAAAAGGCCAAGACCGAGGGGGCGGAGGCCGCTCCCGCGGAGGAGGCGGAGGCCAAGGCGGCCCCGGCCAAAAAGACGGCCGCCGCCAAGGCTTCGACGGCCAAGACCGCGGCGGCGAAAAAAGCGACCGGGACCAAGAAGGCCGCCGCGAAGAAGCCGGCCGCGGCAAAAAAGACCACCGGAGCGAAAAAAACCACCGCCGGAAAGAAAAAGGCGGAGGAATAAAAAACGGCGTCCTTCCCCCGGGGGAAGGGGCAAGGGCCCTGCCCTTGCCCCTTGAGACCCGGTCCAAACGAGAGGAAGGAACACCATGACCGAAGAAAAGAAGCTGTCCACCAACCTGGACACCGACCTGCTGAAGCTCATCGCCTGCGCCGCCATGCTGGTGGACCACGTGGGGGGCGCCTTTTTCCCGGGGGAGCCCGTCTTTCGATGGATTGGCCGCCTGGCCTTTCCCCTGTTCTGCTACTGCCTCACCGTGGGGCTGCTCTACACCCATGACATCCGGCGCTACCTGGGGCGGCTGGGGGCCTTCGCTCTGATCTCCCAGCCCTTCTGGATTTTGGCCTTTCACGCCGACGATTTCCTGGGCAACCTCACCAACTGGAACATCTTTTTCACCCTGTTCCTGAGCCTGCTGGCCATGTGGGGCGTTCAGCAGAAGAAGTGGTGGCTCTTTGTCCTGTGCGTGCTGGCCCTGGCCCTGTTCAATTTCGACTACGGCTATCAGGGCGTCGTCCTGATGCTGATCTTCTACCTCTGCCGCCACCGTCCGGCCCTAGGCGCCGTCCTCTACGCCCTGGACTGGCTCCCGGCCCTGTGGGGCGGCAGCCTGGAGGACCCCCTGGCCCTGGTGGTGGGCGGACACGCGGTGAACTGGACCATCTTCGGCCTGCTGGCCCTGCCGCTGATCTACATCCCCACTAAGAGCGGGCTGCGGGTCCCCAAATGGGGCTTTTATGGCTTTTACCCCGCCCACCTGGGGGCCATTGCCCTCCTCCGGTACGTTCTGGGGGTATGACCGCCCAAGGGCCGCAGGCAAGGCGGGATGTGATTTTAGAAAGGAGAGAAAAGCGGAATGAAGATTCTGATGCTCAACGGAAGCCCCCGGGCCAACGGCAACACGGCGGCGGCCCTGCGGGAGATGGAGATGGTCTTTGCCGCCCAGGGGATCGCCACCGAGACCATCCACATCGGCCATCGGGACATCCGCGGCTGTATCGCCTGCGGCCGGTGCGCCGAGCTGGGCCGGTGCGTCTTTGACGACCTGGTCAACGAGATCGCCCCCAAATTTGCCGCCTGTGACGGCCTGGTGGTGGGCAGCCCGGTCTACTATGCCTCGGCCAACGCCACCCTGGTGGCCTTTCTGACCCGGCTCTTCTACTCCACCCCCTTTGACAAGACCATGAAGGTGGGGGCCTGTGTGGTGGCCGCCCGCCGGGGCGGGCTCTCGGCCACCTTTGACGAGCTCAACAAGTTCTTCACCATCAGCGGGATGCCGGTGGCCTCCAGCCAGTACTGGAACAGCATCCACGGCCGGGAGGCCGGAGAGGCCCTCCAGGACGCCGAGGGCCTCCAGACCATGCGGACCCTGGCCCGGAACATGTCCTTCCTGGTCAAGAGCATCGCCCTGGGCAAAGAGAAGTTCGGCCTTCCGGAGCGGGAGCCCCGTCAGGCCACCAACTTCATCCGCTGAGCGGAGGTGCGGATGGAACCAGTCATCGTCATCGGGGCGGGCCTGGCGGGCTGTGAGGCCGCCTGGCAGCTGGCCCAGCGGGGCATTCCGGTGGAGCTCCGGGAGATGAAGCCCCACAAAATGACCCCCGCCCACCACAGCCCCGAGTTCGGGGAGCTGGTGTGCTCCAACTCCCTGCGCTCCGACCAGCTGGAGAACGCCGTGGGCCTCCTGAAGGAGGAGCTGCGCCGCTGCGGCTCCCTGATCCTCTCCTGCGCCGACGCCCACCGGGTGGAGGCCGGGGGAGCCCTGGCCGTGGACCGGGAGGGGTTCAGCCGGGCCATTACGGAGCGGGTCCGCTCCCATCCCCTCATCACCGTGGTGGAGGGGGAGGTCACCCAGCTCCCCACAGAGGGGGAGGTCATCGTGGCCTCCGGCCCCCTGACCTCCGACGCCCTGGCTGAGGCCATCCGGGCGCTGGTCCACGCCGACTACCTGAGCTTTTACGATGCGGCGGCCCCCCTGGTGACCTTTGAGAGCCTGGACATGGACCACGCCTGGTTCGCCTCCCGGTATGACAAGGGGACGGCCGACTATATCAACTGCGCCCTGGACCAGGAGGAGTACGCCGCCTTCTGGGAGGCCCTGACCGCCGCCCAGGCGGCCGAGGTCCACGGCTTTGAGGACCAGAAGGTCTTCGAGGGCTGTATGCCCGTGGAGGTCATGGCCCGGCGGGGCGTGGACACCCTGCGCTATGGCCCCCTGAAGCCCAAGGGCCTCAAGGACCCCAGGACGGGCCGGGAGCCCTATGCCGTGGTCCAGCTCCGCAAGGACAACGCCCAGGGCTCCATCTACAACCTGGTGGGCTTCCAGACCCACCTGAAATGGCCGGAGCAGAAGCGGGTCTTCTCCATGATCCCCGCCCTACGGGAGGCCGAGTTCGTCCGCTACGGGGTCATGCACCGGAATACCTACCTGGACTCCCCCCGGCTCCTGGACCGCTACTACCGCCTCAAGGCCCTGCCCCGGGTGATGTTCGCCGAGCAGATCACCGGGGTGGAGGGCTACGTGGAGTCCACCGCCAGCGGCTTTGTAGCGGCGGTGGAGCTCTCCCGCCGCCTGCTGGGACAGCCCCCGGTGGACTTCCCCCAGGAGACCGCCCTGGGGGCCCTGGCGCTGTACATCTCCAATGAGACGGTGGAGCAGTTCCAGCCCATGAACGTCAACTTCGGCATCATCCCGCCCCTGGGCTATAAGGTCAAAGGCAAGCGCAACAAAAACGCCGAGCTCTCCCGCCGGGCGCTGGATATTCTGGCAGGGCTGGAGGTCTAATCCAACAGCAGGCGTACCGCCAGGCGAAAGCCGTACCGGAAACAGGCGAGCCGCTCTTCATAGGCCCCCTCGCCCTCCAGATCGTTTAGGCGGTCCAGGAAATCCAGTCCCAGCTTGGCATGGATTTCATTGTGACAGGCATTCAGGCGGCGCAGCCGTTCCTCCGCGCCGGGGAGGCCGCCGAAGCTCAGCCGTCCGCTGCTGAGCTCCAGCTCAAAGAGCTCTTGTAAGTAGTCACACATAGAAATACCCCCACTAATAGCGTGTATTTTATTTTACACGCTATTAGTGGGGGTGTCAAGGGGGGATTCGGTGTATTCCAATGAAATATTTGGGGAAAGGCTTCGCAGGCTGAGAAAACTGTCAGGAGAGACACAGCAGGAGCTGGCAGAATTTTTGGGGTTGAAGCCCAACCAAATTGGAGAAATGGAGAATGGAAGAAAAGCCTCTACCTTTCTCAAGCTGGCCCTGTTGTGTGAGCACTATAACATCACTGCCGACTATCTTCTGGGGTTGATCGACGAGCCCCGGCCCCTGCGGAATGCGGGGCCCGATGCAGGGGACTCGTGCCATTCGAGTGAGAGAACGTAGAAAAGAGGGAACTGACATGAAGATCATCGTAGACGCCATGGGCGGCGACAACGCTCCCCAGAGCAACGTCAGGGGGGCCCTGGCCGCCATCCGGGAACAGGGGGTGGAGGTGATCCTGGTAGGCCGGGGAGAGGACATCCTCCGCTGCCTGAAGGAGGACGGCATGGACACCCTCCCCGCCGGGCTGGAGATCGCCCATGCCGACCAGGTGGTGGAGATGTGCGACAACCCCGCCACCGCCTTCAAGGAGAAGAAGGACTCCTCCCTGACCGTGGGCCTCAATCTCCTCAAGGAGGGGAAGGGGGACGCCTTCGTCTCCGCCGGGAGCACCGGGGCCCTTCTCTCGGCCGCGACCTTGATGATCAAGCGGATCAAGGGCATCCGCCGGGCCGCCCTGGCCCCCGTGGTCCCCACGGGCAAGGGGGGCTCCATCCTCATCGACGCCGGCGCCACCGCCGAATGCACCCCGGAATATCTGCTCCAGTTCGCCTTTATGGGCTCCTACTACGCTGAGCGCATCCTGGGCCGCCCGGAGCCCCGGGTGGGGCTGCTGAACATCGGCGCCGAGCCCTCCAAGGGCATGGACCTCCAGCGGGAGGCCAACAGCCTCCTGCAAAAGGCCGGGGAGCAGGGCCGCATCAACTTCACCGGCAACGTGGAGCCCCGGGAGGCCGTCTACGGCGAGGTGGACGTCATCGTGGCCGACGGCTACTCCGGCAACATCTTCCTCAAGACCATGGAGGGGGTGGGGGGCTTCCTGGCCCGGGAGCTCAAGGCCATGTTCAAAAAGAGCATGGTGACCAAGCTGGGGGCCCTGTGCGTCAAGGACGGGCTGATGAGCTTCAAAAAGCTCATGGACTCCGGCGAGGTGGGGGGGACCGCCCTGCTGGGCATCTCCAAGCCGGTCATCAAGGCCCACGGCTCCTCCAACGACTACGCCATCAAGAACGCCATCCGGCAGGCCGCCGCCTTTGCCTCCTCCGGCATCATTGAGGACATTGTGGAGAACATTGACCATATGCGCCTGGAAAAAGCCCCCTCCTCTGAGGGCGCGCAGCCTTAAATTTTTCAATTTCCTATTGACAGTGCGGGAAAATATCCCTATTATGTGTGTGTAAACAATCCTGTCTAAGGAGTCGAGTGAGATATGATCTTTGAGAAGCTGAGCAAACTGATTTCTGAGCAGTTCGGCGTAGAGGCCGACACCATCACCATGGAGACCACCTTCGCCGACGACCTGGGGGCGGACTCTCTGGATATCGTGGAGCTCTCCATGGCGCTGGAGGAGGAGTTCGGCGTGTCCGAAATGAGCGAGGAGGAGATCGCCGCCATCTCCACCGTGGGCGACCTGGTGAACTATCTGCAGAACAAGCTGGACGCCTGAGCAAGCGCATCGAAAGGAAGGCCCCGCCCTGGCGGGGCCTCTCTTTTGCGTTATAAAGGGAGCAGGAATAGAATGGAAAAATTAGAGGAAAGACTGGGCTATACCTTTCAAAACCGCCGCCTGCTGGAGAATGCCCTGACCCACAGCTCTTATGCCAATGAGAACAAGGCCAAGGGGGAGAGCAGCAACGAGCGCCTGGAGTTCCTGGGGGACTCGGTGCTGGGCATGGTGGTGGCCGACCACCTGTACCGCAACCACCCCGACATGCCGGAGGGGGAGCTGACCCGGACCCGGGCCGCCCTGGTGTGTGAGGAGAGCCTGGTGGAGGTGGCGGGCCAGCTGGAGCTGGGCCAATACCTGAAGCTGGGCCGGGGGGAGGACGCCGGAGGGGGCCGCCAGCGGCCCTCCATCCAGGCCGACGCCGTGGAGGCCGTCATCGCCGCGGTCTATCTGGACGGCGGCATCGGCTCGGCCCGGAAGCTCATCACCCGCTTCATCCTGACCAACAACCGCCGGGAGCAGGAGGGGGTCATCCGGGACTTCAAGACAGCCCTCCAGGAGCTGGTCCAGCGGGAGAGCGGCCAGGTGCTGACCTATCACCTGCTGGGGGAGAGCGGCCCGGACCACGCCAAGGTCTTCTCCGTGGCGGTGGAGCTCAACGGAAAGCCTCTGGGCGCCGGAGAGGGCCGCAGCAAAAAAGAGGCCGAGCAGGCAGCGGCCAAGGCGGCAGTGGAGAAGCTGACGGAGCAGGTCTGAAGCCGCCGGCTCGGCCTCTTGCGAGCGAAAGCGAGCCGCCCAAGTTTGAGAGAGAAGAGTGTGGGAGGAATCCTGTTTTGGAGCGTGAAAAGTTTTCGTCCCGGCTGGGCTTTATCCTGATCTCAGCCGGGTGCGCCATCGGACTGGGGAACGTCTGGCGCTTTCCCTATATCGTGGGGCAGTATGGAGGGGCCGCCTTTGTGCTGGTCTACCTCTTTTTCCTGCTGATCATGGGTATTCCCATCATGGTCATGGAGTTCTCGGTGGGCCGTGCCAGCCAGAAGAGCGTCACCTGCTCTTTCCAGGTGCTGGAGCCCAAGGGGACCAAGTGGCACTGGTACGGCTGGTTCGGCATGGCGGGCAACTACCTGCTGATGATGTTCTACACCACCATCTCCGGCTGGCTGATCCTGTACTTCGTCAAGACCCTCAAGGGGGACTTCGTGGGCCTGGACACCCAGGGGGTGGCGGAGGTCTTTGACAGCGTCACCGCCGACCCGGTGATCCAGACCATCTTCATGGGCCTGGTGGTGGTCCTGGGGATGCTGGTGTGCAGCCGGGGCCTGAAAAACGGCGTGGAGAAGGTCAACAAGGCCATGATGCTCTGCCTGCTGGCCCTGCTGGTGGTGCTGGCAGTGCGGTCGGTGACCCTGCCTGGGGCCGCCGCCGGCCTGGAATTCTACCTCAAGCCCAACCTGCACAACCTGCTCTACGACGCCGAGGGCAACTTTATCCTGGGGGAGAGCGTCTTCGCCGCCATGGGGCAGTCCTTCTTCACCCTGAGCCTGGGCATCGGCGCCATGGCCATCTTTGGCAGCTATCTGGGCCGGGAGCGCAGCCTGATGGGCGAGGTCATCAACATCACCATCCTGGATACCTGCGTGGCCTTTGTCTCTGGCCTCATCATCTTCCCGGCGGCCTTCGCCTTCGGGGTCCAGCCGGACTCCGGCCCCAACCTGATTTTCGTCACCCTGCCCAATATCTTCAATGAGATGCCCGGCGGGCGGGTCTGGGGCGCCCTCTTCTTTGTCTTTATGTCCTTCGCGGCCCTCTCCACCGTCACCGCCGTGTTCGAGAACATCCTGGCCTGCTGGATGGACAAGTGGAAGGTCTCCCGCCGGACGGCGGTGACCGCCAACCTGATCCTGATCTTCCTGCTGAGCCTGCCCTGCCTGCTGGGCTTTAATGTCCTCTCCGGCTTCCAGACCGCAGTGGGCGGTATCATGGACCTGGAGGACTTCATCGTCTCCCAGAACCTGCTTCCTCTGGGGTCCCTGCTCTATCTGCTCTTCTGCGTGATGCCCAAGCGGTACGCCTGGGGGTTTGAGAACTTCCTGCGGGAGGCCAACCAGGGCCAGGGCGTCAAATTCCCCGCCAAGCTGCGGTTCTATTTCACCTACCTGTTGCCCCTGGTGCTGATCGTGGTCTTCATCCTGGGCTATCTCGAGAAGTTCGCGGGCTAAGGAACAAAACGGAAAATATGGACTTGTCTGCGGGGTACCCCTGTGGTAAAATATAGGGGAGGAGATGATTCTATGGATTATTTCGGGATCGCTTCGGCCAGCATGGCTTACAGCCAGGCCCAGATCCAGCAGTCCGTGTCCCTCTCGGTCACAAAAAAGGCCATGGATTCCCAAGAGGCCCAGGCCGTGGCCCTGCTGGAAATGCTCCCCCAGCCCAGCCAGTACACCTTTGACGTCTATGCTTGAGCTGCCGCCCCCGGTCCTGGGGGCGGCGCTCCTTTTTCTGTGTCCCGTTTGACAAGCCGGGGCAGAGGCGGGTATAATAAAAACGACTCAGTCTATCTGTGAATGGAGGCAAACAGCTATGAGAGAAGCCATTTCTACCAGCCAGGCCCCGTCGGCCATCGGTCCCTACTCCCAGGGTATCGCTACCGAGGGCCTGGTCTTCGTGTCCGGACAGCTCCCTGTAGACCCCGCCACCGGCGCCATGCCGGAGGACATCAAGGCCCAGGCCGCCCAGTCTCTGGCCAATGTGAAGGCCGTGCTGGAGGCCGGAGGCAGCTCTATGGACAAGGTGGTCAAGACCACCATCTTCCTCAGCGACATCAATGACTTCGCCGCGGTGAACGAGGTCTATGCCACCTGCTTCCCCCAGCCCTGCCCGGCCCGCTCCTGCTTCGCGGTGGCGGCCATTCCCAAGGGGGCCAAGCTGGAGATCGAGGCCATCGCCGTGAAATAAGAGGTCCCCTCCCGGCGGGAGCGCGCCGGGCACGGACAGCGAAGGGTCGCAGCAGAAAACAGGACAGCCGCCTGGAGGGGTTCCTCCAGGCGGCTGTTGCGCTTTTGGGAAAACGGCGGCAGCCCCCTCAGGAGAGGGCCTTCAGGATGGCGCCAATATCGCCGGTGACGCACAGGGAGCGCTTTTGGAGCTCCTTTGGGGCAAAGGCGTCCTGGAGATTGACGCAGGCGTAGGTGGCCTTCGGATTTTGATAGGTGAGGTTCCAGAAGGGGTATTTGATGATGGCGGGGGTGTTCCCGCCTACCCCCAGCTCCCAGAAGAGGACCCTGCTCCGCTGGTGCCGCTGGAGGAAGTCCTGATAGCGGGCGGCGGCCTGATGCCAGCCCTGGTCCTCCACAAAGGTGTGGTCGGCCCGCAGATTCATGGTCATGGGCCTGCCGCAGACTGGGCAGTGGGGGACCAGCTCGGAGGGGACCCGCAGGTCCTTCTGCCGGGCCACCATCTCCCGCACCGCCGCCTCGTTGTCATAGGTGGCCGGATGACAGGGCTGGGAGCACTGCCACAGGCCATAGTCCCCCTGGGTGTAGAAGAGCCGGGCCTTGTCGAAGCCCGCCTTCTGGAACTGGTGGTCCACATTGGTGGTGAGCACGAAATAGTCTTTTTCCCGCACCAGCTCCAGAAGGTCGTCGTAGACGGGCTTGGGCGCGTCCACATAGCGGTTCCAGTAGATGTGGCGGCTCCACCAGGCCCAGTACTCCTCCAGGGAGGGGAAGGGGTAGAAGCCTCCGGAATACAGGTCTGGAATATGGTATTTTTCGATAAAGTCCCCGAAATGCGCCTGGAACCGGGGGCCGGAATAGGTAAAGCCGGCCGAGGTGGACAGGCCGGAGCCCGCCCCGATGACCACGGCGTCAGCCCGGTCCAGGGCCTGCCGAAGCCGGGCGAGGCTCTCCCAGGAGAGCCCGGTAGAGGTCCGCGTCGATGTCTTTGAAAACATTGAAGATCACCTTTTCGATAGATGTCTCATGCCGGAGGAAGTCAGTGACGGTCTTCAACGCGATCCCGGCGGCTTCCCCATTGGGAAAATGGAACTCCCCGGTGGAGATGCAGCAGAAGGCCACGCTCCGGAGGCCCCGCTCCGCCGCCAGGGACAGACAGGAGCGGTAACAGGAGGCCAGGGCCTCCCGGTCGGCCCGGGTCACTCCGCCATGGACGATGGGGCCCACCGTGTGGAGCACATATCTAGCCGGCAGGGCATAGCCCCGGGTCAGCTTGGCCCGCCCAGTGGGCTCGGCGTGGCCCTGGGCCTCCATGAGCCGGCTGCACTCCGCCCGGAGCTGGAGGCCGGCCGCCGAATGGATGGCGTTGTCGATGCACCCGTGGCAGGGGGAGAAACAGCCCAGCAGGGCGCTGTTGGCGGCGTTGACGATGGCGTCGGCCTCCAGGCGGGTGATATCCCCCTGCCAGAGCGACAGCCGGGGATGGGCCCGGACGGCCGGGAGGGCGGCGGCATCCACCACGCCCCGCTCCTCCCGCTCCGCCGAGAGCAGGGCGTCCTGGACAGCCAGAAAGTCCGCCCGCAGGGGCAGGGGAGGCCGCAGGTTCATCAATCCCCGGAGCAGCCGCCGCTGGGAGGCGGCATCCCGGGGGAAGCGGGCGGCCTCCTCCCGATACTGGGGCATTTCTTCCAGCAGGATGTGGTTGAGAAAAGCGATCTGTTCCATCCGTTCCATGGCTGCCTCCTGTCCGGGCCCGCCGGGTCCCGCCCGGGGGCCGCCCTCCTGGTATGGGAAAAGCATACCCCCTCCGCCGGGATTTGTAAAGAACGCACTATTTTGTGCCCTAGTTACCGAAAGGATACCGTGGCCGGGGAGAAGCAAAAGAGGGGGCTGCCGGGGCAGGTCCATGCCTTTGGGGCGATTGACTTTGGTGTCGTTTGAGGGTATAATAAAAACACTGGATTTGATAGAGAGCGGAGGGGTCCCGCTTGCCTGCGAGGCCCCTCCGCTGGAAAGAAAATCGGGAGGATAGGATTTGTATGAGTGGGACCGGGGATCAGATCAGGATCGTACAGGAGAGCGTGGCGGGAAAGGAGATCACCTTTGCCCATGTGATCGGTGGTCCTGCGCCGATCATCTATCAGAAGCTGGGCCTGAATCCGGCCATTGACTATGGCTCCTCCGCCATCGGCATCATGAACATGACCCCGCCGGAGTCGGCGGTCATTGCGGCCGACATCGCGGTCAAGAGCGGCGATGTCTACCTGGGCTTCGCCGACCGCTTTACCGGCACTGTGATCGTCACAGGGGAGATCGCCGACGTGACGGCGGCCCTGACCGAGATTGTGGACTACTTTCGGGATGTTCTGGGCTATGTGGTCTGTAAGATCACGAAGAGATAGGAAGTTCAGCTATGGGTGAGCGTATCACACGGGAGGAGCTGCTGGAAAAAATTTTCTCCAAGAGCTACGAGGAGCTCAAGGGGAAGGACCTGCGCCTGGTACGGGTGAAGGTGCCGGGAAAAGAGATCGACCTGGCCCATCTCATCGGTGTCTCCGGAACGCCGATTTACCATGACCTGAGCCTCCATATCGGGACCCACCTGGGGGAGGACCACACGGGGGAGTCCATCGGCCTTTTGAATATGACGCCCTGGGAGTCCACCGTAGTGGCCGCCGATATCGCCATGAAGAGCGGTGACGTGGAGCTGGGGTTCCTGGACCGGTTCAGCGGCACGGTCATTCTTCTGGGGCAGCGGTCGGAGGTCAAGAGCGCTCTGGAAGGGGTCCTGGCTTTTTTCCGGGACGAGCTGCATTTCGTCGTCTGTCCGCTGACAGAAAACTGAGGTGGAGAGATGAAAAAGCTGTTTTTGATGGGCCGGAGCGAGGCGGGCAAGACCACCCTCACCCAGGCCCTGGAGGGCAAGGAGCTCCACTACCACAAGACTCAGTACACCAACACGGGGGATGACATCATCGACTCTCCCGGGGAATATTCCGAGACAAAGCGGTGCGGTATGGGGCTGGCCTGCTTTTCCTTCGAGGCCGATGTCCTGGCCCTGCTGATGGCGGCAGACGAGCCCTTCTGTGTCTTTGAGGCCAACTGCCAGAACTTCGCCAACCGGCCGCTGATCGGCATCATCACCAAGATCGACTCG
The DNA here is from genome assembly GCA_019119795.1 of Candidatus Intestinimonas pullistercoris. Taxonomy (GTDB): domain Bacteria; phylum Bacillota; class Clostridia; order Oscillospirales; family Oscillospiraceae; genus Intestinimonas; species Intestinimonas pullistercoris. The sequence goes on from DWWJ01000093.1 coordinate 12,530, forward strand.
CCCTATGCCAATGTCCCCATGGTGCGCAGCTGGATGGAAAATTGCGGCTGTGAGCGCATCTTCGAGGTGAGCAACTACACCGGGGAGGGCATCCAGGAGCTGCGGGACTATCTGGCCGACGACCCGGTCCCCCTGACCCTGGAGCAGGCCAAGGCCCGGCAGGCCCTGGGCCTGTCCGACTGGGCGGACGCCTCCCAGTACGGCCTGGTATGACCCCCTCCGGAGGCTGAAAACGAAACAGACAGCGCGCCCCCGTCCGGGCCTTCCCGGGCGGGGGCGTTTTGCGTATTCAGAGCAGATTCTGCAGGGTGAGCTGCTCCATCTCCCAGAGCAGCCTTAGCTGGGCCGTCAGCCGGGCATTGGCGGCCGAATATTCCCCCGCCTCCTGACAGGACAGGTACTCCTGGACCTCCTGGAAGCCGGTATAGACCTCATCGGTGTCGGCGTGGCGCAGGACAGTGTAGAAGTAGCAGCTTCTCTGGTCCCATCTTGAGTAGGCGTCCTGGGTCAGGCGCTGGGCGCCGTCCCAGTCTCCCTCCTCGGCCAGGACCTCGGCGTGGTCCAGCAGGTCGGAGACCCGGGTGAGGTAGGACTTCAGATGCCAGGAGTTCCAGAGAGCCAGGACAACGGCGGCGGCCAGCAGGGCCGCGGCGATCCAAAGACGCTTCATTTCCCCACTGCCTCCTTTGGGACGAAGTAGACCTGTCCCTGCTCGTCCACGGAGAGGAGGTAGACCTCCTGGACAGAGCGGGCTCCGTGCTCGGCCAGCCGCTTTTCCAGCCAGACCTGGTCGAAGCCCCGTTTTTTCAGGTTCTTTTCCAGCAGCCGGCCGTCGTTGATGACCACCATAGGCAGGCCGCTGTCGCTGGCCGGGAGGTCCAGCTGCTGGGCGGTGGGGGGCTTTTGGGCGGCAAAGGGGATGACAGAGACCCGGCCGTTGGTCTCCAGAATGGCGTATTTTACCGTGGAGAAGTCGGTGACGCCCTGCCCGCGGAGCTCCTCATTGAGCTCGTCCACCGTAAAGCGGTTTTTCCGCATCTCCCGCTGGTTGATCTTCCCGTTTTCGATGATGATGCTGGGCCGACCGCAGAGGATGGCCCGGAAGCGGATGCTCTTCATGGTGAGCACTGAGAGCATCATGGTGACACACAGTAGGGTAAAAATGGGCACAATACCGGAGAGCAGGGGGATGCCGAAGTCCTGCATGGGCACGGCGGCCAGGTCGGCAATGAGGAGGTCCAGCACCAGCTCCGAGGGCTCCAGCTCTCCCACCTGCCGCTTCCCCATGAGGCGGATCCCTGTGATGATGAGCAGATACAGGATGACGGTTCGGATCACGCCGATGACCATGAACAGACCTCCCCAGAATGTGACGTGTCTTGCTTCAGTATGGACAGGGGAGGGGCCTTTTATTCCGGCCTTTTTCGGGTGTTTTTGGGACCCGGCAGGGGAGCCGTCCGTCAAGGCCAGCCTTCAGCAGAACCGGGCGAAGAGCTCCACCAGAAACCGGGGAGTGTGAGGGAAGAGAGCCTGGACCGCCTCCCGGAAGCGCGCAGCGTTGCCGGGGAGGCCCGCCAGATCGGTGGTGAAGGGGAAATGTCCGAGGGCGCCGTCCCCGATGGCGATGGGGGCGATGGCGCCGCCGCCGGCGGCGATCTGCCCGGCAATGGCTCCGCCCCCCATGGCATAGCAGAGGCTGATGGCGCCGCCGCCAATGGCCAGTCCCAGGCTCAGGGCCAGTCCGCCCACAGAGAGGAGGGCCCCAGCCGCCAGACCGCCCAGGGCCAGAAGTCCCAAGCTCAATCCCCCCAGGCTCACCACGCCCACAGAAAGGCCGCCCAGAGCAATGACGCCGGTGGCCACGTTTCCGATGGCCAGAATGCCCTTGGCCCGGCAGACCCCCCAACGGGCCAGCTTGATATGGACCAGGGGGAGGCCGAAGAGGGCGGCACGGCTCCGATACTCAAAGAGGAAGGGGCTGAGATAGGGCTCCGGGGCGGAGACGGGGTCCCCATCGGCGGCGGAGCCTGGGGCGGTGGGCTCCTGGCCCAGGATCAGGTAGTCCAGGCTCACGTCGAAGCACCGGGCCAGGGCGGTGAGGTTGTCCAGGTCGGGCCGGGAGGTGCCGGCCTCCCACTTTTGGACCGCCTGCCGGGAGACCCCTACGATATGGGCCAGCTCCTCCTGGGAGAGTCCCCTGCCCCGGCGGAGGGAGTAGAGTCGTTCTTGAAATGTCATGGGTGGAATGCCTCCTTTTTGACTGCCCCCAGCCTACCAGAGCGCCGGAAAAAGCGCAACCAACCAGTGCGTCCAATTTGACAACTGACGGTTGCATTCCCTGCGCCGCAAGGGATAGAGGGCACAAAAAGGCCCGGCGCCGAAGGCTCTCCGGCGCCGGGCGTGTCAGGTCTCAGACCGTCCGGCCGATGTCGGTGCGGAAGTGCATGTCCTGGAAGGAGATCTTTCCGGCGGCGGCGTAGGCCCCGGTGATGGCCTCCTCCAGGTCCTTCCCCACGGCGGTGACCCCCAGGACCCGGCCGCCGGAGGTGACGATGGTGCCGTCGCTCTCCCGGGCGGTGCCGGCGTGGAAGACCACGGCGCTCTTGCCCGCCTCCTCCAGACCTGTAATGGGATATCCCTTTGCATAACTGCCGGGATAGCCCCCGCTGGCCAGGACCAGACAGCAGGCGGCGGCATCCTTCCACCGGATGTCCAGCCGGTCCAATGTACCGTTCCGGCAGGCCAGCATGATGTCCAGCAGGTCGGTCTCCAGCAGGGAGAGGACGGCCTGGCACTCCGGGTCACCGAAGCGGGCGTTGTACTCCACCACCTTGGGGCCGCCGGGGGTGAGCATCAGACCGAAGTAGAGGACACCCTGGAAGGGCCGGCCCTCCGCCTTCAGGGCGGCCACAGTGGGCCGGAAGATCTCCGCCATGCAGCGCTCAGCCAGCTCCGGAGTGTAGCCCGGGGCGGGGGAGATGGCCCCCATGCCGCCGGTGTTGGGGCCCTGGTCATGGTCGAGGGCCCGCTTATGGTCCCGGGAGGGGGGCATGGGGGAGAGGTGCTCCCCATCCACAAAGCACAGCACCGTGACCTCAGGGCCGGTCATACACTCCTCGATGACCACCTGGGACCCGGCGGCGCCGAATTTGCCCTCGGCCATCATGCTCCGGGCGGCGGCCTCGGCCTCCTCCACGGTCTGGGCCACCACCACGCCCTTGCCCAGGGCCAGGCCGTCGGCCTTCACCACAATGGGGGCGCCCTCCTGCCGGATATAGGCCAGGGCCTCCTCCAGGCCGGTGAAGGCGCGGTATTTGGCGGTGGGGATGTGGTACTGCTCCATGAGCCCCTTGGAGAAGACCTTGCTGGCCTCGATGACGGCGGCATTGGCCCGGGGGCCGAAGGCGGGGATGCCGGCGGCCTCCAGGGCGTCCACCATCCCCAGGGCCAGGGGGTCGTCGGGGGCCACCACTACGAAGTCTATGGCGTGTTCTTTGGCCCAGGCCGTCATGGCCTCCACATCGGTGGCCGGGATGGGGACGCACTGGGCCAGGGCGGCGATGCCGCCGTTGCCGGGGGCACAGTAGAGCTCGGTGACCTTGGGGCTTTTGGACAGGGACCAGATGATGGCGTGCTCGCGGCCGCCGCCGCCCACGACAAGGACTTTCATGGGTCAGGACCTCCATATGAGAAAAGATGGGGACCGGGAGAACGCCCGGTCAGGAGAGGAGCATGCTCAGGGCATAGAGGGCCACCAGGTGGCCGGGGTAGAACCAGTAGAAAAACCAGCGGTTTCCGTTTCCCCGCTGGCCGTTGTACCGGGCCAGAAGGGGGAGGGTGAGGAGGGAACAGCTGGTCATCAGCAGGGTATGGGGCAGGTAGAAGCGCTGGAAATAGGGCAGGCGCGCGGCCAGCTCGGCCTGGAAGAGGGCGCCGCCCTCCCGGAGCGCCTCCAGAACAGGGCTCCAGTAGGTCCAGAGGCTGCCGGCCGCGTAGTAGAGGAGCAGGCAGGCCGCCAGGGCCAGGAGCTGCCGCCGCCGGTCCTCGCCGCAGGCGTAGACCGCCAGCACCGTGAGGACGCCCACCCAGCCGTAGTCCACCCGCAGCAGGTGGGCCAGGATGAGGAGCCCCAGGACAGCCAGGGCACCCAGGGGGGCCAGCCTTTGGGCGGACAGACGGCGCCAGAGCCAGATGGCCAGGGCGGCCAGAAAGAAGGTGGCCACCACACTGCCGTCGGTCCCCCCGGTGGCGAAGAAGGCCACGGCGTGGGTCACCGCCCCGAAGGCCCCCAACCGCAGGAGGTAGCCCCGGTAGTCATGGGTCTTCCGGCAGCCCTGGGCGGCGAAATAGGCGAAGATGGGAAAGGCCAGCCGCCCCAGGTACCGCAGGAGGTAGCGGGGGAGCTCTGTGGGGCCGAACCAGGCCGCCAGGGGGTCTAAGAGCATCCCCACATGGTCCACCACCATAAAGCAGGCGGCCAGATACTTGAGCTGGGTGGCGGTGAGCCCCCCGGACGGACGGACGGGCTCTGGCATCAATGGTGGAAGAGCCGCATCCCGGTAAAGGCCATGGCGATGCCGTACTTGTCGCAGGTGGCGATGACATGGTCGTCCCGGATGGAGCCGCCGGGCTGGACGATATACTGGACGCCGGACTTCCGGGCCCGCTCCACGTTGTCCCCGAAGGGGAAGAAGGCGTCGGAGCCCACGGTGACGCCGGAGAGCTGGGCGATCCAGGCCGCCTTCTCCTCCCGGGTCAGGGGCTCGGGGCGCTGGGTAAAGGTGTTCTGCCAGACCCCGTCGGCCAGGATGTCCTCATACTCGTCGGAGAGGTAGACGTCGATGGCGTTGTCCCGGTCGGGGCGGCGGATGCCCTCCACAAAGGGGAGGGAGAGGGCCTTGGGGTGCTGGCGCAGCCACCAGCTGTCGGCCTTGTTCCCCGCCAGACGGGTGCAGTGGATGCGGCTCTGCTGGCCGGCCCCCACGCCGATGGTCATGCCGTCCTTGGCATAGCATACCGAGTTGGATTGGGTGTATTTCAGGGCGATGAGGGAGAGGAGCATGTCCCGCCTGGCCTCCGCCGGCAGGTCCTTGTTCTGGGTGACGAGGTTTTCCAGGAGGCCCTCCTGGATGGCGAAGTCGTTGCGGCCCTGCTCAAAGGTGATGCCGAAGACATCCTTGTGCTCCAGGGGCTTGGGGACGTAGTCCGGGTCGATCTCCACCACGTTGTAGCCGCCCTTGCGCTTGGTTTTGAGAATTTCCAGGGCCTTTCCCGTGTAGCCCGGGGCGATGACACCGTCAGAGACCTCCAGGGCCAGGAAGCGGGCGGTCTCCTCGTCACAGACGTCAGAGAGGGCGGCCCAGTCGCCGTAAGAGCACAGCCGGTCGGCCCCCCGGGCTCGGACATAGGCCGAGGCGATGGGGGAGAGGGGCAGGTCCCCGGCAAAGTACATCTGCCGCTCCACGTCGGTGAGCTCCTTGGCCACGGCGGCCCCGGCGGGGGAGACGTGCTTGAAGGAGGCGGCGGCGGGCAGGCCGGTGGCGGCCTTGAGCTCCTTGACCAGCTGCCAGGAGTTGAGGGCGTCCAGGAAGTTGATATAGCCCGGCTTGCCGTTGAGGACCTTCAGGGGCAGTTCACCGGACTCCATAAAGATGCGGGCGGGCTTCTGGTTGGGGTTGCAGCCGTATTTCAGTTCCAGTTCCGTCATTGGGGGGACACCTCTTTCTTCCAGATGGGGGCCTTAGGGGCGCTCTCATAGCCCTGGCCCAGCTTGTTGAGGATGACGGTCTCGGCAAAGCCGTTGCGCAGGTCCACATAGCGGACGTAGAGGGAGACCTTGTTGTCAGGATTCAGGCTCTCCCACAGCTCCCGGGCCAGGTCCTGGGCGGTGGGGGCCGTGATGGAGACCCGGACCGGCTCTCCGGAGAAGGAGGGCACCGGGTCCCCGAAGCCCTCGTAGGTGCTGATAAAGTGGCCGGTCTGGTAGCGCAGGTCGCTGTACTCATAGAAGTGGCGCTGACAGACGCCGGGGTCCCCGTCCATGGACTTCAAAATGGACAGGCAGTAGCTCCCGTCCCGCTGGACCACGCCGGAGATGCGGGGGGTGTAGTTGGGCGCGTCCGGCTCATAGGTCCGTGTCCGCAGGGCGTCGAGATAGCTCTTTCCCTCCAGAAGGGCGTCACGGATGGTGTCGGTCTGGTCGCCGTTGGTGACGATGGTGGTGGTCCCCACCATACGGACCGGGTGGTAGATGATGAGGGAGGGGTCAGTCATCTTGGACTCGTCGAAGGCCCTGGTGCGGATGCCGTCCTCGGTGGGCTCGAAGACCCGGTTGCGGCTGTTCTCGCTGCGGCCCATGATGAAGTAGGCGACGACAGACTGGGCCCAGGTGCCGTTGTGGGCCTGGCCCAGCAGGATGCCACGGCCGGGATAGGGCCGGGCGCGGAGGAATTCAGAGAGAGCCGGTGCGTTCATAAGTTACCTCCCTTGATGTGTACAGTGCGCCCCTCCACCTGGAGCCGGTCCTGGCAGAAGAGGGCCACGGCCCGGGGCAGGAGCTGCCATTCGGCCTCCTCCATGACCCGGCGCTGGAGGACCTCCGGAGTGTCCCCCTCCCGGACCTCCACCGCCTTCTGGAGGATGATGGGCCCGCCGTCGGGCTCCTCGGTGACGAAGTGGACGGTGGCCCCGGTGACTTTTACCCCATAGGCCAGGGCCTGCTCGTGGACATGGAGGCCGTAGGCCCCCTTTCCGCAGAAGGAGGGGATGAGGGCGGGGTGGACGTTGAGGATGGCGTTGGGGAAGGCCTCCACCATCTCCCGGGTGAGGATGACCAGAAAGCCGGCCATCACCACCAGATCGGGGGCGACACGCTCCTTCAGCAGCTCCACCATGGCCTGGGTGTAGTGCTGAGAGGAGGCAAAGTCCTTCCGGGGAAGGGTATAGAGACCGGGGACTCCGGCGGCCCTGGCCCGCTCCAGGGCATAGGCCCCGGGGGTGGAGGAGACCACCGCGGTGATCTCACCGCCCCCCAGCTCTCCCCGGGCCTGGGCGTCCAGGAGGGCCTGGAGGTTGGTGCCGCCGCCGGAGACCAGCACGGCGATGCGCTTTGCGCTCATACCAGCTCCACCCCGGCCTCACCCTTGACCACGGAGCCGATGATATAGGCCCGCTCTCCGGCCCGGCAGAGGACCTCCTTGGCCCGGCCTACCTCCTGCCGGGGGATGGCCAGCACCAGGCCCACCCCCATATTGAAGGTGTTATACATGTCCCGCTCCGGGATATGTCCCTCCTGGGCGATGATGCCGAAGATGGGGGGGACCGGGAAGGCCGAGACCACGATGCGGGCGGTGAGGCCGGCCTTCATCATCCGGGGGACGTTCTCATAGAGGCCGCCGCCGGTGATGTGGCTGATGGCCCGGACGTGGATGCCGTGGTGCAGGAGGCACTGGACAGCCTTGACATAGATGCGGGTGGGCTTGAGGAGCTCCTCGCCCAGGGTGCAGCCCAGCTCGGGGATGGACTGGGCCAGCTTGGCCTCGTCGATGCCCAGGGCCTTCCGGACCAGGGAGAAGCCGTTGGAGTGGACACCGGAGGAGCCCAGGCCGATGAGGAGGTCCCCCTCCTCCATGGCGGAGCCGTCCAGCATGTTCTCCTGGTCGGCCAGTCCCACAGAGAAGCCGGCCAGGTCGTACTCGTTTTCGGGATAGAAGCCGGGCATCTCGGCGGTCTCGCCGCCGATGAGGGCGCAGCCGGCCTGGCGGCAGCCCTCCACCACGCCGGAGACGATGGCCTCGATGCGCTCCGGGACGTTCTTTCCCACGGCCAGATAGTCCAGGAAGAAGAGGGGCCGGGCCCCGGAGCAGACGATATCGTTGACACACATGGCCACGCAGTCGATGCCCACGGTGTCGTGCTTGTCCATCAAAAAGGCCAGCTTCAGCTTGGTGCCCACGCCGTCGGTGCCGGAGACCAGCACGGGCTTCTTCAGGCCGGTGAGGTCGGGGGCAAACAGGCCGCCGAAGCCGCCCAGGGTGCCGATCACACCGGGGATGTAAGTGGATTCCACCAGGGGCTTGATGCGGTCTACGGCCTCGTAGCCGGCGGTGACGTCCACCCCGGCGGCCTTGTAGCTCTCACTGTGGGAATTTTTCATAGGGGACCTCCTCAAGTTTCGGTGTTTCGGGCGGATGCCTGACTGAGCCGGCGCTCAAAGCGGTATTTTTCCCGGGCCTCTGGCACCGGGATGGGGTAGTGTCCGGTGAAGCAGCCGTCGCAGAAGGTGCAGCGGCAGCCGTTGGCCAGCTTGTGGGCGCTCTCCACGCTGAGGTAGCCCAGGCTGTCGGCCCCCAGCAGGGCGGCAATCTCCTCCACCGTGTGGTCCCGGGCGATCAGGTGGTCCTGGGAGTCCACGTCGGTGCCGAAGTAGCAGGGGTGGAGGAAGGGGGGCGCCGAGATGCGCATGTGGACCTCCGTGGCCCCGGCCTCCCGCAACAGGCCCACGATGCGGGCCGAGGTGGTGCCCCGGACGATGGAGTCGTCGATGACCACCACCCGCTTGCCACGGACGGCGGAGGCGATGGGGTTGAGCTTGATGCGGACCTTGTCCTCCCGGGCCTTCTGGCCGGGGGCGATGAAGGTGCGGGCGATATACTTGTTCTTGATAAAGCCCATGCCGTAGGGGATGCCGGACTGCCGGGCGTAGCCGATGGCGGCGTCCAGTCCGGAGTCGGGAACCCCCACCACCAGGTCGGCCTGGACCGGGTGCTCCAGGGCCAGGAAGGCCCCGGCCCGGAGCCGGGCCTCGTGGACGCTGGCGCCGTCGATGGCGGAGTCCGGCCGGGCGAAGTAGATGAACTCAAAGACGCACAGACTGCTGGGGGCCTTTCCGCAGTGGTCCCGGATGCTCCGCAGGCCATTCTCGTCGGCCACCACGATCTCTCCGGGCTCCACATCCCGAAGAAACTGGGCCCCGATGCTGTCCAGGGCACAGCTCTCGGAGGCGAAGACGTAGCCGCCGTCCAGGATGCCGATGCACAGGGGGCGGAAGCCGTTGGGGTCCCGGGCGGCCAGAAGCTTCCGGGCCGACATAAGGACCAGGGAGTAGGCCCCCTGGAGGCTGTCCATGGCGGCGGAGAGGGCGGCCTCGATGGAGGGGGCCTTCAGCCGAGCGCCCGTGATGGTGTAGGCGATGACCTCGGTGTCGCTGGTGGTGTGGAAAATGGCCCCGGAGAGCTCCAGCTTTTCCCGGAGCTCGGCGGCGTTGGTGAGGTTGCCGTTGTGGGCCAGGACCATGGAGCCCTTGACATGGTTGATGACCAGGGGCTGGGCGTTGACACGGCTCTTGTCGCCGGTGGTGGCGTAGCGGACATGGCCCACGGCCATGTCGCCGGGGCCCAGGTCCTCCAGGACCTGGGGGGTAAAGACCTCGCTGACCAGTCCCACATCCTTGTGGCTGGTGATGACGCCGTCGTCATTGATGGCGATGCCGGCGCTCTCCTGGCCCCGGTGCTGGAGGGCATACAGGGCGTGGTAGGCGCAGGCGGCGGCATTTCGGATGCCGTCCACGCGGAGCCCGAAGACCCCGCATTCCTCGTGTAAAGTGGACATGGTGCATTCCTCGTTTTTTCAGGTATAGAAGAGGGGGACGGTCACTCCTGCCCGTTCCAGCAGTAGGTGCAGATCTTGCTCCGGTCGATGCCGATGGCCTCCAGCAGCCCGTCCAGGGACTGGTAGCCCAGGGAGTCGAAGCCCATCTCCTTGCAGATGGCCTGGAGCAGGCACTGGCCCCGCTGGGTGGAGGCGTCGGCGTACTCGTCCAGGTGCTGCTGGCCCTCGTCCCCCTCCAGGGCCTGGATGGTCCGGCGGGAGAGAAGCTCCATGTCGGAATTGCTCCGAGAGAAGTTCAGGTACTTGCAGCCGTACATGATGGGGGGACAGGCCGAGCGCATGTGGACCTCGGCGGCGCCGGAGTCGTAGAGGAACTCCACGGTGCCCCGGAGCTGGGTGCCCCGGACGATGGAGTCGTCCACAAAGAGGAGGCGCTTGCCCTCGATGAGCTCGGGCACAGGGATCTGCTTCATCTTGGCCACCTGGTCCCGGACAGACTGATTGGCGGGCATGAAGGACCGGGGCCAGGTGGGGGTGTACTTGACAAAGGGCCGGGCGAAGGGCTTGCCGCTGCGGTTGGCGAAGCCGATGGCGTGGGGCACGCCGGAGTCGGGGACCCCGGCCACATAGTCCACCTTGGGGAGCTGGCCCCGCTGGACCTCGTCCCGGGCCATGATCTCCCCGTTGCGGTAGCGCATGACCTCCACGTTGACCCCCTCGTAGTTGGAGTTGGGGTAGCCGTAGTAGGTCCACAGGAAGGCGCAGATGCGCATCTGGTCTCCGGCGGGGGAGAGGGTCTCCCAGCCGTCGGGGGTGACCCGGACGATTTCCCGGGGCCCCAGCTCGTAGGCGTCCTGGTAGCCCAGCTTGTGGTAGGCGAAGGACTCGAAGGAGACGCAGCAGCCGTCGGCGTCCTGGCCGATGAGCACCGGCAGGCGGCCCAGCCGGTCCCGGGCGGCCAGGATGCACTCCGGGGTGAGGATGAGGATGGTGCAGGAGCCGTCAATGGACTCCTGGGCGTGGCGGATGCCGGAGACCAGGTCGTCACACTGGTTGATGAGGGCGGCCACCAGCTCGGTGGAATTGACCTTGCCGGAGCTCATGGCCATGAACTGGTGGCCATGGTCGGAGAAATACCGCTCCACCAGGTCCTCGGCGTTATTGAGGATGCCCACGGTGGTGATGGCGTAGAGCCCCAGATGGGAGCGCACCAGCAGGGGCTGTGGGTCGGTGTCGCTGATGCAGCCGATGCCGGAGCAGCCGTGGAAGTCGCTCAGGTCGTCCTCGAATTTGGTGCGGAAGGGGGTGTTCTCAATGTTGTGGATCTGCCGCTGAAAGCCGTCCTGGGCGTCGTAGACGGTCATGCCGCCCCGCCGCGTGCCCAGATGGGAGTGGTAATCCGTGCCGAAGAAGAGGTCCAGCACGCAGTCCCTCCGGGAGATGGCGCCAAAGAAACCGCCCATGCCTTACTGCTCCCCCATCAGGCGGCGCATGACCTCTTCATAGGCCTCCTCGGCGCCACCCATGTCCCGGCGGAAGCGGTCCTTGTCCAGCTTTTCATGGGTCTTCTCGTCCCAGAGCCGGCAGGTGTCGGGGCTGATCTCGTCGGCCAGCACGATCTGGCCGTCGGCGGTCTTGCCGAACTCCAGCTTGAAGTCCACCAGGTCAATGCCGATCTCCTTCAGAAAGCCCTTCAGGAGGTCATTGACCTTCATGGTGTAGGTGTGGATGAGGTCGATCTCCTCCCGGGTGGCCAGCCTCAGGGCCAGGGCGTGGGAGGTGTTGAGGAGGGGGTCGCCCAGGTCGTCGTTCTTGTAGGAGAACTCAAAGGTGGGCTGGTCAAAGACAATGCCCTCGGCCACGCCGTAGCGCTTGGCGAAGGAGCCGGCGGAGATATTGCGGACAATGACCTCCAGGGGGATGATGGAGACCTTCTTCACGGCGGTCTCCCGGTCGTTGAGCTCCTGGATATAGTGGGTGGGGACTCCGGCGGCCTCCAGGCGGCGCATGAGATTGTTGGTCATGCGGTTGTTGATGGCGCCCTTGCCGGTGATGGTCCCCTTTTTCTGACCATTGAAGGCGGTGGCGTCGTCCTTATAGGAGACGATGACCACGTTGGGGTCCTCGGTGGCATAGACCTTCTTGGCCTTGCCCTCATAGAGCTGCTGGAGCTTCTGCATGGTGACTCTTCCTTTCCCATATCGTCTCAGTTTTCATATTTTGAGGTGCTTTTGACGAGGCGGTCCCGCGCGTCACGGAGCGGGAGGGGCTCAGCCCTGGGCCAGCTCAGCCTGGAGCTTGGCCTCCTTCCCGGCGATCTGGTCCGCCATCTGCTCCCGGGCGGCGTCCAGCTTCTCAGCCAGGGCGTCGTCGGAGACGGCCAGGATCTGGGCGGCCAGCACGGCGGCATTCTTGGCCCCGTTGATGGCCACCGTGGCCACCGGGATGCCGCTGGGCATCTGGACGGTGGCCAGGAGGGCGTCCAGCCCGTCCATGGCGCCCCCCTTCATGGGGATGCCGATGACGGGCAGGGTGGAGTTCCCGGCAAAGGCCCCCGCCAGGTGGGCGGCCATGCCGGCGGCGCAGATGAGGACGCCGAAGCCGTTTTTCCGGGCGTTCCGGGCGAAGTCGGCGGCGGCGGCAGGGGTGCGGTGGGCGCTGAGGATGTGGGCCTCAAAGGGGATGCCCAGCTCCTGGAGCTGGGCGCAGGCTCCCTTGACCACCGGCCAGTCGGAGTCCGAGCCCATGATGACGGCGACTTTTTTCAACACAAGGACCTCCTGAATCATAAAGATTTTTTGGACAGCAAAAAAAGATTCAGGCCATCCGGGGGGCGGATGACCTGAAAACAGGCGGCTGGAATGAGGGCGCGCGGATGCCGGAGAGGGCGGTCCCTCCCAGGCGGCGAGCAGCGCAGGCGGACAGCTTCATCTTGGCACCCCCATCCCGGAATTGTAAAAAATACAGGTTCAATATATCGAAAATCCGCGTAGATTGCAAGGGCGGAGCGGGATTTTCGTATGCTTGAACAAGGGGAGAAAGAAAAGAAAAGGCGGGATTGTAAAGAATTTTTTTCTGGCGGCCCGGGTCAAAAGAGGCCGATGGTCCCCAGGATGCGCTGGACCACCAGGGCGCGGTTGGACCAGGCCGCCGCCGCCCCGTAGTCCCGCCGACGGGGGCCCACCCAGGTGGGGTCCTCCGCCAGGGCCCGTTCGCACAGGCGGCAGTATTCGGTGAGGCTGTGGGCCCCGTAGATGACGTCGGGGAACTCCTCCACCTGGTCCGGCAGGAGGTAGGTGACAATGGGCTTTCCCGTGGAGAGGTACTCGTAGATGCGCCGGGGGATGATGTCGCTGAAGCTCCGGTCCTGCCGCCGCAGGTCCAGGCAGACGTCGAAGCGCCCCACATAGTCGGGCACCTCCACCGAGGGCCGCCGCCCCAGAAGGCGGACGTTGCCCAGGTCCTCCAGGTAGCCCAGCCGGGGGTTGTCCCGGACCCGGCCCAGGAGGACGAAGGTCCACTCGGGGTGCTCCCCGGCGGCATACTCCACCGGGGCCAAATCCAGCCCGGCGTCGATGGCGCCCACCCAGCCCAGCACCGGCCCCCGGACATCCCGGAGCTCGGGGGGGACCTCCCCGCCGGCGCGGGAGAACATGGGGAAATTGACTCCGTTGGGCAGCAGGGCGATGTTGGCGTTGCACGGGGAGAGCCGGTCCACCAGCCCGGGGGAGGCGGCGAAGACCACGTCGGCGGCGGCGGCCAGGTCTCCCTCCCACTGGGGCGGGAGCTGGGACCAGTCGGCGTCGCAGTCGTAGACCAGTCCCCGGAAGGAGAGGTGGTCCAGCAGGTGGACCTGGTCGGGGCGGGTGGTCCAGAGCACCGGCTCCCGGAAGCCGTGGCGGAGGGCGGCGCGCTGGATGAACTCGGCCTGCCGCTTCGCCTGCCGCCGCTGGAGAAGCTGGGCGCCCTCGGGCAGGGGCCGGGCAGGGGGGAGGGTGTAGACCGTCACATTGGGCCGCACCTGGCGGCCGGGCTCCTTGTGGGCCTGGCGGTCGCCCCGGGCTGGCTCGAAGAAGAGGACCTCTCCCCCCCGGAGCCGGGCGGCGAGCTGCTGGGCCCGGGAGGCCGAGGAGCGCCACGGCGTGCGGGAGAGGAAGAGAAATTGCTTCAAAAGGGTCACCTCGTTTCAGGGGTCTCTTTGACCGGCGTGGGCTCAGCTCTGGAGCCCCAGCAGCTTTTCCGCCGCCTCACTGTTGCGGCGCTCCACCTGCCGGAGCCGGTCCACGCCGCCGGAGAGGAATTCCGTGTCCCCGATGCGTTTGACGGCGGCGTCGATTTGGGCGCACAGGCCCTCGTAGGTCACTTCCCGGAGGTCGGTGAAGAGATCCTGGCCGATATAGCGGAGGAAGGAGCTGATCTTCTGGTCGTAGACCACGCCCACCAGGGGGACCCCCTGGCCGGCGGAAAAGACCAGGGCGTGGAGGCGCATGGAGACCACCACCTGCATCCGGGCAAAGAGGCCGATGGTGTGGTCGGAGGCCCCGGTGTCGGTAAAGAGGCAGTAGGGGGCCTTCATATGGGCGGCCGCCATCCGGCAGGCCCCCACGTCCAGCCGCTTCTCGATGGGGAGGAAGACGGGGGTGAGGCCGTATTTCTCCCAGGCGTAGTCCGCCGCCCGGCCGAAGATGGCGGCCTTCTCCTCGTCATAGCCCGGCCAGGGCCGGAGGGTGAAGCCGATATACCGGCCGTGGGGGTCCAGGCCCTGGTTCTCCAGCATCCCGTCAATGACCTCAGGGGCGGCGGCGGGAAGGATCACGGTGGGGTCGGCGGAGAGGACGATCTCCGGCCGGGAGACCCCCATGTCCTCCAGCTCGGTGAGGGAGTGGGTGTCCCGGAGGGTGATGGCGTCCACGTTTCGCTCCAGGATGCGGGCGCACAGCCTCCGGTTGGAGGGGTAGTGGATGGGTCCGATGCCGCAGCCGTACATCAGGACCTTGTTCCCCAGCTTTTTCCCGGCGGAGATGGTGAAAAGGTAGAACCACAGGGAGCGGCGGGAGGTGACATCCTGCATCAGGGAGCCGCCGCCGTTGATATAGAGCCGGGTCTTCCGCATCCTGGAGAGGAACCGGGGGAAGGCGAAGGTGTAGATGGCGTTGACCCGGTAGGTCATCCGGGTCTCCTCTGGCCGCCGGGAGAGGACCCACACTGGCAGGTCCGGGTCGATCTGCCGCAGCTCCCGGACGATGGCCTCCAGGATGGCGTCGTCGCCGGCGTTGCCCCGGCCGTAGGCCCCGCAGACCAGGGCCCCGTCCCGGCGGCCCACGGTCCGGCTCCGGGCCTGCCGCCGGAGGACAGTCCGGTAGATGTCCAGCTGGCGCTGGATGGTGGACTCCAGGGAGTACTCCGCCACCCCCTTCTGCCGCAGGCGCTCCCCCAGGTGCTTCCGGAGCACCGGGTCCCGGGCCAGGGCCACCAGGTGGCGGGCCAGGGCGTCGGAATCCCCGGGCTCGAAAAGGAAGCCGTTGACCCCGTGGTCGATGAAGTAGGGCACACCGCCCACCCGGGTGCTCACCGTGGCCAGGGAGGCCCGTGCCCCCTCGGTGAGGGCGTAGGGGAAGGTCTCGGACAGGGAGGTGAGGGTGTTGATGTCGATGGACTGGTAGAAGGTGTTGGTGTCGCTGAGCCAGCCGGCGAAGGCCACATCCCGCGTCACGCCCAGCTCCCGGGTCAGATTCTCCAGCAGGGAGCGCTCCTCGCCGTCTCCGGCGATGAGGAGGCGCAGGTTGGGACAGGACGCATGGGCCTTGGCAAAGCCGCGGATCAAGGTGGAGATGTCCTTGACAGGGATGAGGCGGGCGGCGATGCCCACC
>DWWJ01000094.1 GCA_019119795.1 Candidatus Intestinimonas pullistercoris
ACCAGGGCCCCGGCTTTGAAGTGGTCCCGATGGGCGGAGAGAAAATCCACGATGCCCCGGGGGTGGAGGCAGAGAACGACCACGTCGGCCGTCCGGATGGCGGCCCCGGCGTCCTCGGTGACCCGGTCGGCGGCGGCGTGGGCCCGGGCGAAGTCCAGAGTGGCCCCATCCCGGTCCACCCCCACGATCTCGTAGTCCTCAAAGCCCCGGAGGGCCATGGCGAGGGACCCGCCGATGAGGCCCAGGCCCACAATGGCGATCTGCTTTTTCATGGGGTAACACCTCCCGTTCCGGCCCGGCTCAGGCCGTCCGGCCCACGCAGGGGGCCAGGGTCCGGAGCTTGCCCATGAGGGCGTCGAACTGCTCCGGGGTGATGGACTGGGCCCCGTCGCACAGGGCGTGGGGCGGGTCGTTGTGGACCTCGATGATGAGGCCGTCGGCCCCGGCGGCCGCGGCGGCTAGACTCATGCGCTCCACCATCCAGGCCTGCCCGCAGGCGTGGGAGGGGTCCACCACCACCGGCAGGTGGGAGAGCTTCTTCACCGCCAGCACGGCGGAGAGGTCCAGGGTGTTCCGGGTGAAGGTCTCGAAGGTGCGGATGCCCCGCTCACAGAGGATGACCCGCTCGTTGCCCCCGGCCATGATATACTCGGCCGACATGAGCCACTCCTCGATGGTGGAGGAGAGCCCCCGCTTGAGGAGGATGGGCTTGGAGGTCTTCCCCAGCTGCTTGAGCAGGTCGAAGTTCTGCATGTTCCGGGCCCCCACCTGGATGACATCCACGCACATCTCAAACATCTCAATGTTGTCGGTGGACATGATCTCGGTGACGATGGGCAGGCCGGTGGCGGCCCGGGCCTCCTGGAGGAGGCGGATGCCATCGTTGCCCATGCCCTGGAAGGAGTAGGGGGAGGTCCGGGGCTTGAAGGCCCCGCCCCGGAGGGCGGCCGCCCCGCTCTCCTTCACGGCCTTGGCCACCCCCACGATCTGCGCCTCGCTCTCCACCGAGCAGGGCCCGGCGATGACCGCCAGCTTTTCGCCCCCCACCAGGGCGCCGTTCCCCAGGTCCACCACTGTGTCATCGGGGTGGTACTTCCGGTTGGCCTTCTTGTAGGGCTCGGTGACCCGCATCACCCGGTCCACCCCGGGCAGGAGGGCCACCTTCTCCTGGTCGATGCGGGAGGCATCCCCCTCTGCACCCAGGATGGTGGTCTCAGACCCCTGGGAGACCATGACCTTGACGCCCCCGGCCTCCATAGCGTGGATGGCGCCCTGGAGCTCCTCCTGGGAGAAGCCCGGCTTCATGATGACGACCATAACTTGATCCCGCCTTTCCAAAAAATGAAAAAAGAAAACCGCGGCGGCCCTGACAGGCCGCCGCGGTGTCATCCAGAAAACGAGTCCGCAGCTCATCCGTGTTCAGGGCATGCCAAAGCGCCGCTGCCATAATAGCAGCGGTAGGAATACCCATACAGATTGCATAAAGCGGACCGGCTCATGGAACAACACTTCCTTCTGTGAAAGTACCTTATCACTTTCTCCCGCTAAAGTCAAGAAAAAATTTCAAGGTATTTCTTCAGCCCTGGTAGTAGATCAGCATGTGGAGCTCGGTGTCCCCGGGGCCGGCGCCGCGGTAGGCGTGGGGGACGTCGGCCTGGAAGCGGATGGCGTCCCCCTTCTCCAGACGGTAGGACGTCCCCTCCACCGTCAGCTCCAGCGCCCCGGAGAAGACGGTGACATACTCCCGGGCCCCCTTCAGATGGGGCTGGGCCTCCAGGCTGCCTCCCTCCCGGATGACGATGCGGTAGCTCTCAAAGCCCTTGTCCTCCTCAAAGGGGAAGAGGGGGTAGTTGAGGTACCGCCCGCCGTCCTCCTCCAGGGGCTGGATGTCGGCCTGCCGGCGCACGTCCACCGGCCCCCTCTGGTCCTCCACCAGGGAGGTAAAGGAGACCTTGTAGCCGTTGGCGATCTTCCACAGCACCGAGATGGTGGGGTTGACCTCCCCCTTTTCCATCTGGGCCAGCATGCTCCGGGAGACCCCTGTGGCCGCGGCGGCGGCGTCCAGAGTCAGCCGCTTCCGCTCCCGGATGGCTTTGACATTGGCGGCCACTACGCCGTTGACATCCATTAAAATTCCTCCCCTGGCTGTTGACAATATAGTAAATTAATCATACAATATAAAAGAAATCCAATATATTGGAGATTTCTCTTTTATCCTATCATCTGGCAAGGAGGAAGTCAAGGATGTTCCCGTGGTTTTCCTTTCTCACCTATGCGGTGGTCACCGCCGTCACCCCCGGCCCCAACAACCTCATGTCCATGTCCAACGGCAGCCGGAAGGGGTTCCGGGGGGCCCTCCCCTTCAACTTTGGGATCCTGGCGGGCTTCACGGTGGTGATGGTGGCCTGCACCGCCTTTTGCAGTGTCCTGTCGGTCTGGATCCCCAGGATCAAGACCCCCATGCTGGTCCTGGGGGCCCTCTACATGCTCTATCTGGCCTGGGAGACCTTCCGGAGCACCGGGGAGCTGGAGAGCCGGGCCGCCCGGGAGGGATTTCTCTCCGGGCTGCTGCTCCAGTTTATCAACCCCAAGATCTACCTCTACTGCATCCTGTCCATGGAGGCCTACATCCTGCCCTACTTCCAGGACCGGCCCCTGATCCTGCTGGGCTTTGCCCTGCTCCTGGCCTTTATCGGCTTCCTCTTCACCCTGGCCTGGTCGGCCTTCGGCTCGGTCTTCCAGCGGCTCTTCTCCCGGCACGCCAGGCTGGTGAATACCATCATGGCCCTGCTCCTGGTCTACTGTGCCGTCTCCCTCTTCCTGGACTAAGGCCAAAGCGGCCCTCTGCCCGGCGGTCGCTCCGCCCGGGCGGGGGCCGTTTTCTCTTTTCCGCCCCCGGGAACGGTTGCCTTTTGCCCTTGTGATATGGTATGCTTGAAAAAGAAAGACAGCATGCCCCGGAGAGGGGCGCGGGACAGGAGGCCGCCGCCATGAAGCTCATCGACACCCGCAGCGCGGTGGGGCATGTGCTCTGCCACGACATGACCCAGATCATCCCCGGCGTCTACAAGGGCGCCCGCTTCCGCAAGGGACACATCGTCACCGAGGAGGACATCCCCGTCCTGCTCTCCATGGGGAAGGAGCACCTCTACGTCTGGGAGAAGGCCCCCGGGATGCTCCACGAGGACGAGGCGGCGGAGCGTCTCCGGGCCCTATGCCAGAACGAGCACATGCGCGCCACCGAGGTAAAGGAGGGGAAGATCGAGCTCCTTGCCGGCTGTGACGGGCTCTTCCAGGTGGATGTGGACCGCCTCAACGCCCTCAACGGAGTGGACGAGCTCATGATCGCCACCCGCCACACCAACACCGCCGTCCAGAAGGGGGACAAGCTGGCGGGAATGCGGGTCATTCCCCTGGTCATCCAGGAGGAGCGGCTGCGGGAGGCGGAGTCCCTGGCGGGGGAGGGGCCCATCCTCTCCCTGACCCCCTGGAAGCTCAGGACCTGCGGCCTCATCACCACTGGAGGCGAGGTGGCCCAGGGCCTGGTCCAGGACGCCTTCACCCCGGTCATTGAGGAAAAGCTCTCCGCCTACGGCATCACCGTCACAGAGCGGTGCCTCCCCGGGGATGACCGGGGGGCCATCACCGCCGCCGCCTTGGACTACCACGCCAGGGGGGTGGACCTGGTGCTCTGCACCGGGGGCATGAGCGTGGACCCCGACGACCGCACCCCCGGCGCCATCCGGGACACCGGGGCGGAGATCGTCTCCTACGGAGCTCCGGTGCTGCCGGGGGCCATGCTCCTGTTGGGCTACTTTGCCGACGGCGTCCCCATCCTGGGGCTCCCTGGCTGTGTCATGTACAGCAGGGCCACCGTCTTTGACCTGCTGCTCCCCCGCATCGCCGCCGGCGTGCGGATCACCCGGCCGGAGCTCAAGGCCCTGGGCCACGGCGGCCTCTGCCTGGGCTGCCCAGAGTGCCATTACCCCATCTGCCCCTTCGGGAAGGGAGATTGACCGATATTCCGGTGGGAGGTGTGTCCATGTGCCCGCTGTTCCAGGCCCTGGCCCTGCCAGATAGAGGGTTTGTCTCTCTGGTGGGGGGCGGGGGGAAGAGCACCCTGCTGCTCCGGCTGGCCCGGGAGCGCCAGGCCCGGGGACTCCGGACCGCGGTGACCACCACCACCCGCATCCTCCGCGCCCAGGGGGAGGCGGCGGGGCCGGTGGCGGGGGACCTGTCCGCCCTGGAGGCCGCCCTGGCCCGGAGCCTGACGGCCTGCGCCGCCCTGCCCGCCCCGGAGCCCGGCAAGCTGGCCCCGCCGCCCCAGGCCCTGCTGGACCGTGCCCTGGAGCTGGCAGGTCTGGTGGTGGCTGAGGCAGACGGGGCCCATGGCCGCCCCGTCAAGGCCCCCGCCGGACACGAGCCCTGCCTTCTCCCCCGCAGCGCCGCCGTGGTGGCGGTGGCGGGCCTCTCGGCCCTGGGCCGCCCCCTGGCGGAGGTCTGCCACCGGCCGGAGCTGGCCGCCCGGCTGCTGGGGGTCCCCAGGGATGCCCTCCTGACTCCGGAGGGCCTGGCCCGGCTCCTGACCTCGGAGGCGGGGCAGTTTAAGGGAGTGGGGGACCCGGCCCGGTTCCGGGTCCTGCTCAACCAGGCCGACGGGCCGGAGACCCTGGTGCTGGCCCGGGAGACGGCGGCGGCGGTCCGGGCCCTGCTGCCCGGCGTCCCGGTGGCGGCCGCCGCCCTGCGGGAGCCGGAGCCTGTCAAGGAGGTGTTTTTCCCATGCTGATCGTGGTAAAAGGAGCGGGGGACCTGGCCACAGGGGTGGCCTGCCGCCTGCTCCGCAGCGGGTTCCAGGTGATCCTCACCGAGACGCCCCAGCCCACCACGGTGCGCTGCACCGTGGCCTTTTCCCAGGCGGTCTACCGGGGAGAGGCGGAGGTGGAGGGCCTCCGGGCCGTCCTGGCCAAGGGCCCGGAGGAGGCCCTGGCCCTGACCCGGGAGGGCTTCGCGGCCGTTCTGGTGGACCCGGAGGCCGCCTGTGTCCCCGCCCTGCGCCCCGCCGGGGTGGTGGACGCCATCCTGGCCAAGCGCAATCTGGGCACTGCCCTCACTGACGCCCCCGCTGTGGTGGGGGTGGGCCCCGGGTTCACCCCCGGGGTGGACTGCCACGCCGCCGTGGAGACCCAGCGGGGCCATGACCTGGGCCGGGTGCTGTGGGAGCGCCCTCCCGCCCCCAACTCCGGGGTGCCGGGGGAGATCGGCGGCTACACGGTGGAACGGCTCCTCCGGGCCCCGGCGGCCGGCCTCTTCCAGCCCGCCGCCTCCATCGGAGACACTGTCTCTGCCGGGCAGGTGGTGGGCACGGTGGCCGGGGTTCCCATGACCGCCCAGATCGACGGCGTCCTCCGGGGCCTTCTGCCGGAGGGGACCCCGGTCTCTGCCGGGATGAAGGCGGGAGACGTGGACCCCCGCTGCCGCCGGGAGCACTGCTTTTCGGTCTCGGACAAGGCCCGGGCGGTGGGGGGCGGCGTGCTGGAGGCCCTGCTCTGCCGCCTGAACGCCCAGGGGATGCTGCCATGGCCCCAGGTATGAGAGGCGGGGGCTATCTGCTCCTGGCCTTTGCCAGCACCCACGCCGCCATGGAGGCCCAGCGGGCCCTCTCAGCCCGCCTGCCGGTGACGGTGATGCCCACCCTCCGGCAGATCACGGCCGCCTGCGGCATCTCCCTGCGGGTGGAGGCCCGGGACCAGGGGGTCCTGGCCGCCGCGCTGGAGGAGGGAGCGGTGCCGCCGGGAGACTATCGGCTCTATTGGGTCCAGGACGGGACGCCCCGGCCCTGGCCCCCCACCATAGAGGATCAAACTGAGGAGGGAATGAGATGTCCGTAGAGATCAACGCCGTTGGAAAGGCCTGTCCCATGCCGGTGGTGCTGGCCAAGCAGGCCCTGGACCGGGGGGAGGCTGATATCACAGTACTGGTGGACAACCAGACGGCGGTGGAAAACCTGACCCGGCTGGCCGCCAGCCAGGGCATGGAGGCACAGTCGGCCGCCCGGGGGGAGCACTTCGCGGTGCGCATCTCCGGGGAGCGGGTCCCGGCTCCGGCGCCGGAGCCCGCCTGCGTCCTGCCGGCGGCGGGGGGGTGCACCGTCTTTATCGGCCGGGACCAGATCGGGGGGGGCAGCGAGGAGCTGGGGAAAAACCTCATGAAGATGTTCCTCTACACCCTGGCCCAGAGCGAGGTGCCCCCGGTCTGCCTGCTCTTCATGAATGCCGGGGTGACTCTCCCCGCCGGGGAGGAGGCGCAGGTGATCGAGAGCCTGCAGGCCCTCTCCGGCAAGGGCTGCGAAATTCTGGTCTGCGGCACCTGCCTCAACTATTACGGCCTCACCGAGCGCCTAAAGGTGGGGACGGTCAGCAATATGTATGACATCGCGGACAAGCTGCTCCGGGCTTCTAGGGTGGTCACGCTGTAGCGCGGACCGGCCCCTCTCCGCCCCGCCTGTGGCCTCAAGGCCACAGGCGGGGCATTTTTCTGCGGAGGAGGGCTGTGGACAAAAGGGCCCCGCCCGGGATGCCAATGGACCCCTGGGCTACCTGCCCAGGGGTCCATATGTGATCCTGTGTCGAGTTTCCTTTAGGGTTTGGTAAGTCCCATTTCCTTGAGCTTATACTGGAGGGTCCGCCGGGAAATGCCCAGGTACTGTGCGGTCCGCTCCCGGTGGCCGCCGTTGAGCTCCAGGGCCTCCAGAATGCTCTCCCGGGTCAGCTCCCGCTTGGGCTGTGGGGTGTCCGGCTCCGGATGAAAGTGTTCCCCCAGGATTTCGGCGGGCATGTTCCGAATATGGATGACATTGGGCGGGGTCATGACGATGAGCCGCTCAATGGCGTTGCGGAGCTCCCGGACGTTTCCAGGCCAGTCATACTGGGTGAGGGTGGCGATCACCTGGTGGGACAGCCGCTTGGAGCGGCCGTACTTGTAGGAGAAATACTCCAAGAAATACATACACAGGGGGATGATATCCTCTTTGTGCTCCCGGAGGGGAGGGATGCGCATGGGAACGACGTTCAGGCGGTAGAAGAGGTCGGCCCGGAACTGCCCTTCCCGCACCATCTGCTCCAGGCTGACGTTGGTGGCCACGATCAGGCGGAAGTCCACGGGCCGGTCCTTGACGGAGCCCAGGGGCTTGACCCGCTTTTCCTCGATGGCCTTGAGCAGCTTTCCCTGCAGGCCCAGGGGGAGGGAGTTGATCTCGTCCAGGAACAGCGTGGAGCCGTTGGCCGACTCAATGAGTCCCACCTTGCCGGTATTCAGGGCGCCGGTGAAGCTACCCTTTTCATAGCCGAAGAGCTCCGCATCCAGCAGGGTCTCCGGGAGGGCGGCGCAGTTGACCTCCACCATGGGCTTTCGGTGGCGGGGGCTCTGGTTGTGGATATAGTGGGCCAGCACCTCCTTGCCGGTGCCCGACTCCCCGGAGAGGACCACCGAGGAGTCCAGGCCGGCGATGTTCCTGGCGATCCCCAGCAGGGCTTTCATCTTGGGGCTCTCCGCGATGGGGTCCGCCACCCGCTCCTCCTGCCCGCTTTTGCGCTCGATCACCCGGTTCTCATGGAGCGCCCGCTGGTAGAGCTCCTGATAGTGCAGGATGTCCCGCAGGACGGTCACCACATATTTCACGTGGCCGTTGGCGTCAAAAATGGGGAAGCCGGTCACCAGGCGGGGCTTCAGCGTTCGGTTGCTCAGCCGGTACTGCTGGAGGGCGGAGAATTCCCGCTTACTCTCCATGATCCGGTCAAAGACGCAGATATTGATATATTTACTCTCATAGAGATCATGTACGTTCATGGTCAGATACTCCTGGCGGGAGATGCCCCGGATCTTGACCACCGCGCTGTTGACATAGACGAAGTCGCCGTGCTCATTGTAGACACAGACCGCGTCATCCAGCGAGTCGAGCACTGTGAGATATAAGGAAGCCTCGGTATTTTTGTCCATATCATCCCTCCCGGTAAAGACCGATTTCTCAGAATGTGATATTGTGCTCCCGTGGGCACCGCATTTGGAAGGGGGCGTGCCCTGAGCAGAGAATCACTTCCTGACCATCATAGCGGGATTCCAGCCGAAAGGCAAGGGCAAGTATCATGCCGAGCCATAAACCGCCCTGTGGGACGGCCTGATCTCCAAAAATGACTTGGAACAGGCCGCCCCACAGAACAGGTATTATAGGAAGGCTCGCGCCTCAGCACTCAAGTGTCAGACCAGAGGGCTGTTCTCGGCCTTGAGCTTTTTGCGGACACGGATGATGCTGATGGGCCCAAGGATGATGATGGGGAAGAACCACAGCGGCATTCTCAGCTGAGCCAGAGCGCCGTAGGCCTTGTCCACCACGCCTTCCAGGCCCAGGATGGAGAGGAGGGAGGCGCCGATGAGGACCACCAGAACCACGACCACCTTGGAGGCAAAGTCGTTTTTGGTGGCCTTGTTGAGGAGAGGACGGTACCGGGCGATGCCGCCGGCGATGAGGGCGCCGGCCGTCGTAATGTAGGCCATGATCAGGATGAAGTTATAGATCACCATCAGGAGAATGCCGGCGGGGCCGGTGACATCCCGCACCACATCCAGCAGGGGCATGGCGGACTCCATGTTGCCGGGATAGAAGGCCAGAACGGCGAAGCTGCCGAAGAGCATGGCGCCGCAGTTCATGATGAAGCCGGCGATGGCCATGGTGCGGGTCTCCTTGGCGCTCTGGAAGCCGCCGCCGATGACGCAGGCGGTGTGGACGAAGCTGATCTGAATACAGCCGTAGGTGAAGCCGGACCAGATGACGTCCAGGATGGTGGCGTCAGGCTCGGAGGGGGCGCCCAGGTCGGTGGTCAGCACCTGTCCCAGGTTGGGGGCGCCGCGGACGATGCCCACCACGCAGACGATGATGAAGAGGATGATCAGCGGGGTGGAGATCTTGCCCAGACGGTCCAGCACGTTTTCACCGAAGCACATCAGGCAGATCATGAAGACCACGAAGATGGCACAGCCCACGAAATAGGGCAGGCCGAAGAGCTCATCCAGCAATGTTCCGAAGCCGGCCACACAGGAGCCGGAGGCCACCAGCATGGAGAAGAACACCATGATGTCCCAAACCAGGATGATGACCCGTCCCAGGCTCTTATTATCCCAGTAGATGGTGCTGGCCACATCCCGGTAGCTCTTGGCCTGGATTAGCCGGGAGTACTCCAGGATGATGGTGATGAAGGCAGTGCAGCAGATCCAGGCCACGATGGGGGCCAGGAGGCCCATGGCGCCGAACTTGGAGACATAGACCTTGATCTGGGTGCCCGAGGCGAAGCCGGAGCCGCAATGGTAGCCGAACCAGGTGAAGGCGCCGGTGATGGGCAGCGTCATCGCCAATTTCTTTTTATCCATTTTCTTCTCTCCTTCCAACGACACGCACGTTTGAGGGCCAGACGGCAGGGACTCAGATCATCTCCCCAAAGGTCTGGATGCGGGTGCGTGCCTGCTCGTAGCTGGCGTTCTGCTGGTCGATCTCCAGCTGGAGGACCTGGATGCCCTCAGCCCGCAGGGCCCGGGCGCAGATGGGGTAGTCGTACTCCTCGGGGTCGCAGAACTTCATCTGGCAGTAGACCACGCCGGTGGCGCCGGTCTTCTTGCACAGGTCGACCAGGAGCTCGCCCCGCTTCTTGTAGTCCTCGTGGGCCAGGCAGCAGCCCTCCCGGGCGTTCCACTGGAGGGCCAGGCGCCGGATGGGGGAGCCGCCCTTGGCGGGGATGTCGGTCCGGTACTGCCGGGTCTCCTGTCCCAGGTCGTCGCCCACCACGGCCATGTGGTTTTCCGCGAAGATGTCCAGGAGCTCAGCCGGCTCCGCCGTGATGCCGGAGAGGACGATGCGCTTGCCCGTGTAGTCGAACTTGGGCAGGGCCTTCAGGCCGGCCAGGATGTCCTTCATGATCTCGTTGTGCTCGCCCTTTTCAAAGAAGTGGGCGCTCTTCATCACTGTGTGGCGCACGGTGGGGGTGATGAGGTCCAGGTGGTCGTTGGCCACCTCGGCAAACTCCCGCATCAGGGCGCTGTGCTCATTGTAGACCTCGATGGTGTGCTCCAGGGCTGCGTCGGTCATCTTCAGGCCGGTGACCGTGCTCAGCTTGGCCAGAACGGCCTCGTACTCGGAGATCAGGAAGTCTACGCTGCCCTCATAGACCCGGTTCTGGGGCTGGGTGACGGGGATCATAGGGATGTCGGGCACGCCGAAGCGCCAGTCCTGGCTGACGCAGCGGAAGGTGTCGCAGAGGGTGGGGATGAGGACGGCGGACAGGCCCTTGTAGGAGCCCCGCAGCCCCAGCTCCATGGTGGACTGCATGATGGGGCAGGCGAAGGCGGGCAGGAACCGCTTGGCCAGCTTGAGCTCGGTCTGTGCACCCCAGAGGCCCATGGGGACCATGCCGGAGGCGTGGACCAGCTCCTCGGGGGTGTAGACGGGGAAGCAGCCAACCACCTTTTTCCCCTCGGAGAGATAGTGGTCCAGCTGGGCTCTGGGATTGGCCACTGCCTGCTCCAGCTGGCTCAGACGTGTTTGCAGATCAGCCATTCTCTTTGGCCTCCTTCCGGGCTTTCATGACCTCCACGAGACCCTGGATGCGGGTCTCGAACTGGGCCTCACTGTAGTTGCGGTAGTCGGACTGGTCGCCGTCAAAGGTGGTATAGGGCACCCCCGTGATGGCCTCGATCTGGCGCTGGGCCTCGATCTGCTGGCAGTCCATCACCTTGCAGCTCCGGTTGACGTGGTAGATCATGCCGTCGCACTGGAACTGGATGAGGGCCTCGGCCCGGCGCTGGATGAAGGTGGACATGTTGTTGTTGTTGGCGGGGCAGTAGCTGTAGGCCTTGGCCATGCCGTCCAGGTCATTGGTCTCGTAGTCCAGGGCCCAGGCCTTGACGTAGCCAGAGGCAACCATGTTGATGCCGTACTGCTTCAGGGTGCGCAGATTGTGGCTCAGGTAGGGCCAGCAGGCGATGCCGTCCCAGAAGACCCGGTATTTCTCCTCCACGGGGTAGGTGGAGGTGCCGTTCTTCAGATGCTCGTTGATCTCGGAGATGAGCTGCTTGAGGATGGCGGTGGTGGAGGTCTTGCCCCGGTTGCAGACCATGCAGGACATGTAGTTGAAGAGATCGAAGCCGTTCATAGGGGAGGGCTTGTGGGCCAGCATCTCGTTGGCCTCGATCCACAGGTCCTTGTTCTCGGCGGAGATCTCCATGACCTCCTGGAAGCGCTTTTCATCCCAGGTCTTGCCGGTGTATTCGCACAGGTCCTTGATGTACTTTTCGATCTGACCGCGGACGTACTTGACCCGGCTCTCGGTGACATAGTCCTCATAATTGTAGCAGGTGTCGATCATGAACAGAGGGATGTTCAATGTCTTGGAGAGGTTCTCGAACCACTTGGTCACCTGGTTACAGATGTTGTTGGTGACGCACAGGAAGTCGGGCATGGCCATGGTACCGCCTTCGTGCATGGCCTCGGCGTAGGCCAGGTTGATCTTGGCGTAGGAGCACAGGTCGTTGTTGTACTCCAGGGGCCCCTCGCACATCTGGAGGTAGGGGTCGGCCTGCTTCCGGGCGGCGATGCCGGCGGAGAAGTTTTCGGGGTAAAGGATGTTCAGCCCCAGGGACTCGGCGATCTCCTGCGGGAAGATCGAGGTGGACCAGCCCACCATCTCCCCGCGCTCCTTGGCCAGACGGGCGTTTTCCATCAGGGCGGCGGACTGCTCGCCCAGCATGATCATAGACTTGGGCTTGGGACGCTTTGGCTTGGCCGGCGCGGCCGGAGCGGTGGCATTCACGGTTTCACTCATGAGGATCATCCTTTCTTCTGAAGATTTTCCCAGGCCACGACGGCGGCGCCAATGGCGCCAGCCAACTGGCAGTATGGATGCACCTGGACGGGAGTCTCCAATTCCTCCTCCATGGCGTGGACGACTCCGATGTTCAGGGCGACACCGCCGCTCATGGCCACATCGGGCTCCTTTCCGATCCGCAGGGCCATGCCCGCCACCCTCTTGGCCACCGAGCGGTGGATGCCGGCGGCGATATCTTCGATGGCCGCATGAGAGGACATCTGAGAGATGACTTCGGACTCTGCGAAGACCGTGCAGGTGTTGCTGATGCTGACGGGGTGGGTGGAGCGTTCGGAGACGGGGCCCAGCTCCTCGATGGGCAGGTCCAGGACCCGGGCCATGACCTCCAGGAAGCGCCCGGTGCCCGCGGCGCACTTGTCGTTCATGACAAAGTTCATGAGCTGCCCCTGGGGCCCGATGCGCAGGGCCTTGGCGTCCTGCCCGCCGATGTCGATGATGGTGCGCACATTGGGGAGCAGGAAGTGGATGCCCTTGGCGTGGCAGCTCAGCTCACTGAGCTGCTCCTTGGCATAGGGGCAGTTCATGCGGCCGTAGCCGGTGGCCACCGCGGCCCCGATGTCCTCCGGGACCAGGCCGGCCGCCCCCAGCACCGTCTCATAGGCCTGCTGGGGGCCGGCGGTACCAGCGCCCAGCGGGAAGACGGCCTTGGAGACGATATGGGTCCCGTCCTCCAGGATCACGGCGTCGCTGGAAGCGGAGCCGATGTCAATGCCCAACGTAAACAACAGACCTCTCTCCTTTCTTGGGGGGACGGCGCTCAGCCGATGGCCCCGGCCTCGCGCAGGGCGGCCAGCTCCTCCGGGGTGTAGCCGACGCCCTGGAGGACCGCGTCATTGTCGCAGCCGATGGGCCCGGAGGTCCGCATGCGGTAATGCTCGTGGTCGATGCAGCCGAAGTGGACCGGAGCGTTGGCGAACACGGTCTTGGTGCCGTCCTCGTAGGTGTATTCATACATGTAGTTGTTGGCCAGGACCTGGGGATCGGTGGGCAGGTCCTTGAAGTGCTGGAGCCGCTCGTGGGCGATGTCGGCCTTCTCCAGCAGCTCGCACCACTCGTCCTGGGTCTTGGTCTTGAAGATCTCGTCGTAGACCTTTACCAGCTCGGCCTTGTTCTTGATGGAGCTCAGGCGGTCATTGAAGCGGGGGTCCTCCAGCAGGTCGGGGCGGTTGAAGACCTCCTTGCAGAGCTTGGGGAACTGGCGGTTGTAGTCGGTGGCCGCCAGGAAGATCCACTCGCCGTCAGAGCACTGGTAGGTGTTGCTGTTGGCCTGGTTGGGGTCGTAGCGGGTCCGGGGCATGACCTTGCCGTAATAGCCGCTCTGGATGGGGGCCTGAAGCAGGAAGCAGCCCACCTGGAGCAGGCCGCAGTCCACCTTTTCGCCCAGTCCGGTGGTGGTGCGGTGGTAGAGGGCGGCGCAGATGCCGGCCGCCAGGGAGATGGAGACGGCGTGGTCGCCCATGCCGGTGACGATGTTACAGGGGGGGCCGCCGGCGGGGGCCAGGTCGGCCAGGATGCCCGAGCGGGAGAAGAAGGCGGTGTAGTCGAAGCCGGGCTTGTTGTAATCGGGCCCCTTCTCACCGTAGCCCAGCACATGGGCGAAGATCAGCCGGGGATATTTGTCCTTCAGGTCGTCATAGGTCAGGTGCATGGCCTCCAGGGCATCAGGGCGGTTGTTGGTGACGAAGACATCCGCCTGGGCCAGGAGTCGGTGGAAGGCTTCCATCCCCTCCGCGCTGCGGAGGTTCAGGGCCACATACTTCTTGCCGGAGTTGTGGTTGTCGAAGGTGGGATTGGCCTTTTCCGTGATGGGGCACATCTGGGTGGGGCCCATCGTGCGGTAGATGTCGCCCTTCAGAGGCTCCACCTTGATGACGTCGGCGCCCCAGTCGGCCAGAACGCGGGCGCAGGTGGGGGCGGCCAGGTAGGTAGCCAGCTCTACGACTTTGATGTTTTCCAGGGGTCCCATAACGCTCCTCCTTTTTTTATGGTCTCAAACGTCAGGAAACGACTCAGTGCAGCAGGTTCGATGCGATGGTGACCCGCTGGATCTGGTTGGTGCCCTCAAAGATCTGATAGATCTTGGCATCCCGGAGCAGCTTCTCCACGGGGTACTCCCGGCTGTAGCCGTAGCCGCCGAAGACCTGGACGGCGTTGGTGGCGATTTCCACCACACTGTCGCCGCAGAAACACTTGGTGCAGGCGCCCACCACGGCGTCGGCGATGCCGGCGTCGGCCAGGCGGGCGGCGTAGAGGGCCATCTGCCGGCTGGCCTGGGTCTTGATCTCCATGTCGGCGATCATGAATTGAACGGCCTGCTGCTTGGCGATGGGCTTGCCGAAAACCACTCGCTGCTTGGCGTACTCGATGCACAGATCGATGCAGTGCTGCATGATGCCCACCGCGGTGGCGGAGCCGCCGGGACGGGTCCGGTTGAGGGTATTCATGGCCAGCTTGAAGCCCTGGCCCTCAGCGCCCAGAATGTGGTCGGCGGGGATGTGGACCTCATCGAAGACCACGTCGGAGGTCTCGGAGGAGCGGATGCCGAACTTGTCCTCGTGCTTGCCCACGGAGACGCCCTCCCGGTCCCGCTCCACGATGAAGGCGGTCATGCCCTTGGCGCCGGCGGCCTTGTCGGTGGCGGCAAAGACCACGTAGAAGTTGGCCAGGGGGCCGTTGGTGATAAAGCACTTGCGGCCGTTGATGACCCACTCGTCTCCCACCTTTACGGCGGTGGTCAGGGCGTGGGCCGCGTCAGAGCCGCCGGCCGGCTCGGTGAGGCAGTAGGCGCCGAAGCCGCCCTCCACGATGTAGGAGGCGCACATCTTTTTCTGTGCCTCCGTACCGGCCAGAGCCACAGGGGTATAGGCCAGGCCATTGCTGCCCACGCCGATGGTGAAGCCGGCGTCCACACGCCCCAGCTCTTCCCGAATGAGGCAGCAGGTGACGGTGTCCAGGCCCATGCCGCCATACTCCTCGGGGATAAACATGCTGTTGATCCCCATTTCCGTGATCTTTTTGTAGACCTCTACGGGGAAGCGGCTCTGCTCGTCACATTCCTTGACCACAGGGGCCAATTCCTTCTGTGCGAACTCCCGGACCATTTCCTGAATGGAGATCTGGTCCTCCGTCAGCAGGTAGTGAGCGCTCATGTGCATTCCTCCTAAAAATGATTTGAAGTGTTGGCAGGGGTCCCGGTTCGCCTATGCAAAACTGCAATCTTCAGGCCAACTTACTTTTTGCCTGTTTTCGGTCTTTTTTTGTCGAAAATGACAGAAAGATTTGGACAGTTTGTACAAAATTTTGGGAGGAAAATTTTGCACGTTTTGTGCGGGCGTGCAAATGGGGAAAGGCTGCCTGTGTGTCTCACCGTCGCATCCTGTGTTTGCACAAGGCAAAAAGCCGGGATTGCACGAAAATGTGCAATCCCGGCTTTTTCGGGGATTTTATTTTGGATTCCGCATAAAAATTGACATCTTTTCAACGGTGGATTATAAATGAGAGGAAGTGGAACGCAGGCGGCCCCCGGTTTGACTTTATGCCAAAAGAGGTGCGGTGGCAGATGCTTAACAAATGGAAGAAGGCCGGGGCCCTGTTTCCCATGGAGGACTGCGTCACGGTCTGGAAACTGATCCTTGCATCCTATATTGGATTCCTGCTGGTGTGGGCGTTCGGCTTCAAGGCCACTTCCAGCATCAGCGTCAGCGCGATCATGACGCTGCCTTATGGCACCACCGTGACGAATACCAGGTCCTATGTGCGCAAGCGGATGCTGGCACAGGTGATCGGCGTCCTGGTGGCCTATCCCCTCTATCTCTTCGTCAACTGGGTGCCGAATTTTCCCGCGTCGCAGAAGCTGGCGCTGCCCATGACCCTTTCGCTGCTCATTACGGCGATGATCAATCGGGCCTTCCATCTGAAGATCGCGGACATCACCATGCTCATGCCCGGGTACCTGGTCATCCTCATGACGCCGGGATATGACCTCTATCCGCTCATGCGGCCCATCTATGTCCTCCTGGGCGTGATCCTGGGCTATGCTCTGAATGTCTGGTTCTTCGCGCCCAACTACGGGAAGATCATCGACGAGCAGCTGGAAAAAGCCGGGGAACGGCTGGAGCGCATCATGAACAGCTTTGACGGAACGACGCTGGATGAGAGCCAGAAGGCCGACCTGCAGGCGGCCTCTGCGTGCGTCAAGACCGTAAATGACTATCTGCCGCGGCTGAAGCAGGACCTGCACAGCTGTAAAAAGTACCGCCCCTATCTCCAGCGGCTCCCTGCCATAGAGCAGGAGGTGGCCGCAGATGAGGCGGTGATCTGCATCCTGTGCGACGAGCTCCCCCAGGGCGAGGACGCCTTTGCCCAGGACTACCAAGCCGCCCTGCGGAGCCTTTTCGACAGCCATCAGCAGCTCTTGCGGGGGGAGGCCCCGGAGCACCGGGAGATCGTCTGTCCTGCCGGCTCCAGCCCGGCCCATGCCGCTCCTGTCGCCCGGCTCCTAAAGTATATGGAGACCCTCTTTTGCGGAGATGTCCCCGCAGTTCCCCTGTAAATTAAGAGAAGGAGGTGTGTTTACATGATATTTGAGCGCTTGTTCGCCCCTCTGCGGACCAAAAATCTGACCCTGAAGAACCGGATTATCATGACTGCCTTTCAGACCAACTTTGCCAAGGACGGGAAGGCGGGAGCCCGTTTCCGGGAGTTTTACTGGAAGCGGGCAGAGGGAGGCGCAGCCCTGCTCATCGTGGGCGGAGCCCGGTTTGACCGCTATGGGGCGGCGGGCCACGACTTCCTGAGCATCGAGAACGACAGCTTCCTTCCGGAGCTGCAGCTCTTTACGGCGGGCGTCCACCAGCGGGGCGCCAAGACGGCCATCCAGCTCTACCACGCCGGACGGTACACCAAGGAGAAGAACCTGCCCGCCGGGGAAAAGGCCCTGGCGCCCTCGGCAGTCTATTCCACATACACCCGCGAGGTGGCCAAGGAGGCCAGCGTGGAGGAGCTCCAGGAGGTGATCCGCCGCTGGGCCGAGGGGGCGGACCGGGCCAAGCGGGCCGGCTTCGACGCCGTGGAGATCGTGGGCTCCGCCGGATACCTGATCTCCCAGTTCCTCTCCCCGCTGACCAACCAGCGGACGGACCAGTACGGCGGAAGCTGGGAAAACCGGACCCGCTTCCCCCTGGAGGTCCTGGCGGCTGTCCGGAAGGCGGTGGGGCCGGACTTCCCCATCCTGTTCCGGATCGCAGGCAACGACTTTATGCCGGGCTCCAACACCAACCGGGAGGCGGTGGCCTTTGCCCGGCTGCTGGAGGCGGCAGGGGTGGACATGATCTCGGTGACGGGCGGCTGGCATGAGACGCGGGTCCCACAGCTCCCGGGGGAGGTGCCGCCGGGCTGCTTTGCCTATCTGGCCGCCGCGGTGAAGGAGGCTGTCTCCGTCCCTGTAGTGGTCAGCAACCGCATCAACGATCCCGTCGTCGCCGAGGAGATCCTGGCCATGGAGCAGGCCGACTGCATCGGGATGTCCCGCACCCTGGTGGCCGATCCGGACTGGCCCCGAAAGACGGCCTGCGGCCAGCTCAGCGCCATCCGTCCCTGTGTGGCCTGTAACCAGGGCTGTCTGGCCAACACCTTTTTCGGGCGGCCTGTCTGCTGCCTGGCCAACGGTGAGGCCGGCTATGAGGACGAGGTGGAGCTGCCGCCCGCCGAGCACCCCAAGAAGCTCCTGGTGGTGGGCGGCGGGCCCGCCGGCCTGGAGGCCGCCCTCCGCCTGGCCCAGAAGGGACACCAGGTCACCCTCTGGGAGGCGGGGGACCACCTGGGCGGGCACCTGCCTGTGGCTGCGGCACCGCCCGGCAAGGGGGACTTTCTCCACCTGCTGACCTACTGGGAGCACATGCTCCGGGAGAACGGCGTCCAGGTGGAGACAGGCCGGAGGGCGGAGGAGTCCGCCATCCTGGCCGGAGGGTTTGACGGCGTGGTCCTGGCCACCGGGAGCCAGCCCAGGACGATCCCCCTGCCCGCGGAGGCGGGGAGCCTCCCCATCTACATGGCGGAGGAGGTCCTCTCCGGGAAGCGCATCCCTGGAAAGCGGGTCGTCATCGTGGGCGGCGGCGCAGTAGGCTGCGAGACAGCGGAATTTTTGGCCCGGCAGGGCGCCCTTTCCCCTGAGCAGCTCTACTTCCTGGCCATTCACCGGGCGGAACAGCCGGAGGTCCTGGCGGAGAAGCTGGACCACTCCGCCCGGGAGATCGCCATTGTAGAGGTGGCGCCTAAGATCGGCTCCGGCTTTGATCCGGGCTGTGGCTGGCCGGTCCTGGACGACCTCAAGCGCCTGGGGGTGACCCAATACCCCTCCAGCCAGATCACGAAAATCTCCTCGGACACCGTCTCCCTCGTCCAGCAGGTGGACGGTACAGAGGTCCTGCGGGAGCTCCCCTGTGACGCCCTCGTCCTCTCGGTGGGATATGTGGCGGACCAGGAGCTCTATCACCGCCTGGAGGGGAAGCTGCCCGTCTACCTCCTGGGGGATGCCAGCAAGCCGAGGCGGGTGCTGGACGCGGTCCATGAGGCGGTGCTTCTGGCGGCCCGCCTGTGACCCTGCGGCTGGCCCCTTCCAAAGACAAAAGCGCCGGTTTTGAGGATGGAGAGTCCTCAAAACCGGCGCTTTGATTTTTTGCGGGCACCTCTCTGCGCCGCAGTTCTTTTCCATTTGCAACGATGGTTTTTCCCGCAGGAGAGACATTTCCCGCGGGGAAGGGGAGGCCAGGCCATCATGATCCGCCGCCCGCCGGCAGCCACAGCTCACACCGGAAGGCCGGGCCCCCGGGACGGCCGAGTTGGGACAGTTTCTCCGGAAGGCCCCTTCGACAGCATTGACAAATTGCCGAAAATAGGGTATCTTGTATAGGCAGCCGCCTCTGCTGGGGCGGCACCACCCGATCTGCAGCGGTATCGAAGTGGTCATAACGGGGCTGACTCGAAATCAGTTTGCGGGCAACCGCACGAGGGTTCGAATCCCTCCCGCTGCGCCAGCTTAGAGAAATTCCCTGTTTGGCACGGATCCCCGCCTTGTGGCGAGGCTTCTTGGCCGGACAGGGAATTTCTTCACTTCCAACCGTGACCCGCTCCGCTGGACTCACGGTTGGGGCCGCCCACGGGGCGGTTTTATGCTCCAAAATTGCGTGCCAGAAGGGGGGACAGGGATGCGGGGCGCGATCACACACATCTGGATGTCGCGGGACACCAGGAAAAAGAGCCGGTATGGACTGCGTACCCTGGGCGGCATCGCCGGCATCGTCGCGCTGGCGATGCTGCTCGTCGTCGGTGGAACGGTGCTGGGGCTTTCTCGGGGGTGGCCGGCAGAGCAGGTCTCCCTGCTTTTATGCCTGGGAGGTACCGCCCTGGTGGTGTTTCTGGCGGTGCGGGTGGGCCGGCGTTCGGCCACAGATGCCACCCTTTTCTTCCAGATGGAGGGGGACCGGCTCTTTGCCGTGGACGCCCGCCGGCTGGTCCATCACGGGCGCAATGTTCTGGACCACGCCGCCGCCATGGGGGAGGTCCAGCAATTCCTGAGAAAAATCGCGAAAGACCCCTATCTGCCCGCCGGGGCAGACGAGATCTTGAAGGTGGAGCGGCTCCGGGAGGAGCCTTCCCACTATGTCCTGGTCTGTCGGGTGCGCCACCCTGACCGGCAGGTGATCCGGCGCACCTATTTCCTTGGGAAGGGCATGGAGGACCAGGAGCTGCTGCTCCACCAGCTGGAGCGCCGGGAGCATGTGGAAAATGCCTGGGAGCCGGCAGAAGACCGGACCCCCTTTTTCATCCTGCTCAGCGCTCTGGTCTGCGTCAGCTTCGGGGCCCTGTGCGTGCTGAGCCATCCGGCTGTGGCACAGCTGCCCCAGGGCCTCTACTTTCCCTGCCTGGGCGCGGCTTTTGCGGCACTGTGCGTTCTGGTCTATCTTGTGGTCCGGCAGCGCCGGGGAGAATGAACGCCGCGGAAAAGAGAACTCCGCCCATGGCAGGGCTCAGAGCATTTTGACGAAACAGCACATCAAAAGGGCCTGTCACCGCCACTTCCAAGCTGGAACGGGAGTGGAGACCCAGCCGGAAACAGCAAAAACCGCCCGGAGCCTCTGCATTTTCAAAGGCTTCGGGCAATTTTTTCCAGGTGTCCAGCGAGCGCTTCCAGGCCGGGGCCCGGCAGAAAGCAGGGGGGCTTCCTCAGCGGGGGGGGGGACAACAAGTCCGCGTCAGTGGGAAGCAGGGGCGGAGGAGGCTGCCAAAGCAGAGGTGCATTCCCCCCACTCGCCTGCCAGGATGCGCCGCTTGAGGTCCCGGACCTTCTCCTCGATCTGCGCCATGACAGCGAGAAAGGCCGCATCGTCCTTGCCGCTTGGGTCCTCCAGACCCCAGTCCTCCCGGTGGGCGCAGGGCAGGGACGGGCACTGGACATTGCAGCCCATGGTGACCACAATGTCGATGGGCGGCAGGGCGGAGAGGGGCTTGCTGTACTGGGTCTGCTCCAGGTCGATGCCGTGGACCTGCTTCATCAGACGCACGGCGTCGGGGTCGATCTGGCACCGGGGCTCGGTGCCGGCGGACCAGCTCTCAAATACATCGGCAGCCAGATATCTGCCCAGTGCCTCCGCCATTTGGCTGCGGCAGGAGTTGTGGACGCAGACAAAAGCCACCTTCGGCCTCTTGTGACTGGCTGCCGAGAAGGGGCACCTTCTGCCGATGCACTGGTTGTTCTGCTGGTGGTAGGAACAGACGGGAATGGTCCGCGCCATCTCCACCCCCAGATGCTCCCGGACAAAGTCGATGGCGGCGAGGACTGCCAGCCAGGAGTCCCGCTTGCAGCACCGGGGACCGCCGACCCTGCCGATGTGGTCCAGGGCTCTGGCGGTCATCTGATTGCTCAGCCCCCAGGGCTCCCGCGCCAAGGGCGTGGACGCTGTGGCAATGGCCAAAAACTGTCCCGCACTGATCCCCGCCCCGCAGGCCCCCCAAAAGCCACAGGCCCCGCCGGGGACAGCTCTGCCCCTGCGGTACATCTCCTGAAGGGCGTCCGGCAGGTCCAGCCGGCCGCCAGCATTTTTATAGGCGGTGAGTAGCGCCGCGCCCACCATCACATGGTGCTCCGGGCCGTGCATGTGGCAGAAGGGAAGGTCCATCATCCGGCGGAGGATCCCGACGGGGTCGGAAGAGGTCTCGGAGAGGCACAGGCCGAAGATGCTGTCCATGCCCTGGGTGTGGCAGTTGCTGCACACATAGTGCCCGTTTACACAGCGGGCCTTGCTGGCCTCTTTCTTGTGGCAGATGACACACTCCATCTCTTCGTCCCGTACCAGGTATTCCAGCGGCGCCTTACAGATCAGGCATTCCTCTTGCATATGCGCTCCTCCTGTCGTTCCTTCCTGGGTCACCCCATACACGTTTTTATAAACTTTATAAACGGGCCATCAAAAAGCGTCCTGGATGCTTCCGTGATCTGCGAGCGACTGCCGCATCCGCTCCAGTCCTGTTCCGAGCCCCTCGACCCCCGCACACCGGCTGGGACGGCTATTGACGGCATGGTCCAGCAGGGGCTGGGCCTGGCTGGAGGGGTCCAGGCACAGGTCCAGGGAGAGCACATCCTCCCAGGCACGGTTGAGAAAGGCCACCGCCCGGCGGCCGTGGGTGCGGGTCAAAGCGGGAGCAGCCGCACTTTGCAGGCAGGCTGCAGTCTGCGCGGGGGAAAAGCCGGCAGCGGAGAGGCTCTCGGCCAGCCCTGTCCGGAACAGCCCGGGAAGGTCTGCCCACTGCAGGGGCGCCACATCATACCAGACAAAGGCATACCGGCTGTAACAGTGGACCGCCAGCAGGCTCTTCCGGCCTCGCAGGTCGATCACATGGAGGTCCCAGCAGGAGCGCTGGTCCGGCTCCGTGCCATAGGGCGGCGGCCTGCGTTTCAGAAACCGCTGGAGGGGAAAGGTCATTCCCAGCTCCATCACGTTGCCCCATGGGGAATAGTGATCTTCTCCACCCGTATCCTTCCGTCCGCCGCCTCTGCCATCATCATGGTGATCTCCTGGTGGAACCGGCGGGGGCCGCAGGAGCCGGGATTGAGCCAGAGAAGGCCGTCCTTTTCCTCCTGCACATACTTGTGGGAGTGGCCAAACACCACCGCATCCACCTGGCCGGGGCCCGCCGGGAGCTCCTTTTTGTTGTGGACCAGGACAAAGGTCACACCGCCCAGGGTGACTGTGAGGTCATGGGGGATGGCCTCGGCCCACGCCTTGTCGTTGTTGCCCCGGACGATATACAGCGGAGCGATATCCGCCATCTGGTCCACAATGGCCTGGGTGTTGATGTCCCCGGCGTGAAGGATGGCATCGGCGCTTTTCAGGTGCTCCACGACCTCCGGCCGCAGCAGGCCATGGGTGTCGGAGAGAATGGCTAATTTCATAGGTATCTTCTCCCATCCTGGACTTCTCTGATCTGCCGGCGGGCCCCCGCCCCAGGCGCTCCGGGCAAAGCCTTCCGCTCTGCCTCAGATGAGGACCCCCTCGCAGTGGTCGAGCTCGTGCTGGATGATCTGGGCGGTCCAGCCGGTGAAGGTCTTCAGACGCTCCTGAAACTTCTCGTTCTGCCAGCGCACCTTGATGGACCTCCACCGCTTGGCCGGGCGCACGCCGGTGAGGGAGAGGCAGCCCTCCTCCGCCTGGTAGGGCCCGGACTTTTTGACGATCTCCGGGTTGAGCATGACCAGATAGGTTCCCTCATTGTCAAAGGCGATGATGCGCTTGTTGACACCGATCATGTTGGCCGCCATGCCCACACAGCCGGACCTGTGGTGCTCCAGGGTCTCCAGCAGGTCTGAGGCAACGGCCAGGTCCTCCGGCGTGGCGGGCTCCGCCTTCCGGGCCAGGAATGCTTCGTCCTTGCAAATCTCTCGGATCATGACTCGTCCTCCTCGTTTTGTCGAAACACAGATGGGATTGCGGAGCCCCAGCCCGCTGGAGTATTGTAGTACCTCGGGGGCCAGACCACCTGCAAAACCAAGTGGGCCAGCACCCGCGGCACATCCATGGCGAAGGGAAGGCAGCTGTCGGGCCTGGGGCTGTATAAGAAGGGCACCTGCCGATACGCTGTCAGCATAAATTATACATGTTTCTGCGGCATGAGGCAAGACAAGTCAGATGGAAGGGAGGCGCTATCCATCCGTCTAGGATGTGCCCTATTAGCCATCAATCTGAGCCCAGCAGGCCGGTCCTCCACGTCCGCCTGAGCATCTGAAGTGGACACGCAAACCGTCTAGTAGAGGGGCCCTAGTTCTAAAGCGGAAAGAGGGGAAACGGCCTGCGGCTGCTTTGGGCTATAAAAGCCCCGTTCAGTATAAGAAGGAACGGGGCTTCTAAAACTATGGTGGTTTTTAGTGCCTATTTCTTTTTGACAGATGTACATCTGCGGGAGGCCTTGTTCCAATCATTTCACACCGAGCAGGAGCATCACAGCCACGCCCGCCGCAATGGGAAAGAGGAGAAAGAAAACTTGAGCGAACCCACTTCGCTTTTCTTTGCCGCGGAACGCTCTGCCGGGATGATCTAGATAATACAGTTGCATCTGGAGCGGCGGGACGGCGCGCTCCAGATATTTGTACTGGTACTGTTTCCCAGAGACCTCATAGGTATAGGTGGCGTGATAGTGCGAGGTGGTTTTCTCATCAGGCGTGACGCCGTCATCCCAGTATTTGATCCGCTTGGCTGTCACCACATGGCCCAAGGCCATCGCCTTCTCCACCCGCCTGCTATGGGGCGGATGGGATCGGGACCACCGCACCTCCAGAATAAAGAGGATGACCATGACCGCGATGCCGAGCACGGCGCTGGGTTGGAGCACAGAGGTTCCGAACATTTCCATCAGCGCTGTAAACTCTGATAAGGTATCTCCCATGGGTTCTCGCCCCTTTCCTGTCCGGCCGTATTTGTATAAAAATCATATCACAGAGGCGGCGGGGAGACAAGGTATTTGACTGCCTGCACCACAGCTTCTTAAGAGACTGCGGCAGATGATAACTTTCTGAAAATAGCTACTGTTTGGGGTGGCTATTGGGAGGAAGTTCGGGCATTGTGTGTTGCTGATAAGGAGGCGGCACACATGCGAGACACGCAGGAAAATCTGTACTTCGGAAACATCTGCCGATGGGGAAACTCATGCGTGATGATAGAAGCGATGTTATAGCGCCCGCTGGCCATGATCCGCATCACGTCCCGCACATCTTCCGGGAAATAGCCGCCGGAGCCGATCAATTCCTTTTGCGCATAAGTCATGTGCAGAACATCCACCGGGCGCTTTCCCGCCTGGACGGCTACAACGACCATACGGCTCCCGATTTTGCCGCTGTCCTGGAACAACTCCAAAAGTCCGGGCGCTCCGACCGCATCTACAAAAATATCCACATCCGGGACGGGACCGGACAAACCATGCGCTGTACCGAATACAGCCGACGCGACAGCCTTAAAGTCATTCGAATCGGTGTTGCATGCTGCAAATCCCAATCCATGTGCTTTTTCAAGCCGCAGTTCAGACCGGTCACAAACCAAAACCTGTCTGCATCCAAACTCCTTGAGCGCGATAGCCGCAGCGATCCCGATGGTTCCGGCACCAAACACCACCGCTTTTTCGCCGGGCTTGGGCCGCCCGCGCCGGGCCACTCTGGTTCCTACGGTAAACGGCTCGATCAGGGCGGCGGTCCTATCGTCGATCTCGTCCGGGACCTGATAAATGCCCTCGTTCCATTTGGCGTGAGGAGCTAGAATGTACTCGGAAAACGCTCCCATGGTTCCGGCCCGCTTGGTATCACCAGTGACCAGCAGCGGATAGGGGTAGACGCGCTGTCCCACTTGGACATCCTTTACCCCTTCACCCACAGCGGCTACCCGGCACACGGCCTCGTGGCCAAATTCGCCGCCCACCGTGATCCGGTGCCCGGTGTTCGGGCCATGCTGGAAGACCGCCACATCCGTGCCGCAGATACTGGCACAGATCGTTTTCAGCAGCACATCGTGTTCCCCGCAAACCGGAGTCGGCTTTTCCACGATAGCGACCTCTTTCTTTCCGTTGTAAATTGCTACTTTCATATATTACCTCTATCAGGAATGATCAGAAGATGCTTG
>DWWJ01000095.1 GCA_019119795.1 Candidatus Intestinimonas pullistercoris
ACCGCGGAGGCGAAGGCGTCACAGGCGGACTTGCAGGCGGACTGGCTGCCGGTGAGCAGGCCGCCGCCGAAGTTGGTCTCGCTGGGGGGCGCGTACAGCACGCACAGACGCACGTCGGCAGCCTTCAGAGCAGCATCGACGCCGTACATAGCCTCCAGAGGAGGAGCGATCAGGTAGGCAATGGCCTCGCCCTCCTGGATGCCGCAGGCCTCGGACAGGTAGGAGCCGGTCCGGGAGATGCAGTGGGCGTAGTACACGATGGTGTCGTCCTCATTGGCGGACACGAAGTGGCACACGTTCTCGATCATGTCCACGCAGGCGGCCAGGCCGGCCTTGGCCTCGGCGGGGTTGGGGGCGGCCAGGATGCCGATGATCTCGCCGGCCAGCTTGGTGTTGGCGTTGGCGGCGCCGGCGTAGAAGCTCTTGGCGTAGGCCACCCGGCAGTCGGCCTTCTTGGTGGCCTCGTCCAGGGCGGTGTAGGTCACATCATCGCAGTCCGCGGTGACCAGCGCCAGGGACTTCTCCCCGGGCAGCAGTCCCAGCTCCTTGGCCATGTCAGGCGCCACATTGGGGATGATCTTGGTGGCCAATACGGTAGCTCTTACGGGATCTCTTTTCATGGTAGATTTCCTCCCTACTCCTTACAGTTTCAGATCAGTACCGCTGGCCTTCTTCTCCAGCATGATCTTGATGATGTCGGCGATGTGAGCGCCGGCCTCGGCGGGGATGGTACCAGCCTTGTGGATGTTGGACACCACGGTCCGGCGGGCCTCAGGCATACCCACAGTGGCCTTGTAGGCGATGTAGGCGGACATGGACTCAGCGGTGATCAGGCCGGGACGCTCGCCGATCAGGGTGCAGGTGACCTCGGCGCCGGTGAGCTCGGAGATCTCGTCCATGACGCCCACACGGCCATACTTCACGAAGAAGGGGGTGCCCACGTCGATCTTGTAGTTCTGCAGGCCCTGCAGGATGGCGGGCAGCAGGTCGGGAATGTTGGCGGCCACGGAAGCGGAAGACAGACCATCGGCCACATAGATCTGGACGGTGGGGTTCTTCTTGCACTTCTCCTTGATGGTGGCCACGCCCTCGGGGCTGAGCTTACGGCCCAGGTCGGGGCGGGTCAGGTAGGTGTCCTTGCAGTCGCACTGGGTCTGCACGATGAACAGGCCCTGGGACTTGACGAACTCCTCATCCACGTCGTTGAACACGGCGTCCTGGGCGGCGGAGTGGGCAGCCCGGAACTCCAGCTGGGGCAGGGTCTTATAGCGGGCGCCGGCCTTGCCGATGCCCAGACGGCAGGGAGCGTTGTACTTCAGCTCGGCATACTCCTCACCGTGCTCGGGGTTCTCCACCAGATACTGCGTGCGGATATCCACCTCGGTGATGTCAGGAATGCAGCCGTCCTCGACGTTGGAGGCCTGGCCGGCCACCTTGGAGCACACAGCGGCGGTGGTATCAGCGGCGGCGCCGCCGTTCATCTCGCTCAGGACCTGCTCGATAATGGTTCTCAGATCTTTCTCATTCATAACGTACACCTCCTCCCTTATTTCGCCAGGAACACAGAAGCGTCGCCCGCCT
This sequence comes from Candidatus Intestinimonas pullistercoris, assembly GCA_019119795.1. GTDB lineage: Bacteria > Bacillota > Clostridia > Oscillospirales > Oscillospiraceae > Intestinimonas > Intestinimonas pullistercoris. The sequence continues at coordinate 1,582 of DWWJ01000095.1, forward strand.
TGGGGGTCAGCTTGCCGTTCTCAGAGAAGCCCATCTTCTCCATCCACGCGTCGAACTCCTTGATGGGACGCAGGCCGAAGATCTCACGCAGGCCGGCGGCCTCATGGAAGCCAGTGCACTGGTACATCAGCATGCAGTCATCGCCCTGGGGCACGCCCATGACGTAGTTGCAGCCGGCGGCGACCAGCAGGGTGGCCAGGTTCTCGATGTCGTTCTGGTCAGCCTTCATGTGGTTGGTGTAGCAGGCGTCGCAGCCCATGGAGATGCCGGTGAGCTTGCCCATGAAGTGGTCCTCCAGGCCGGCGCGGGTGACCTGCTTGGAATCATACAGGTACTCGGGGCCGATGAAGCCGACCACGGTGTTGACCAGGAAGGGATTGAAGTGACGGGCCAGGCCGTAGCAGCGGGCCTCCATGGTCACCTGGTCCCAGCCGTTGTGGGCGTCGGAGGAGAGCTCGGAGCCCTGGCCGGTCTCGAAGTAGTTGACGTTGGGTCCGGTGGAGGTGCCCTTGGAGAGCACCATGTCGCGGCCGTCCTGGATCATCTGCACGGTGACGCCGAAGGCCTCGTTGCCCTTCTGGCTGCCGGCGATGGACTGGAACACCATGTCCAGAGGAGCGCCGAACTTCTCAGCGGCCTCGACCTGGGTGGTGATGTGGGCCAGCACGGAGCACTGGGTGGGGACTTCCCACTTGTTCTTGAACTCGTTGAGCATCTTCAGCAGCCGGGCGACAGACTCCACGGAGTCGTCCACGGGGTTGATGCCGATGACGGCGTCGCCGCAGCCCAGGGACAGGCCTTCCATGACGGAGGCGATGATGCCCTTGGGGTCATCGGTGGTGTGGTTGGGCTGCAGGCGGGAGGAGAAGGTGCCCTCCTTGCCGATGGTGGTGTTGCAGTGGGCCTCCACGCGGATCTTGTGAGCCGCATAGATCAGGTCCAGGTTGCTCATGAGCTTGCACACGCCGGCAATGCACTCAGAGGTCAGGCCCCGGGAGGCGTGACGGATCATGTCGGTGGTGGTGCGCTCGTCCAGGAGCCACTCCCGGAACTCGGCCACGGTCATGTTCTTGAACTCATTAAAGATGGTCTCGTTGATGTCATCCTGAATCACCCGGGTGACCTCGTCCTCCTCATAGGGGACAGCGGGATTGTTCCGCAGGTCATTGAGGGTCAGATGAGAAAGCACTACCTTGGCAGCGACTCTCTCCTCGGCGGTCTCGGCGGCGATGCCTGCCAGCTTGTCGCCGGACTTTTCTTCGTTTGCCTTGGCCATCACTTCGCACACGTCTTTGAACTCGTACACATGGCCAAACAGCTTCGTCTTCAGAATCACGCTACTTCACCTCTCGTACTTTTTAAGAATTGAAAATCAGGGTCTTGATCACTACGGGCACCACGTGCCCTTCCGCGACGGGTTCGCCGATATCCACATAGTCTCCGCTGAGGGTCTTGATGCCGTCAATGCAGATCACGTCCTTTTTGTAGTCCAGGAGGACATTCAGGGCGTTCCCCAGCACCTTGCCGATATCAGCTTCCACCACCAGGATCAAGGGATATTTGCTCGCAATCACCTCCTTTGCTGCGTCTATGATGGCCGCTGCCAGCTTCTGGACTTCTGCAAAGCTGGTGCGCTTTTCCCCGTTGAAGGCGATAGCGATCTGTTCGATCTCGCCCTCCGGCTGGTACAGCGGCATCTGGTGGGTGATGGAGGAGCGGAACGTCTCCAGCGACGCCTCGTCCTCCTCGGACACCTTCAGAATGGGGATGTTCTTGATCGGGAGCTTGCCCTCGGCGTAGTGAATCGTGCTCCCGCTCACCTCGGTGGTGTGCTCCCCGGCGCCCACCACCGTGGCCCGTATTGTCTCGGCGGCCTGGAAGAGCTGCACGGTCTGGAGGTCCGGGTTCTCCCGGATCGCCTGGCCCAGCAGCACGCCAATGTCGCCGTAACGGAATAGGTCGCCCTCCATCTTCTGATAGACACAGTCGGCAACGCCGCCGGAGAAGGTGATGGCCTTGATCTCCGGCTCGGCGGGGAGGGGTTTGCCGCTGTTGGTATAGAGCCCGGCGTGGTCGCCGTCCATCGGTTTGAGATGGAGGGACTGGGCCAGCTGGTCGGCCATCAGGGCGCAGACCTTGCGGAGCTTCTGTTCCTCCGCCGGGTCGCCCACCTTCAGGTCGATGCCGTACTTTTTCGCCAGGTCCTGGATCTTGGGAAAGATATAGGTGATCCTGCCGTCCGCAATCTTGATGAGGCGGCCGCCGATATCCAGACAGCACACCCCCCGCAGGGTCCCCTTTTGATAGACTGCAATGTTGGTGGTGCCGCCGCCCACATCCAGGTTGGCGACGGTGGTGCGGTTCTCCTCAGAGAGCTTGTCGGCTCCCGCCCCCCGGGCGGAGAGGACCGACTCCAGGTCCGGTCCGGCCGTGGCCACCACGAAGTCGCCCGCCAGGTCGGAGAGGGCCTCCAGCACGTCGTTGGCGTTCTGCTTCCGGGCCGTCTCGCCGGTGATGATGACGGCGCCGGTCTGGACATCCTCCGGCTTGATGCCGGCGGACTGGTACTCGTCCCGCACGATCTTCTTCACCGCTTCGGCGTCGATCTCTGTGTTGGATTTCAACGGCGTGAAGTAGATCAGGCTGCGGTAAATGACCTCCTTATCCACGATCTGGATTCGGGGGACGGTGTAACTGCTGGCCCGGTTCTCGATGGTCAGCCTGCTGAAGATCAGCTGCGTTGTGGAGGTCCCGATGTCGATGCCTACACTGAGAATCACTTCGTGCAAGGCGTTCACCCGCTTTCCTTTCCATTTGTGCCGGGAGTTGGGAACAGCCCAAACACACGGGTCTTTTCCTCCCCGCGCATTCGGGCTGCGTCGCTCCGTCTCCCGGTCAGTATTACGTCACACTGGCCGCGTCCATGATTTGATTTTTGAACTCGAAGGTCACATGGGTGCCCCCCGGTCCGGATTCCACATCCAGCGTCCCCCTGAGCTTATCCTTCACCATAGTCTGCACAATGGACAGGCCCAGGCGGTCGGTGCGGACATTTTCCACATCGTACCCGCTGCCGTCGTCGATGACCTCGATGCGGGAATACAGCTCCCCGCGGGTCACTACGATGCGCACCAGACCTTTCTCCCGGTCCTGGAAGGCATATTGCAGCGAGTTCTGGAGCAGCTCATTGATGATGAGGGCCACCGAAGTGGCGATATCGGAATCCACCTCGAAGTCATCCCCTTCCAGGGTGATGTTTACATCGAAGTGGGGCCGGGCAAAATAACGGACTGTGTTGTTCTTGATGTTGAGGATGACCTCTCCGATCTTTACCTGGTCCACACCGCTCTGAGCCAGCAGCTCATGGGTGGTGGCGATGGAGAGAATGCGGTTCATGCTCTCCCCCAGGACCTTCCGGGTCTCCTCGTTGTCGGACCGCCGGACCTGAAGCCTCAGAAGGCTGGCGATGGTCTGAAGGTTGTTCTTGACCCGGTGGTGCATCTCCTTAATGGCCACCGACTTGAGGATCAGGGCCTTTTCCTGTTCCTTCTTCCAGGTCAGGTCCTGGATGACTACGGCGAAGGCCATGTCCTCACTGTCCAACTGGATACGCTTGATGGAGAGGCTGTGACGGCCCACTGTGGTCTCGATGACGGAAAAGCCCGACTGGTCCATGTCGTTCCAGGAGTCCACCAGCCGCACATTCTCATAGGGCTGGCCCAGGGGATCATCTATGTACCCCAGCTTGCGGTAGAGGTCCCGGGCCAGGCTGTTCCGGAAGGTGACCACCCCGGATTTGTCCACCATGAGGAGGGCCTCGTCGATGCACTCCGTGAGCCAGTTGTTGCTGCCCACCATGTGGGCCAGGGCATTGGCGATGCGTTCATAGCTCTGCTCAGAGAAGTGGAGGCGCTCACTGATCTGCCTCTGCTCATCCACCCGCTGTTCCCGGATGAGCACACCGATGACCCGGTCGCCAGTGGCGTTGCGGATGGGCTCCACCGACTGAATGGTGCGGCCATTCTCCTGGGTCACAGCCTTCATCTGTTTGGTGGCCACCCCCAGCCGGAAGGTCCGGGCCACGGCGGGCTCGTTCTCTTTCCGGGCCAGCAGGCCCACCACGGTCTTTTTATAGGAAGACGGGACATAGGAGGGCTTGGCCTCCGCCACCACGATGGCGTCTCCATCCCAGGAGGGGCAGTCGATAAAGATGTCTGCGTCCTCCAGGTTGGCCAGGGGCTGGAGCACAGCGCTCATGCCCTGGATGGTAGCGATCTCCTCGTCCGTCAGGTCTGTGTATTTCTTGCACAGCTCTTGGATGATGTCCATGGGTCACTGCCCCCCGGACTTCATCAGAATAATCTCCGCCACACGGCGCATGGAGAGGTTTTTGGTCTGGCTGAGCTTGCGGATGTAATCGTAGGCGTCCTGCTCGGTCATGCCCTCCTGGGCCATGACCTGGCCCTTGGCCTTCTCGATGATGCTCCGGTTTTCCAGTCGCTCGGACACCTTCTGCATATCCTTGCGGAGCTTCTTCATGTCCTTGCTCCGGGCCACCGCCAGCTCAATGCTGGGGATCAGGGACTTCTCGTCGATGGGCTTGACCAGATAGCCGGCCACGCCCACATCCTTGGCCTGATCCACAAACTCCCGCTCGCTATAGGCCGTGAGCATCATCACCGTGTCAGCCAGATTCTCCTCGTAGACGATCTTGGCGGCGGAGAGGCCGTCCAGCAGGGGCATCTTGATGTCCATGAGCACCAGGTCGGGTCTTGCCTGCTTGCAGACCTCCACGGCGTCGAAGCCGTCGGCCGCCTCTCCCACCACCTGATAGCCCTCCCCGGACAGGAGTTCTTTCAGGTCCATACGGGTAATGGGCTCGTCATCAGCGATGACTACCCGGATGCCATCCTTGCTCATGTCTCGCTGCCTCCCTGCTCTGCCGGCGTCCATCCGCCCGTTACAAGTAGCCAAGGAACTCCAAAAGCTCATCGACTCCCTCGCCGCTGACGCTGCTGGTCACAAAAATCTTCGACGCCCCTGCCGTAGTCAGGAACTTCTTCGCGGTCTCGATCTGTTCCGGCGTGGCAATGTCCGCCTTGGTGACGATCCCCAACGCGGGCTTGCCAAACTGTGTGTTGTACGACGGTGGGAACCAGGTGGTGTCCTCCGTCGCGTCCTGTACAAACAGGATGATGTCAGCCTCCACCGACGTGACCATCAGCGCTCCGCGGAAATACCGGCGCTGCAGGTACTCTCCCGGCGTGTCGATCATGGTCTGGTTGAAGATCTGAACGGTCTGGGTCTTGTGGTAGACCAGATCCTGATGGGCGATGCGCTGGCACAGGGTGGTCTTTCCCGCGGTGGAGCGTCCGATGAGGATCACGCGCTTTTTTCTCTCGGTCTGTTCCATAGGGCCTCCCACTCAGGTCTTGGTCATGGGAGAGGGACTAAAGCCCATCATGTCGCACAGGACCTGCATCACGCCCCGCAGGGCCGCCTCCACGGCGGCCACATCGCCGGTGATGACTAGGGAGCCATTGAACCGGTCCACAAAGCCGATCTCCACAGCGCCGGACTTGGTGGCCACATCGGCGGCGATCATGGCGCCCTCGCTGGGCGTGATGGTCATGATGCCGATGGCGCCCTTGGCGTCGATCAGGCCCAGCTTAAAGTACAGAGAGCTGTCCGGACTGGCGATCACATGGCAGAGGGTCACCTGCTTACCGGGAACGAACTCCTGTATGATCCTTTTCTTTTCATCCAGTTCGATCAAATGCGGCGCACCGTCCTTTCTGGGTACAAATGGAGGAAGAGCCCCTTAGGATCAACCGTTTCTACAGTCCTGATCCCCAGGAGCTCCGGCGCTCGTCATTCTTCCCGGCCTGTCACCCAGGCCGCTGACAGCGCGGCCCAGGCAAATTATACACAAAGCGTTGGAGAACGTCCCCTTGCTTTTTGTATATCTTATCAGTCAAACCCTGTCTTGTCAATGCTTTTCTTGGGTTTTCTGGCGTTTCGGGGAAGAATGGCCTCCGCCGGAAAGGGCGGAGCTCAGGGGATCTTACCGATGTAAGCCTTCCGGAACACCTGGAGGATCTCCTCCTTGGTGCAGGGGCGGGGATTGGTGGCGGTGCAGCGGTCGGCCAGCGCGGCCTCCGCCATGGCATCCAGCTCGGCCTCGAACTCGTCCTTGTTGACGCCGGCCTTCTGAATGCTCGAGGGAATGCTCAGCTGCTCCACATATTTCCGGGCCGTGCGGATGAGGTTGAGGGCGCTCTGCCGGACGCTGGAGCTCTCCAGGCCCAGGAGGCGGGCGATCTTGGCGTACCGCTTGGCCACCGGGGTCAGGCTCTCAGAGCAGCCTGCGTTGAAGCTCATGACATAGGGCAGCAGGATGCCGTTGGCCCGGCCGTGGGGGATGTGGAACCGGGCACCCAGGGCGTGGGCCATGCCGTGGTTCAGGCCCAGGCCGGAGTTGGAGAAGGCCATGCCAGCCAGGCAAGAGGCGTTGTGCATACCCTGCCGGGCCACCATGTCCTCAGGGTGGTGGTAGGCCGTGAGCAGGTGCTTGCGCACCAGCTTGATGGACTTTTCCGCCGCCGCGTCAGAGAAGTCGCTGGCGGCCGTGGACACCAGGGCCTCCACGGCGTGGGTGAACACGTCGATGCCGGTGTCGGCGGTGACAGAGGGCGGCACGCTGACGGTGAGCTCGGCGTCCAGGATGGCCAGGTCGGGCAGCAGGCTCTCCTCCACCAGGGGGTATTTGACCTCTTTCTCCGGGTCGGTGATGACCGCGAAGGAGGTGACCTCAGACCCGGTGCCGCTGGTGGTGGGCACCGCGATGAACTGGCACTCCCGCATGTCGCAGGTCTTGCCGGCGAAGAAGACGATGGCCTTGGCCGCGTCGATGGGAGAGCCGCCGCCGAAGGCGATGACGGCGTCCGGCTTGAAGTCCTGAATGGCCTCCACGCCCTTGGAGACCGTCCCCACATCCGGGTCAGCCCGGACCTGGTCAAAGACCCGGTACTCCACGCCGGCCGCCTCCAGCTTGTCGGTGATGTAGCTCACCTTGCCGCTGGAGGACATAAATCCGTCCGTGACGATGAAGGCCCGCTTCAGCTTGGGCGCCACCGTCTCCAGTCCGCCGCCTGTCATGATCTTGGTGTGTACGTTGAAGGAGTTCATATCACGCTGGCTCCTTTCTCTATTCAGTGGCGGGAGCGTATGCTTTACTCTGCTACAGTGGGAAAGCGAAGAAAAAAAGCGTCCTGAACGTTCTGTCGCGTTCAGGGCGCTGCCTCGCGTCCAACTCTGCCGTTTGCCCACACGCTGCCCCGCGCACAGGTCTTAACGTGGTACATGTTACGCCGTTTTGTGTCATTTGTCAAGTTTTTTTCTGGCACCTCCACGATTTCCCGCCGTTTTACAAAAAACGGTTTGACAAGCGGGGCAAAGACTGCGATAATAAAGAATGTCAAAGCAGGTGCGCGGAGGCTGTCCAGCCAGCCTCCATATCTACAGCGAGATCCCCATTATGACTCAGCTTCGCTTAAAAAAGGAGTGTATCCATGGAAATCAGGTTCGTTCTTCCCTCTGAACGGGACCAGTTGGCCAGGAACGTGGTCTCCGCGTTTCCCTCCAAGACGCCGCCGGCCCTCCTTCAGAATATGGAAAGCGAGCTGTACCAGCCGGACGAGGGACGTTACCTCGGCTGTTTTGACGACGACGGGACCCTGGTGGGCTCCGTCCTGATGATGGATTTCACCCTCAACGTCAGAGGCGTGATGATGCCCATGGGCGCGGCGGCCTATGTGTCCACCAACTTCCTCCGGAAGAAGGAGCACACGGCCATGACCATGCTGCGCGTGCTCATGGGCTACTACCAAAAGCTCGGTACAGCCATCGGCTGTCTGCATCCCTTTATGCCCTCTTTCTACCGGAAGATGGGCTACGGGTACTGCAACGAGAGCATCCTCTACCAGCCCAAGCCCAGCATGATCCGTTCCTTCGGGGACAAGTCTGGCCTCTCCTACGCCGGTCCCGACGACAAGGAGGAGGTCCTCCGGTTCTACCGGGCCTGGGCGGAGCGGACCAACGGCGCCACCATCCACCACTTTATGGACCCCCACCGCATCTTCGACATGCCCTATGTGGTGGTCTGCCGGAGAGAGGGCCGCATCACCGGCTACCTCACCTTCGAGTTCGTGGAGGTGGACCACTACACCGACATGTACCACGACCTTCTGGTCCGGGAGATGATCTACGAGGACGTGGAGACCCTCAAGCAGTTCATGACCTTCTTCGCCTCCCAGGTGGACCAGATCGAGCGGGTGCGCATTTTCACCAGCGACGAGTACCTCCATGTGATGTTCAAGAATCCGGACACCGGCGAGAACCGGGCCCACGACGGCTGCATCCACGAGATCGGCCGGAAGACCATGGGCTATATGGTCCGCATCTTCGACATCAAGCAGTATTTCGCCGTGCAGACCCACTGTGAAAGCCCGGTGTCCAGGTCCTTCACCCTGGCCCTTCAGGTCCGGGACACCTTCCTCTCCCACAACAACGGCACCTTCCTGCTGAAGGTCAGCGGGGACCGGGTGGAGCTGGTGGAGGACGGCACTCCTGATGTGACCCTCTCCACTCCCATCGCGGACCTCTCCTCCCTGGTGATGGGGGCCATCCCCCTGAAGGAGTTCCTGGCCTACGACCGCATGAGCCTCAGCGACCCCAGCTATGCCGAGGACATCCAGAAGGCCATCGGCTGGAGCGTCAAGCCCAAGAACTACACCTACTTCTAAGGGCAGGGGGAGGAAACCAAAATGAATGTGCAGATCGTAAAGGCAGATGCAGGCCGTCTGGCGGAATGTCATGCGGTCTTTCTGGACAGCGCCCTCTACGACCACTATTTCACGGAAGAGGGGCGGCTGGACAAGCAGCTCTCCAAGGCCATCTCCCGGGGGGAGCTGTGGATCGCCGTCACCTCTCAAAACGAGGTAGTCGGCTGCATGTGGATCGAGCTGGAGGGCTTCTTCGGCGCCTTCCCCTACCTGGCCCTGCTGGGTGTGAAGAAATCCTTCCGGGACATGGGCATCGGCCATGTGCTCCTGAACACCTTTATCGGGGTGTCCAAGGGGCTGGGTTACCGGAAGTGCTCCCTGCTGGTGAGCCACTTCAACCCCCGGGCCAAGCAGCTCTACCAGTCTCTGGGCTTCCAGAAGATGGGCTATGTGCCTGACTGCATCCTGCCTGGCATCCATGAGAATATCATGGTCAAGGACCTATAAAATTGAAGAAAACGCGTCCCACCCCGCAAGGGGCCGGGACGCGTTTTTTATTTGTGGAGGGGCCCAGGCTCTGCTCAGCCGGTCCCAGTAAGCCGCCGGGCACGCTGGTACTTGGACTCGGCCGCCGGGCGCAGGGCGGGCAGCCGGGCGGCGCTGGAGCGGACCAGCCGCTCCAGGTCGGCCTGGGTCCCCGTCAGGCGCTCGATCTCCACCTGGCGCTCCCGGACCTCCCGGTCTCCTCCTGGAGTGCGGTAGGCCACGTCGTCAAAGGCCAGCTCGAACCGGCTCCCGGCAGGGCCGGAGGCCAGGTAGGTCCGGCGGCGGTTCACCACCACCGCCGTCACCGCCAGGGCGTCCAGGTCCACCCCCGGCAGAAGCTCCCGGAGGAAGGGCATGGGCTGGGCCTCCCGGCCCAGCTTCAGCTCGTCCTCCCGGCGGGCGAAGGTCCCCTCCCCCTCCCGGAGGAGGGACTTCACCGAGAGGATGTAATCCCGCCCTTTCTCCCGCAGGCGGAAGGAGGCGCCCCCAAGCAGAAGGCGGTCCTCCGGCGTGTCGTAGTAGGTGTCCCGCTGGACCTTCTCCCCCTGGAGCTCCACGCCGTACCCCGCCCGGCGCAGCAGGGCCAGGAGCTCCGCCTGGACCGTCCAGGGGCGCTCCGACACCACCACATACTTCTGTTCCAGCTCGATGGGCATGGACTCACCTCGTCAGGAAGGCGGCCAGGGCCGCGTTGTAGGGGGGCAGGCCCCGGTCGGCCCACAGCAGGTCGATATCCAGCTGTTCCCTGGCCAGGGCGGTGAGGTCAAAGCCGAAGGCGGAAAAGGAATAGCGCATCCGCTCCGGCTTCCGGCAGGGCAGGCCCCGGGTCCGGGTGCAGTCGTCGCACTGCTCACACCGGCCCGCCGCCACGGTGGTGGCGCCGGGGCAGAGCTTCTCCAGGGCCAGGAGGGCCTCCAGCAGGGCCTTTTTGGCCACGCCGTAGGTCTCCTGGCGCACCGCCTCGGTCTCCTCCGGGGAGCGGAGGGCCCGCGCCAGGGCGGCCTGGCTGTAGTAGACCTTCACCCCCACCAGATAGACCGTCCGGTAGCTCCCCAGCAGGGCCTCCGCCTCCGGGACTCCCGGGGGGCAGGACCACACCCGGCCGTAGTCCGGGCAGGCCTTGCAGGCGTCCAGGAATTTCCCCGGAAAGCAATACCGGTCCAGCCACTCCCGGACCGGGAGGGTCTTGACCTTCACCTCTGTCGTAAACACGGCGCACCGCCCCTTTTTCTATCAGGAGTCTTTTGTTTATCATACCATTTCCCTATCCGGTTGACAAGGCTCCGGCCCTCTTTTGCCGGGGCGCGCGTGAAATTTTCTCTTTTCTTTTCTCCACGGGGACGGTACAATAGAAACCGGACTCCGCGCCGGAGAGGTCCCTCTCCGAGCTTTGAAAAAGTGAGGTCGGACAGATGGAAAAACCAGTCCTGGTGGTCATGGCCGCCGGCATGGGCAGCCGCTACGGCGGCCTCAAGCAGCTGGACCCCGTGGGGAGCCACGGGCAGCTCATCATTGACTACTCGATCTATGACGCCCGTCGGGCGGGCTTCGAGACGGTGGTCTTCGTCATCAAGGAGGAGAACGAGGCCGCCTTCCGCGCCGGCATCGGGGACCGGCTCGCCCGGGCCATGGATGTGCGCTACGCCTATCAGCGGCTGGAGGACCTGCCGGAGGGCTACGCCGTGCCGGAGGGCCGGACCAAGCCCTGGGGCACCTGCCACGCCGTCCTGGCCGCCCGGGAAGCGGTCCAGGGCCCCTTTGCCGTCATCAACTCCGATGACTACTACGGCCCCGAGGCCTTCCGGGAGATCTACGACTACCTCTCCGCTCACCCCGACGGCGGGGCCCCCCAGGAGTACGCCATGGTGGCCTACCTGCTGGGGAACACTGTCACTGAGCACGGCCACGTCTCCCGAGGGGTCTGCCAGGAGACGGCGGACCACTTCCTCACCAGCGTCACCGAGCACACTCACATCGAAAAGGACGGCGCGGACGCCCGCTTCACTGAAGATGGCGGCGCCACCTGGTCCCCCCTTTCCGGGGACACCCTGGTGTCCATGAACCTGTGGGGCTTTCCCCGGAGCTTTCTGGACGAGGCCCTGGCCCGCTTCCCCGCCTTTCTGGATCAGACCCTGGCCTCTGACCCCCTCAAGGGGGAGTACTTCCTCCCCAGCGTAGTAAGCGCCCTTATCCAGGAGGGAAAGGCCCGGGTCAAGGTCCTCCGCAGCCGGGACCGCTGGTACGGCGTCACCTACCAGGAGGATAAGCCCACGGTGGTCCAGGCCCTGGCCGGCATGACGGCAGCGGGGCTCTACCCGGAGGACCTGTGGGGACACGCTTCCCACACCTGAGTCTCGCGCCCCCGGGCCGGTCACCGGCCCGGGGGCGTTTTCCACAAAACAGGCTTTCCTTTTTTGTGAAAAAGGGAAAACTGCACAAAGTCAGTCAAGTTTAACTTGACTTTTCTGATCCAGAATGGGTATGATAGCCCCAGGAGAGGAGGAATGGCACCATGCTCATTACGCGGGAGACAGACTACGCCCTGCGGGTGCTGCGGGCCCTCTCCGATGGGGAGCAGCACACGGCGGGAGAGATTTCCAGCACCCAGCTGGTCCCCAAGCAGTTTGCCTACAAGATCATCAAGAAGCTGGACAAGGGCGGTCTGGTCTCCATCGCGCGCGGGGTAGACGGCGGCTGCCGCCTGGCGGCCGATCTCCGGAAGGTCACCCTCTATGACCTCATGACCGCTATGGAGGAGGGCTCCAGCGTGGTCGCCTGTATGGACCCCGCCTACCCCTGCCCCTGGCGGGAGACCCATGGCGGCTGTGCCATCCACTGCGGCCTGGCCCAGGTCCAGCAGAAGCTCAACGAGGAGCTGCGGGCCCATGATCTCCACACCCTGATTTTCGGCCCCAGCCAGGCTCCTTCCCTGTGAGCGTTTCTTTTATCCCTTAAAGTGGATAATTTCTATCAACAATAGAAGACAGTAAAAAGGAGGTAACGGCATGTATTTCAAGACGACCCAGGCACACGAGGAGTTCCGGGCCAAGGTGAGAGCCTTTGCCGAGACGGAGGTAAAGCCCATCGCTTTCCTCCTGGACAAGGAGAACCAGTTTCCCGATGACGTGGTGAAAAAGATGGCCGAGCTGGGGCTCATGGGCATCCCCTACCCCAAGGAGTACGGCGGCGCGGGGCTGGACGTGCTCAGCTACGCCATCGCCGTGGAGGAGCTCTCCCGGGTGGACGGCGGCACTGGCGTCATCCTCTCCGCCCATGTCTCCCTGGGCTCCTGGCCCATCTTCGCCTTCGGCACCGAGGAGCAGAAGCAGAAGTACCTGGTGCCCCTGGCCAAGGGCGAGAAGATCGGCGCCTTCGGCCTCACCGAGCCCAACGCCGGCTCTGATGCCGGCGGCACTGAGACCACTGCCGTGGACAAGGGGGACCACTACCTCCTCAACGGCGGCAAGATCTTCATCACCAACGCCCCCAAGGCGGACACCTATGTGGTCTTTGCCGTCACCACCCCCGACATCGGCACTCGGGGCATCTCCGCCTTCATCGTGGAGAAGGGCTGGAAGGGCTTCGACTTCGGCGACCACTACGACAAGATGGGCATCCGCTCCTCCTCCACCGCCGAGCTCATCTTCAACGACGTGAAGGTGCCCAAGGAGAACCTGCTGGGCAAGGAGGGCGACGGCTTCAAGATCGCCATGGCCACTCTGGACGGCGGGCGCATCGGCATCGCCTCCCAGGCCCTGGGCATCGCCCAGGGGGCCAACGACGCCGCCGTGGAGTACGCCAAGGAGCGCGTCCAGTTCGGCAAGCCCATCGGCTTCCAGCAGTCCCTGTCCTTCAAGCTGGCCGACATGGCCACCAAGCTGCGCTGCGCCCGGTTCCTGGTCTACTCCGCCGCCGAACTCAAGGAGCACCACGAGCCCTACGCCATGGAGGCCGCCATGGCCAAGATGTACGCCTCCGACATCGCCCTGGAGGTCACCAACGACGCCCTTCAGATCCACGGCGGCGCCGGCTTCATGAAGGGCATGGAGGTGGAGCGGGCCTACCGGGACGCCAAGATCACCACTATCTATGAGGGCACCAACGAGATCCAGCGGGTGGTCATCGCCTCCCACATCATGGGCAAGCCCCCCAAGAGCGAGGGCGGCTCCTCCAGCCGGGCCAAGAAGCCCGCCCCCATCACCGGCGTGCGGAAAAAGCACATCTTCCGGGAGGGCTCCGCCGAGGAGAAGGTGGCCGAGCTGGTCGCCTGCCTCCAGAAGGACGGCCACGACTTCACCGTGGGCATCCCCATGGACACCCCCATCGCCCGGGCAGAGCGGGTGGTCTCCGCCGGCCAGGGCATTGGGGACAAGAAGAACATGAAGCTCATTGAAAACCTGGCCCGGGCCGCCGGCGCCGCCGTGGGCTCCTCCCGCCCGGTGGCCGAGACCCTCAAGTACGTCCCCCTGGACCGCTATGTGGGCATGTCCGGCCAGAAGTTCACCGGCAACCTCTACATCGCCTGCGGCATCTCCGGCGCAGTGCAGCACCTCAAGGGCATCAAGGACGCCTCCACCATCGTGGCCATCAACAAGAACGCCGGCGCCCCCATCTTCAAAAACTGCGACTACGGCATCGTGGGGGATGTCAACGAGATCCTCCCTCTGCTGGCCAAGGCCCTGGACACCGGGGAGAAGCAGCCCGCCCCACCCATGGTGAAGATGAAGCGGCCCGCCCCGCCCAAGCCCGAGCCCATCGGCAAGCGGTATGTCTGCGGCGGCTGCGGCTACGAGTACGTCCCCGAGCTGGGGGACGAGGACGCCGAGATCGCCCCCGGCACCCTCTTCGAGAATCTGCCTGAGGACTGGGTCTGCCCCGAGTGCGCCGAAGGCAAGGACATGTTTATTGAAGCGTAAAGGAGGAAGCGACCATGTACTGTGTGCGTAACGTCACGGAAGACCTCTACTGGGTGGGGGCCAACGACCACCGGCTCCACCTCTTCGAGAACATCCACCCCATCCCCCGTGGAGTGAGCTACAACGCCTACCTGCTCCTGGACGAGCAGACCGCCCTCTTCGACACGGTGGACTGGTCCGCCTGCCGCCAGCTCCTGGAGAACCTTGAGCACCTGCTCTCCGGCCGCCCCCTGGACTACCTGGTCATCAACCACATGGAGCCCGACCACGGCGCCTCCATCGAGGAGATCCTCATCCGCTGGCCGGAGGTGAAGGTCATCTCCACCGAGAAGTCCTTCATGCTCATGCGGCAGTTCGGCTTCCATGTGGACAGCCACGAGCTCATCGAGGTGAAGGAGGGGGACACCCAGTCCTTTGGCAAGCACGTGGTCACCTTCGTGGCCGCCCCCATGGTCCACTGGCCCGAGGCCATGGTGACCTTCGACACCACCAACGGCGTCCTCTTCTCCGCCGACGCCTTCGGCTCCTTCGGGGCCCTGGACGGCAAGCTCTTCGCCGACGAGGTGAACTTCGACCGGGACTGGATCGACGACGCCCGGCGCTACCTCACCAACATCGTGGGCAAGTACGGCCCCCACGTCCAGCTCCTGCTGAAGAAGGCCGGGGGCATCCTGGACCAGATCAAGTATATCTGCCCCCTCCATGGTCCCGTGTGGCGGAAGGACCTGATGTACTTCATCGACAAGTACGACAAGTGGAGCCGCTACGAGCCCGAGGAGAAGGGCGTCCTTATCGCCTACGCCTCCATGTACGGCAACACCGAGGCCGCCGCCCAGGCCCTGGCCTCCAAGCTCTGCGAGAAGGGCGTCACCAACGTGTGGGTCTACGACGTGTCCAACACCCATGTCTCCCAGCTGGTGAGCGAGTCCTTCCGCCTGAGCCACATCGTCCTGGCCAGCGTCACCTACAACCTGGGCATCTACCCCGTCATGCACGACTACCTGATGCACCTCAAGGCCCTGAACCTCCAGCACCGGACCTTCGCCATCATCGAGAACGGCTCCTGGGCCTGCAAGTCTGGCGACCTGATGCAGAAGTTCATTGACGACGAGATGAAGAACATGACCGTCCTCAACGAGCGCCTGAGCCTGGCCTCCGCCCTCAACGACAGCAAGGCTGTGGAGCTGGACACCCTGGCCGACGCCATCGTGGAGTCTGTCAACGCCTGAAACGCCATTTTCCCAGGCCCCGCCCCGCCGCTTTCGCGGCGGGGCGGGGCCTTTCCGGTTTGCATTTCCGCCTCTGAAATGGTATGCTGGAGAGGACTTCCCAGAGAGAAAGGATGGGATCCCCCGTGGAGGAGAAGCTTACCGCCCTGAAGCGCTATTTCGGCTATGACGCCTTCCGCCCCGGCCAGGAGGCGGTGGTGGACGCCCTGCTCTCCGGCCGGGATGCCCTGGCCGTCATGCCCACCGGGGCGGGAAAGTCCCTGTGCTACCAACTCCCCGCCCTGCTGCTGCCTGGGACCGCCCTGGTGGTCTCCCCCCTGGTCTCCCTGATGCGGGACCAGGTCACCGCCCTCTGCCAGGCGGGCATCCCAGCGGCCTACCTCAACTCCACCCTCACCGAGGGGCAGTTCCACCGGGCCCTGGAAAACGCCAAGCGGGGGCAGTACCGCATCATCTACGTGGCGCCGGAGCGGCTGCTGACCCCCCGCTTTCTGGACTTCGCCCAGGCCGCCTCCCTCTCCCTGCTGGCGGTGGACGAGGCCCACTGCGTCTCCCAGTGGGGCCAGGACTTCCGGCCCAGCTACCTGGACATCCCCGCCTTTGTGGACCGGCTCCCCCGGCGGCCCCCGGTGGCCGCCCTCACCGCCACCGCCACTCCGGCGGTCCGGGCCGACATGGAGGCCCTGCTGGGCCTCCGGGACCCGGTGGAGTCGGTCACCGGCTTCGACCGGCCCAACCTCTTCTTCCAGGTCCGCCGGGGCGGGCAGAAGCTCCCGGCCGCCCTGGAGTTCATCCAGGCCCGGCCCGCCGAGAGCGGCATCGTCTACTGCGCCGCCCGGCGGACAGTAGAGGAGGTCTGCGCCGCCCTCCAGGCCGCCGGGGTCCCCGCCACCCGGTACCACGCCGGCCTCTCCCCCCAGGAGCGGCAGGCCAACCAGGAGGACTTCACCTTTGACCGCCGTCCGGTGATGGTGGCCACCAACGCCTTCGGCATGGGCATCGACAAGTCCAACGTCCGCTATGTCCTCCACTACAACATGCCCAAGGACCTGGAGAGCTACTACCAGGAGGCGGGCCGGGCCGGACGGGACGGAGCGCCCGCCCAGTGCCTCCTCCTCTACAGCCCCCAGGATACCCGCACCGCCCGGTTCCTCATCGAGCAGGACCGGGAGAACGAGGACCTGGATCCGGAGACCCTGGAGCGGGTCCGGGAGCGGGACTACCTGCGCCTCCAGCAGATGGAGGGCTACTGCCGCACCCAGGGCTGCCTGCGCGCCTACCTCCTCTCCTACTTCGGGGAGACCCCGCCGGAGCGCTGCGGCAGCTGCGGAAACTGCCTCCGCTCCGGGGTGGAGCTGGACATCACCGAGGACGCCCAGAAGATCCTGAGCTGTGTCAAGCGCACCGGGGAGCGGTTTGGGGAGAGCACCCTCCTGCGGGTCCTCCGGGGAAAAACCAACGACATGATCGAGAAGTGGCACCTGGACCGGCAGAGCACCTTCGGCATCCTCAGAGACCAAAAGGAGGCCGACCTCAAGGAGCGGTTCCGAGCCCTGCTGGACCAGGAGTGTCTGGTCCAGTCCCCGGGGAAATTCCCCACCCTGGCTCTGGGGCCCAGGGCCGCAGGGGTCCTCTTCCACGGGGAGAAGGTCACCCTCTGGACCGAGGTCCCCGCCGCCTCTCACCCACGGCAGGCCGCCAAAGCCGGGTCGGAGGCCCCGGCGGAGGCCGACGAGGGCCTCTTCCAGCGGCTCCGGGCCCTGCGGACCGTCCTGGCCCGGGAGCGGGGCGTCCCCGCCTATGTGGTCTTCTCCGACGCCTCCCTCCGGGACATGGCCGCCCGCCGGCCCCGGACCAGGGAGGAATTCCTGGAGGTCTCCGGCGTGGGGGAAAAGAAGCTGGAGCAGTTCGGCCAGGCCTTTCTGGACGAGATCGCCGCCTGGGAGCAGCGGGAGGAGCGTTAAAAAGCGGCGCGGACAGTCGTCCGCGCCGCTTCGTTTTGTCTCCGCCTCACCTGCGGAGGAGCCGCTTCACCCCGGCGGCGTCCAGCAGGTTCACCGTCTCAAATTTTCCCCGGTAGAAGACCGCCCAGTTTTGAAAGACGCAGGGCAGCGCCTTGGCCTTTTCCAGGCTGTCCACCTGCTCCAGTACCACGGGGACGCCGCTCTCCCCGCAGACCCGCTCCACCAGCTCAACGCTCTGAAGGATATAGGGGCACTGGAAGTCATAATAGACCGTCAGCGTCTGGTCGGCGATCTCCCCCTGCCGGGCCGCCTCAGTGAACCGGGGGACAGTGCCGTCAAAGGAGAGGGCCAGCAGCTCGTAGCCGTAGTCCGTCCGGTCCACCGGCACAAAGCCGTACTTCCGGGCGAAGGACTGGTCGGAGAGCCACGCCTTCTGCTTCTCCGCCCCCAGCATGCACACGCCGGAGCGGCCCTTTGCCCCGGCGTCGGCCAGGCATTGCTCCATCAGGGCCTTTCCGTAGCCCCTCCCCTTGTGGTCCCCGCTGGCCCACAGGCAGTACAGGTAGAGGTAGTTGTCCCCCAGGACGGGGACCCAGGCCGTCTCCAGGGGGGCGTATTCGATAAAGACTGTGGCCTTCTCCCGGAGCTTCCGAAAGACGTGGCCCTCCCGGAGCCGCTGGGCCAGCCACTGCCGCTTGGCCTCCACCCCCGGGTGGGGCTTCCGGGTGCGGATGATGCAGCACAGGTGCTCCTCTGCCAGGTTTTCCGGGGTCAGGTCGATCCATTCCGCTTCCATGGGGCCCTCTCCTCCTTTCCCTCCGGCCTTATCCCTGGGCCCAGCCCCGGCTGCGCTCCACGGCCCGGTGCCAGCCCTGGAGGAGGGTCTCCCGCCGGGCGGGGTCCATCTCCGGCTGGAACTCGGCATCCCGCTTCCAGAGTCCCCGGAGCTCCTCCCGGTCCCGCCAGACCCCCACGGCCAGGCCGGCCAGATAGGCAGCCCCCAGGGCAGTGGTCTCCCGGACCACAGGCCGGAGGACGCTCCGGTCCAGGATGTCGGCCTGGAACTGCATGAGGAAGCCGTCCCGGCTGGCCCCGCCGTCGGCCCGGAGGGCCTTCAGGGGCACCCCGGTGTCCCGCTCCATGGCCTGGACCAGGTCGGCCACCTGATAGGCGATGGACTCCTGGGCCGCCCGGATAATGTGCTCCCGCCGGGTCCCCCGGGTGAGGCCGATGAGGCAGCCCCGGGCGTACATGTCCCAATAGGGGGCCCCCAGGCCGGTGAAGGCGGGGACCAGATAGACCCCTCCGGTGTCGGCCACCTTCTGGGCGTAGTACTCGGCGTCCCGGCTCTCGGTGAGGAAGCGCAACTCGTCCCGGAGCCACTGGATCACCGCCCCACCCACAAAGACCGAACCCTCCAGGGCGTACTCTGCCCGGCCGTTGAGCCCCGCCGCCACAGTAGTGATAAGGCCGTTGCGGCTCTCGCAGGGGGTCTTGCCGGTGTTCATCAGCAGGAAGCAGCCCGTGCCATAGGTGTTCTTGGCCTCCCCGGGGGCGAAGCAGGTCTGGCCGAAGAGGGCGGCCTGCTGGTCTCCGGCGATGCCGGCGATGGGCACCTTGGCCCCGCCCAGGTCGGCATAGCCGTAGACGGCGCTGGAGTCCCGGACCTCCGGCAGCATGGCCCGGGGGATGTCCAGGGCCTGGAGCAGGGTGTCGTCCCAGTCCAGGCGGTGGATGTCAAAGAGCATGGTGCGGGAGGCGTTGGTGACGTCGGTGACGTGGACCGCCCCGCCGGTGAGCTTCCACAGCAGCCAGGTGTCCACGGTGCCGAAGAGAATTTCCCCCCGCCGGGCCCGCTCCCGGGCCCCCTCCACACGGTCCAGGAGCCACTTGATCTTGGTGGCCGAGAAGTAGGCGTCGGGCACCAGTCCGGTGGTCTTCCGGATGTGTTCCCCCAGGCCCTCCTCCAGGAGCCGGTCCACCAGAGGGGCGGTGCGGCGGCACTGCCAGACGATGGCGTTGGCGATGGGGCGGCCGGTGGCGCGCTCCCAGAGGATGGTGGTCTCCCGCTGGTTGGTGATGCCGATGGCGGCGATGTCCGCCGGGGACACCCCCGTCTTGGCGATGACCTCCATCATCACGGCGTACTGGGAGGACCAGATCTCCATGGGGTCGTGCTCCACCCAGCCCTCCTGGGGATAGAGCTGGGGGAACTCCTTCTGGGCCACCCCCACCATGTTCTGTTCCTCGTCGAATAGGATCGCCCTGGAGCTGGTGGTCCCCTGGTCCAGGGCCAGGATATATCTGCCCATATGCCCGCCTCCTGTGTTCGGTATTTATCCCCAGTGTACCACATCCCGCCCGGATGCGGTAGCCCCCTTTTCCCCTCCGGTGCCCCTTGACAGGCCGGACAAATGCGGATAAACTTGGAAGGTCATAGACCCCGCCCTATCTTTTGCAAAGGAGTCCCTGTCATGCCCCACGACCATACTGCCGCCCAGGAGCCCCGCTGGAAGGGGAAGGAGTATGCCTTCTTCTGCCACAGGGACTGTGAGTACTTTCCCTGCCACCCCACCCAGGACCCCGACAACTTCAACTGCCTGTTCTGCTACTGCCCCCTCTACGCCCTGGGCCCCGACTGCGGCGGGAACTTCACCTACAAGGACAGCGGGGTCAAGGACTGCACCCGCTGCTCCCTCCCCCACCGCCGGGAAAACTTCGGCTATGTGGTCTCCAAGGTCCGGGAGCTGGTCCGCCGCATGGCGGAGGAGCGGAAACAGGGCACAGAGGCCCCCTGAGCCCTTTGGATTTACAAAAGAGCGCCGTATGTCCCCAAAGGACATACGGCGCTCTGCGTCTCTGTCTGTTCTGTGGATTGCCTCAGCCTTCGGCCTTTGCCGCGGCGCAGGCCAGCTGGATGGGGTCCAGGGCGGCGTGGACGGCGGTATTGGTGACGAAGCGGGTCTTGGCCAGCTCCTCTGCGGTCATCCCCGCCTGGACGGCTACGGCCACGGCATTGATCCGGGCGGCCGAGTCGGCTCCGCCCCAGATCTGGGCCCCCAGCACCTTCCGGCTGGCCCCTTCCAGGACCAGCTTGACGGTGACCACGCCGGCGTTGGGGACCAGCCCCGTGCGGTCCTGGCCAGAGGCCGTGACGCCCACCGGGTGGAGGCCCCGCTGGACCGCCGCCTCCTGGGTGAGTCCCGTCCGGGCCACCTCCAGGCCGGCAATGCTGGCGCAGACCGTGGGCTCGCCGCCCTCCCGGGCCGCGGCGCAGGAGCCGGCGGCGTAGACGCCGGGCAGGCTGGTGCGGCCGTCACAGTCCACCAGGTAGCGCCCTTCCAGATCCCGGGCGGCCTCCGGCAGGAGGCCGGTCTCCGGCCTGGTCCCCAGGCAGGGGACGCACAGGTCACAGGGATAGCTCCCCCGGTCGGTCCGCAGGGTCTCGATAAAGGTCCGGCCCTCCACGGCGGTGACCCGCTCCCCCAGGTGGAACCGGAGCCCCCGATCCTCCAGCTCCCGCTGGATGGCCGCGCGGACCTCGCCATCAAAGCCGGGCAGCAGGCCCTGTCCGCAGTCGATGACCTGGACCTCCCGGCCCAGCGCCTGGAAGGCCCCAGCGGTCTCCAGGGCGGCCAGACCGCCGCCCAGGACAGCGATGTCTCGGACATAGGGGGTCCGGAGGAATTCCCGGAGCAGCATCAGGTCCTCCACCCGGCTTAGGGGGTGGACCCCCATGCGTCCTGCCCCCTCCGCCTCCAGAGGGATGCTCCGGCTGCCGGTGGCGAGCACCAGCTTGTCATAGGCCTCGGTGACGGTCTCCCCCGTCTCCGCTGCCCGGAGGGTAACGGTGCGCTTGGCGGCATCCACCGCCACCGCCTCCCAGCCGGTGTGGATGCTGCCATTGCGGGCGGAGAGGGTGCACCCCGAGAGGACCTCCCCCAGCTCGTCCGCCTTCAGCCCCAGGTAGTGGGGCAGGCCCTTGGTACCGCAGGAGCAGAACTGCTCCTTCTCATAGAGGATGATCTCAGCGTTCTCCCCCGCCGCCAGGCGCTCGGCCAGGGTCATGCCGGAGGAGATGCTGCCGATGACGATGATTTTCATGAACGATACGCCTCCGTTCCGCGCTGTGGCGGTCAGATGTTACCGGAGATCCGGCATGGCCTCCCCCACCACGGCGTGGGGTTTGGGGATCACATGTCCGCCCACCAGCTGGCCCACGGCATCGGCGTCGGCCATGCCGGCCTTGACCGCCGCTTTCACCGCCCCCACGTCTCCCTGGACGAAGGTGGTGACCAGTCCAGCCCCGATCTGGGACATGCCCACCAGGGTCACGTTGGCCGCCTTGAGCATGGAGTCGGCGGCCTGGATATCGGCCACCAGCCCAAAGGTCTCCACCATGCCCAGGGCCTGGGTCAGGGGGACGGGGTGGCCGGGTTTGAGCTTGGACTTGCTGGGGGCCGAGCCGCCGCAGGGCAGCACATGGATCAGCTCCGGATGGGGATGGGGGATCACGTTGGCGCAGAAAAACTCCCCCACCTTGTCGGCAGCGGCCTTGGCCACCGCCACGGCGTCCTTCACCGCTCCCACCTCGCCGGTGATGACCACCGTGGTGAGTCCGGAGCCGATGCCGGTGTTGGTGCCCACAAATTCCACATTGGCCGCCTTCATCAGGGCGTCAGTGGCCTCGATATTTCCCGTGAGTCCCTTCGTCTCGATAAATCCCAGGGCCTTCATGCAAGCGCCTCCCCATATTTCATATCAGGCATGGTCTCTCCCACCGCGGTGTGCGGGCGGGGGATCACATGGGCGGCCACGACCTGGCCGATCTCAGCGGCGGCCGACTTTCCAGCCGCCACCGCGGCCTCCACGGCCCCCACATCCCCCTGGACCAGGCCGATGACCATGGCCGCGCCGATGCGGGCCTGCCCCGCCAGGGTCACATTGGCCGCCTTGAGCATGGCGTCCACCGCCTGGATGTTGGGGGTGTACCCCTTGGTCTCCACAATGCCCAGGGCCTGGGTCAGTGGGATATTCTCCACCACATCGGGCTTGGCGTGGCCCCCTGCCGGGGCCCCACGCAGGGGCATGCACTTGTAGAGCTCCCGGTGGGGCCTGGGGATCACTAGATGGCAGAAGAGCTCCCCTGCCTTCTGAGCCGCGTCACAGCCGGCGGCCACCGCCGACTCCACCGCGTCCACCTCCCCAGTGACCACCATGGCCACCAGGCCGGAGCCCAGGGTCAGGCCCCCCACATAGTCCACCCGGGCCGCCTTCATCATGGCGTCCAGGCCCTCGATATTGCCGATGAGACCCTTGGTCTCCAGCACGCCGATGGCTTTCATATCCGTCTCAGCCCTTTCTGCCGGCCAGCGGCGGGATGTGGAGCATGGCCCGTGCCTCATCCGGAGTCATGGGGGCCATCTGCTTCTTCCGCAGGATGTCGGCCACCTCCTTGACGATGACGGCGTTGTTGTCCACCTGGACGCCGGGGCGCAGGTAGTTGGAGTCCTCAAAGCCGATGCGCACGGTGGAGGCCCCCAGGTCCAGAGCGGTCTTCACCAGCTCGAAGTCCTCCCGGTGGGCCTCGGTGATGCCCCAGAGCACGTCCTCCCGGTTGGGGAAGTTCTCATATACCCCGGCGATCATGGTGCTCAGGGCCGCCACGTTCCGGGGCATGGCCCCCTCGTGGCCCAGCACGATGGCGAAGAGGATGGGCTTGACGAAGTTGAACTGCTCTGAGAGCTGCCGGGTGGTATGGATCATACCTACCTCAAAGACCTCCACCTCGGGGATCTTGTGGTTGTTGATGATCTGCTCCACACAGTAGCGCACGTCCTTGATGGGGTTCTGATAGACGGCCTCCCCCAGGTTCACCGAGCCCACGTTGAGGCTGGTGGCCTCCACGAAGGGGGCGTAGCAGGGCTGGCAGCGCTCTTCGATGGTGAGTCCGGAGACGCCGCCGGTGGAGACCTCCACGATGATGTCGCTCTCGGCGCGGATGTAGTCTACCGTCTCCTCCAGCAGGCTCAGGTCAGGAGTCAGCCGCCCGCACAGGTCGCGGACATGGAGGTGGACCATGGCGGCCCCGTTCTTCCAGCACTCGATCACATCCCGGGCAATGGCGCGGGGATTGATGAGGGGGTCCGTGGCCGCCACGGGGGCCACGGAGATCATGACTTTCTTCATCCCGGAACCTCCTTTTGAGCCGGCTGCTCCGACTCAATATCGTTTTCCCAATAGATATAGTGGTCCTGCACCACTTTTACAATGTGGGCGGCATCTCGGCAGGCGATGAGGTCCACGATCTGCCGGTGCAGAGCGACGAAGTTGTCCACCTCGCCCTCCTGCCGGAGCACCCGCTCCACCGTGTTCATCCGGCTGGGGACCGTCAGGCGGGTGATGTACTCCGTGACGCTGGCGACCTGGGGGTTGTGGACGGTGTTGGCGATGGTATCATGGAACTGGGTGTCCAGCTCCATGATGCGCTCCTTGGAGGGGTCAGGGCTGTGCATCTCCTCCTCCATGGCGTCCACGATGCGTTCCAGATCTGGGACACAGTCGGTCACGTTGGGCAGCGTGAGCGCCAGCTCCAGGGTACCGATGTCGATGACCGCACGCAGGGTCACAAAATCCTTCCAATCATTTTGATGCAGAATGATATTGTAGAGCATGGGGTCCAGCATCTTCTGGTCATAGGAATCGCTGATATAGGTTCCATCGGCCCGGCGGATGTACACCACTCCGTAGGCCTGAAGCTGCTTGATGGCCTCCCGGACCGAGTTGCGGCCGGCGTCGTATTTTTTACACAGCTCCGGCTCAGTGGGGAGCTGATCTCCCGGCCGCAGCTCCCCCTCGATGATGGAGGAGATGATGCCATTAATGACCCGTTCTACCACAGACCCCCGGCGTTCTGTCGGGGCCTTTTCCTTTGACATGTCCATTCCCCTTGCCTAGAAATTCCTGGCGCAGGATATGCGCGGTCTGATGCCTTTATTATAATGCCTGCCGGACAAAACCGCAAGCCGTTTCGTCCAGCAGGCATCAAAAACTCCTAAACTTTTGCGGATAATGCTGCCTCTGGTCCCTTGCTCAGACGCCGGAGCCCACGAAGGTGCCCAGGGCGGTGATGAGCTGGGGGAAGGCGATGAGGATGGCGATACAGACCATGGTCCCCAGGATATAGGGGATCACGTACTTCATGGTGGAGCCCACCCGAATCTTCATCAGGTCGCAGGCCACATAGATGCACATGCCCACAGGAGGCGTCACCAGGCCGATGCCGATGACCACGGTGACCAGCACGCCCAGGACCGTGGGGTCCACGCCGGCGCTCATGGCGATGGGGTAGACGATGGGCATGAAGAGGGTCAGAGCGGCGATGGACTCCATGAACATGGTGACCACAAAGAAGAGCAGCAGGATCATGATGAGGATGACGGTGGGATCGGTGGAGAAGCCCAGCATCACGCCGGTGAGCCAGCGGTCAAAGCCGGCGGTGGTGAGCATGACGGTGAAGAGCTTGGCAGCGCCGATGACCACGAAAATGCGGCCGGAGATGCGGACGGTCTCGGTGAAGGCAAATTTGATGTCCTCAAAGGTCAGCTCCCGGTAGACCAGGCCGCCCACGATGAGGCCGTAGGCCACGGCGATGGCGCCCGCCTCGGTGGGGGACACGATGCCGGAGGTGATGGTGCCGATGATGATGACCGGCATCAGCAGGGCGGGCCAGGACTTGGCAAAGGCCCGTCCCACGGCGCCCCAGGT
>DWWJ01000096.1 GCA_019119795.1 Candidatus Intestinimonas pullistercoris
TGGAAGGAGATCAGGTTGTAGGGATTCCCCTCCATCCGGGGCAGCCAGTAGATGAGAAACTCGTTGGCCTCCCGCTGGGTGAGGCCCAGGGCCGCCAGGGCCCCCTCCAGGAAGGACGCCGTCTCCTCCCCTGCCACACAGTAGCCCGTAGAGAAGTCGTACTCCGTCCCGGCGGTCCCCTCCCAGAAGAGGCAGTAGTACTCCCGCCCGGACTCCGGGTCGGTGAGGGTCCCCTCTGGGTTCGCCAGCACGGTCCAGCCGTCCCCATAGGCGGGATAGCTGCTGGTGAGGCCGCCGTCCAGGTCCAGCCGCACAGAGACCAGGGTCTCCTCCTCCGGGTAGAGGTAGAGGACGGGCTTTTCGCTCATGGGCTCGTCCCGGCCCCCACAGGCGGCCAGAGCCAATAGGAGCAGGACCAGGGCCAAAAGGCAGAATCGCTTTTTCACCGGGCATCATCCTTCCGTCATCAGATACCCTTTTGACGAGCGAAAGCTGGAAAAGGTTCCCGGCGCGGAGGGTCCTCCCGGACTATGCCGCCCCTTCCCGCCGGCGGGAGGGGAAGAAGGCCGGAAAAAGGCCAAAGTGGCTCCCCAGGGCGTGGAGCAGCGGGAAGCAGACCAGGATGGTGATCCCCTGGACCACCAGGACGTGGTTTTCCGTCCGCGCCTCCTGGCTGTACCGGGCGGTATTGCCGGTCATATCCACATAGAAGTCGGTGCGGTCCAGAGGATAGGCGGTGGTGATCTGCTCCAGGAAGGCGGAGTCCTCCTCCAGATCAGCCCAGACCACCCGGCCCAGCGGGAGGATCACCTCCCCGGAGTAGTAGTCCTCCCCGGTCTGGACGTTCTCCAGGTTGATCTGGGCGGCCACCCGCTCCCCGGAGGGAAGGGCCAGGTTGTAGAGATACCTGCCCTGGTAGAAGCCCGCCCCCTCGTTGCGGTAGGCAATGCCCTCCGAGAGGATGGTGAAGGTGTCCAGCTCCAGCAGGTCCTCTACGCTCTGGGCCCGGGGGACGTCCTCCCCGGCCAGACTGCCCGGCTCCCCCTCCACGGCAACGTGGTCCGCCGCGTAATCGTCGTAGGTGGCGGCGCTGAGGGCAGAGGCCGCCGCCCCGGTCCCCAGGGAGACCAGATAGGCCAGCAGCAGGCACAGCCAGATATCGAAGCGCAGACGGTGCAGACGCAGGCGCATGGCGCTCCCCTCCCCCTTTTAGATTTTCGTGATGTCGATGGGGCGCAGGTCGGCGCTGCGGCCCCGCTCCCGGACGGTGAGGATGGCGTGGGCGGTGTCGATGGCGGTGACGCAGGCCACCGAGTGCTCCACGGCGGCCCGGCGGATCTTGAAACCGTCCGTGTCGTGCTTCCGGCCCCGGGTGGGGGTGTTGATGACCAGGTCCACCGAACCGGAGGCGATCATATCCAGGATGTTGGGGTGGGCCTGGGAGACCCGGGCCACCTTCCGGGCGGGGACCCCGGCGGCGTTCAGGGCGTCGCAGGTGCCGGAGGTGGCCAGAATCTCGATGCCCATGTCCTCCAGGCCCCGGGCGATGCCAATCATCTCCCCCTTGTCCTCGTCCTTTACGGTGATGATGACCCGGCCGCCCTTCTTGGGCACCTTCATGTTGGCCCCCTTGAAGGCCTTCAGCAGGGCCTGGGGGAAGGACTCGGCCAGGCCCAGGCATTCGCCGGTGGACTTCATCTCGGGGCCCAGGCCGGTGTCCACGTCGGTGAGCTTCTCAAAGGAGAAGACCGGCATTTTTACGGCGTAGTAGGGGGCCTCGGGGTAGATGCCGGTGCCGTAGCCCAGGTCCCGGAGCCTCTGGCCCAGCATGACCCGGGTGGCCAGGTCGATGATGGGCACCCCGGTGACCTTAGAGATATAGGGAATGGTCCGGCTGGAGCGGGGGTTGACCTCGATGACGTAGACCTGGTCATTGAAGAGGATAAACTGGATGTTGATGAGTCCGATGACCCCCAGGGCCTTGGCCAGGTCGTAGGTGTATTTCAGGATGGTCTCCTTGTGCTTCTCCTCGATGTGGAGGGGCGGATAGACCGAGATGGAGTCCCCGGAGTGGACGCCGGCCCGCTCCACGTGCTCCATGATGCCGGGGATGAGGATGTCCTCCCCGTCGAAGACGCCGTCCACCTCCACCTCCCGGCCCATGAGGTATTTGTCCACCAGGATGGGGTGCTCCTGGACCGTCTGGTTAATGATCCGCATGAACTCCACGATGTTCCGGTCGTTGTAGGCGATCTCCATGCCCTGGCCCCCCAGGACGTAGGAGGGCCGCACCAGCACCGGGTAGCCGATCTCGTGGGCCGCGTCCAGGGCCTCCTGGGTGGTAAAGACCGTCCGGCCGGCGGCCCGGGGGATGCCGCACTGCTGGAGGATCTCGTCGAACCGCTCCCGGTCCTCGGCGGCGTCCACGCCGTCGGAGGAGGTGCCCAGGATGGGGACCCCCATGTCGGTGAGGGCCTTGGCCAGCTTGATGGCGGTCTGTCCCCCGAACTGGACCACGGCCCCCCAGGGCTTCTCCAGCTCCACCACATTCTGAACGTCCTCCGGGGTCAGGGGCTCGAAATAGAGCTTGTCGGCCACGTCGAAGTCAGTGGAGACGGTCTCGGGGTTGTTGTTGATGATGATGGTCTCATAGCCCAGGCGCTTGAAGGCCCAGACTGAGTGGACCGAGCAGTAGTCGAACTCGATGCCCTGGCCGATGCGGATGGGGCCGGAGCCCAGCACCAGCACCTTCTTTTTGGGCTCAGCAGGCCCGCCTTCCCCCTCCTCAGCGGTCCGGTGGGGCGCGGCGGTGCTGGCCGAGAGGTAGGGGGCCTCCGGGATGTGGGGGGCCAGTTCCCCCACGGAGGGCAGGTCCAGGGGCTCGGCGGCCTCGTTCTCCTGGTCATAGGTGGAGTAGTAGTAGGGGGTCTGGGCCTCGAACTCGGCGGCGCAGGTGTCCACCATCTTGAAGGCGGGGCGGATGCCCAGGGACTCCCGCAGGGCCTTGACCTCCGGGGCCGTCTTCCCCGCCAGGGCGGCGATCCAGGCGTCCGAGAAGCCCATCTCCTTGGCGGAGCGGAGGGTATCGGCGTCCAGCTTCCCCCGCTCCAGGCGGTCCTCCATCTCCACGATGTTCCGGAAGCGGTCCAGGAACCAGATGTCCATTCGGGTGATCTTGTTGATCTTCTCCGGAGAGAAGCCCCGGCGCAGGGCCTCGGCCACTACGAAGAGCCGCTGGTCGTCCACGTTGGCCAGCCGGTCCTCGATCTCCTCGGTATAGAGATCCTCCAGCCCGTCCAGGCGCAGGGACTTCACCGGCAGCTCCAGGGAGCGGATGGCCTTCATCAGGGCCCCCTCGAAGGAGTTGCCGATGGCCATGACCTCGCCGGTGGCCTTCATCTGAGTACCCAGGGTCCGGCTGGCGGTGGTGAACTTGTCAAAGGGCAGCCGGGGCAGCTTGAGGACGCAGTAGTCCAGGGTGGGCTCGAAGCAGGCGGTGGTCTTGCCGGTGACGGCGTTGGGGATCTCGTCCAGGGTGTAGCCCAGGGCGATCTTGGCGGCCACCTTGGCGATGGGGTAGCCCGTGGCCTTGGAGGCCAGGGCGGAGGAGCGGCTCACCCGGGGGTTGACCTCGATGACGGCGTACTCATAGCTGTCGGGGTTGAGGGCCAGCTGGACGTTGCAGCCCCCCTCGATCTTCAGGGCAGAGATGATGTCCAGGGAGGCGGAGCGGAGCATCTGGTACTCCTTGTTGGCCAGGGTCTGGGTGGGGGCCACCACGATGGAGTCGCCGGTGTGGACGCCCACGGGGTCGATGTTCTCCATGGAGCAGATTTGAATCACGTTGCCGGCGGAGTCCCGCATGACCTCGAACTCGATCTCCTTCCAGCCGGCGATGGAGCGCTCGATGAGGACCTGGCCCACCCGGGAGAGGTGGATGCCCCGGTCAGCGATCTCCCGGAGGGAGGGCTCATCGTAGGCGATGCCGCCGCCGGTCCCCCCCAGGGTATAGGCCGGACGGACGATGACGGGGTAGCCGATGCCGCTGGCGAAGGCCACGGCGTCCTCCACGCTCTCCACCACGTCGGAGGTGACGCAGGGCTGGCCGATCTCCTCCATGGCGTCCTTGAAGCCCTGGCGGTCCTCCGCCTTGCGGATGGACTCGGGGGAAGTGCCCAGGAGCTTGACGTTGTACTCGGCCAGGATGCCCTGCTCGTGGAGGTTCATGGCCAGGTTCAGTCCGGTCTGGCCCCCCAGGGTGGGCAGGATGGAGTCGGGCCGCTCCATCTGGATGACCTGGGTCACCGAGGCGATGTTCAGGGGCTCGATATAGACATGGTCGGCGATGTCCTTGTCGGTCATGATGGTGGCGGGGTTGGAGTTTACCAGCACCACCTCCACGCCCTCCTCCTTGAGGGCCCGGCAGGCCTGGGTGCCGGCGTAGTCAAACTCGGCGGCCTGACCGATGACGATGGGGCCGGAGCCCAGCACCAGCACCTTTTTGATATTCGGATTCTTGGGCATTACCAGGCGCCTCCTTCCATGCGGCGGACAAAGCGGTCGAAGAGGTGCTCCGTATCCTTGGGACCGGGGCTGGCCTCGGGGTGGAACTGGACAGTGTAGACATTGCCGTTGGTATAGCGCAGGCCCTCCACGCTCCCCTCGTTGACGTTGATGTGGGAGACCTGGGCCACCGCCGGGTCCACGCTCTCGGCGCAGACCACATAGCCGTGATTCTGGGAGGTGATGAAGACCCGACCAGCGTCCAGGTCCTTCACCGGGTGGTTGGCCCCCCGGTGGCCGAAGCGCATCTTCCGGGTCTGGGCCCCGGTAGCCAGGGCCATGAGCTGGTGGCCCAGGCAGACAGCGAAGATGGGGATGCCCGAGGCGTAGAGGTCCTGGATCTCCGCGATGATGGCCTTGTTGTCGGCCGGGTCCCCGGGGCCGTTGGAGAGCATCACCCCGTCGAAGTTTCCGGCCAGGATCTCCACACAGGTGGTGTGGGCCGGGAAGACGGTGACCTCACAGCCCCGCTCCTGGAGACAGCGGATCATGTTCTCCTTCACCCCGAAGTCCATCAGGGCCACCCGCAGCTTCTGGCGCTTCAGGGCGGGATAGACCTGGACCTCCTTCCGGCTCACCCGCTCCACGGTGCCCCGGACCCGGTAGGCCCGGATTTTTTCCAGGGCCTCCTCCATAGAAAAATCCTCCGCACAGGTAATCATGCCGTTCATGGTGCCCTGGCTGCGGAGGATGCGGGTAAGGGCACGGGTGTCCACGCCCTGGATGCCCGTGATACCGTTGGTTTTCAAATAGTCGTCCAGATCGCCCTCACAGCGGAAATTGCTGCCCCGGCGGGACAGGTGGCGGACCACAAAGGCCTCTGCCCAGGGACGGGAGGACTCGTTGTCCTCATGGTTGACGCCGTAATTGCCAATGAGCGGATAGGACATCACAATGCCCTGCCCGGCGTAGGAGGGGTCGGTTAGGATCTCCTGATACCCCACCATAGAGGTATTGAAGACCATCTCGCAGACGCGCTCATCCGCCGCGCCGATGCTCTGCCCCTGGAACACGCTGCCGTTTTCCAGAATGAGAGTCGCTTTCATCGTCTCATATCCCGCCTTTCTCCAGATGTTTATCCGGTCAATTTTATCCCAAAAATCAGACCATGACAAGTGTCATTTTCATTCTGGAAAAAATCTGTGCATTTGGCCCAAGCCGCCCCCTCTATCGGGCGGGAATCACGTCCAGGATGACCAGTTCAGGCGGGTTGAAGAGCCGGGGGACCCGGGTGGACTCCCGGGCCAGACCCCGGCTCACCACCAGAGTGGTGTCCTCCAGGGCATAGAGGCCCCCGGCGTACGCTGGCAGGAGCCCCTGGTCCGGGGCGAGAAGCCCGTTGAGCACGCCGGGAATGCGCCACTGCCCCCCGTGGGCGTGACCCGCCAGGACCAGGTCGAAGCCCTTCCCCTGGTAGTCCTCCACCCGCTCCGGCCGGTGGGAGAGGAGAATCGTAAAGTAAGCGGGGTCCGCGGCACCGGCCGCCCTCTGGAGCTGTGCCTCCCAGACCGCCTCCCCTGCCGCCGGGTCATCCACGCCGCAGAGGTTCAGGGGCTGGCCCTGGAGGACCACGGTGGCGCAGTCCCCCTCCAGTACAGTAACGCCCAGGGTGGTGATCTGCTCCTTCCAATCCTCCGCCCGGCCGCTCCAGAACTCGTGGTTCCCCGTGACATAAAAGGTTGGGTAGGCCTCCCCCAGGGTCCGGAGCACCGTCCATGCGTTCTCGGCGTCCAGGGCCGGGTCGTCATCCAGGATGTCGCCCCCCAGCAGCACTAGGTCGGGGTGGGCCGCGTCCACGGCGTCCAACAGGTCACGCTGGCCCGGGCCATAGGCGCAGGAGTGGAGGTCGGTGAGCAGGGCCAGCCGGATGGGCTGGGAGAGCTTTTCCGTGGAAATCGAATATGTACGGGTGACCAGCTCCTGGTCCAGGCCGGCCGCGGCGGTGACCGCGGCGGCGGCGCAGGCCGCGGCCAGGATGATCCAGCGCTTTTTCTGTTTCATGAGGTCCCTCCCCGGGATCGGCGTTCAGATGGGTCTATTGTATCACAGAAGGGGCGCTCTGGGAAGAAAAACGGGCCCGCCGTCTTTGAAAGACAGGCGGGCCCATTCGAATGTATGCTGTGAGGCGGGGGCTGTCCGTTCCTCCCCCTCTTCTCTTCTGCTCACGGCTCCCCCAGGGCCCTCAGCTCCTGCTCCAGGGCCTGGAAGAAGCGGCTGACGTGGACGCCGTCGTTGACCGCGTGGGCGAACTCCGCCCCCACCGGCAGCAGCATCCGCCCGTCCCGCTCATAGACGCCGCCATAGAGGAGAAAGGGACTCAGGTCCTCTTTCACGTCTCCGGCAAAGTTGAAGGCGGAAAAGCTGGTCCCCGGCACGCAGGAGATGCCGAAGCCATTCTC
>DWWJ01000097.1 GCA_019119795.1 Candidatus Intestinimonas pullistercoris
ACCAGGGAGGAGGGCCCCAAGGCCCCCGCCGATTTGGACCGGGCCGTCCGCCGGGCCAGGGCCCAGGTCCGGGACATTGCCCTGTGCACCCCCTTCCGCTGGTTCGTCACCCTCACCCTGGACGCCGCCAA
This sequence comes from Candidatus Intestinimonas pullistercoris, assembly GCA_019119795.1. Taxonomy (GTDB): domain Bacteria; phylum Bacillota; class Clostridia; order Oscillospirales; family Oscillospiraceae; genus Intestinimonas; species Intestinimonas pullistercoris. The sequence goes on from DWWJ01000097.1 coordinate 132, forward strand.
GGTGGACCGATATAATATGGCAGAGATTACCAGAAAGCTCAACCACTGGTTGGACAACCAGGTCCGCCGGAGGGGGCTGGCCTATGTCCTGGTGCCGGAGCGGCACAAGGACGGGGCCGTCCACTTCCACGGCTTCTTCAACGACGCCCTGGAGGCCGTGGATTCCGGCACCATCTCCCTGCCGGGCCAGAAGCGGCCCCGCAGGCCCCGGAGCCGGGCCCAGCGGGAGGCGTGGCTGGCCCAGGGCGGCCACCCCGTCTTCAACCTGCCGGGCTGGTCCCTGGGCTTCACCACGGCCCTGGAGCTCTACGGCGACTACGAGGCCGCCGTGGGCTACGTCTGCAAGTACATCGGCAAGGACATGCCCCAGGGCCGCCAGGGCGGCCCGGAGAGCCCCCAGTGGGAGGGGGGCAAGGTGGGGGGCCGCTGGTACTACTCCGGCGGCGCCCTGGGCCGCCCAGAGGTGGCCTACTACGACGACGACCTGCGGGAGCTGGAGCGGCGGCCCGGGGCCTACCGCTTCGACATCGAGGCGGCCCGGCTGTCCTTCGTGCAGGTCTGCTGGGAGAGGGGGGAGGACCGTGGAGCAGGAGCGGGACCTGTCCTGCCGCTGGTGGGCGGTGTGCAAGGTGCACAACTGCTGGAGATGCCTTTTGGCGAAAGCGCCCAAGGGCTCGAACACATGTTCGAAAAACACGATTTGACATTTTCAGGAAAGTCCAGTGGAGGGGAGGGCCCTGGGCCGCAAGGCCCGGAGGCCCCGGAGCCCCTGCCGAAGGCTGGAAAAAACTAGGGGGTTGATTTGACTTGAAAACCGAGTACCTGCTGGAAAAGCAGGTCGGCCACGTCCTGGCCGCCCTGACGCCGCAAAATCAGCTCATCGCCCGGGTGTGTTTGCACACGGGACTACGGGTGGGGGACGTGGTATCCCTACGGACACAAGATATTGGGCTCCAGTTCACCGTCACCGAAGCCAAGACGAAAAAGCGCCGGAGGGTGGGCCTGCCCGCCGGCCTGCTGGCCGACATCCAGGAGCAGGCCGGGGACGAGTGGGCCTTCCCGGGGCGGTCCCTGGGGCGGCACAAGACACGGCAGGCCGTCTGGGCCGACGTGAAGCGGGCCGCCAGGGCCTTCCGGCTCCCGCAGAACGTGGCCCCGCACAGCCTCCGGAAGGTCTACGCCGTGGACCTGCTGGCCAAGTACGGCGATCTCCAGCGGGTCCAGCGGGCCCTCAACCACGGCGGCGTCGAGACCACCCTGATCTACGCCATGGCCGACCGCCTCCTGGAAGCGAAAATGTCCGCCAAGTCCGGTAAAAAAAAGCGTGGCGGCGCCGCCTGGAAGGTGGTATAATCTCGGGGAGAGGAGGTGAAGGGCGGAGAACTCGAAGTAAACAAAATAAAAATTTTGTTTACTTTGAAGGAGGGGAACCCTCTCTTTTTGAGGGTTCTACGCCGCTGGACTATGGCAGACTATCGAACCGAGGCGCCTCCCATTCTGCGGGATTTTCTTATTTACCACGAGACCATTCAGGGACATTCCCGCAAAACGGTGGACGAATACTTTTTGGACCTGCGGAATTTTTTCCGGTACCTCAAAATTGAAAAAGGTCGCGTGCCACGCACGGCCGAGCTGGACGAGGTCTCTATTGATGACGTGGACCTGGAACTGGTATCCTCTGTCACCATCACCGACGTCTACTCCTATATGGCTTACCTGAGCCGGGACCGGGCCCAGCACCCCAACAGCCCAAGCACCGGCTACGGTCTCAGTCCGGCCTCCCGGGCCCGGAAGGTCGCCGCCATCCGTTCCTTTTATAAGTATCTTACGGTAAAAGCCAAGCTCCTCCAGGAAAATCCCATGCAGGACCTGGACGCGCCCCGGCTGAAAAAGTCCCTGCCGCGCTATCTGGATCTGGACAGCAGCATCCATTTGCTGGAATCTGTGGACGGGCCGTACCGGGAGCGGGACTACTGTATTCTGACCCTGTTCCTCAACTGCGGCCTGCGGATCTCCGAGCTTATCGGACTCAATCTGACCGATGTCCGGGAGGACAGCCTGCGGGTCCTGGGCAAGGGCAACAAAGAGCGGGTGGTCTACCTCAACGACGCCTGCCGGAGCGCCCTGGACAGCTATCTTGCGGTCCGGGGCGGCCAGGAGGTCATCGACAAGAACGCCCTGTTCCTCAGCCGTTTGCGGAAACGCATCTCCAAAGCGGCGGTGGAGAAGCTGGTCAAAAAGCACCTGCTGGCCTCCGGGCTGGACAGCACCCAGTATTCCCCCCACAAGCTCCGGCACACCGCCGCCACCCTGATGCTGCAAAACGGCGTAGACGTCCGGACCCTTCAGGAGGTCTTGGGTCACGACCATCTGAACACGACCCAAATCTATACCCACGTGGACAACGCGGAGCTCCGCATCGCCGCCAAGGCCAATCCGCTGGGGAAGCTGAGATCCGGGAAGTCCACGAAAAGGGCGGCTGAAGCTTCCGGCGCCCAGGAGGATGGGGATTCATAGGTCCCGCGGGGTGGGAAAACGCTGTGCTCCGGCGTCTTCCGGCAGATAAGCCCCTAAAATGTGCAGGAAGCGGATCTCCTGAAAAAAGTACGTGCTCAGAGGCCGCCAATCCGCATCGTAGGAATGGGCGGCGATCAGCGTGTTCTCCAGCGTGGGAGGCTCGCCCATGGCTACGATGATGGGGGTGTGTCCAAAGACCTCACCGTTGAAGCGGAGCTGAACAAAATCCCCGGGCTCCAGGTTGTCCAGGGTGGTTTCCAGGCCGAAGGGGCCTGGGGTCTCCTCCGCCCGGGTGATAAAATTGTAAAAATAGGGAACGCCCGTCCATGCGGGAGATTTGTTGTTGGCGTCGAGATAATACCATCCGTAGGTGGGGGTGAAATTCATCACCCCAGTCCCGGCGTAAAGGCACTGGGAGGCGAAGTTGGTACAGTCGCCGCCCAGCTCTTCATAATCATAAAAATTCGGATTGCGGCTGTAGGCCCAGCGGTGGGCGTAGCGGACCGCCGCCTTCCGGTCATAGGGGATCATAATGGGCATGGCACAGGTCAGTCCTTTCCACGGTGCTGCCTCATGCTATGCGTTCTTTCCCCAAAAAGATACTGGCTTTACAAAGGAGGAGATCGGCTTTGGCGCGTTATCAGGCCGTGATTTTTGATTTGGATGGGACCCTTTTGGACACGCTGGAGGACTTGGCGGACAGCACCAATTTTGCCTTGGCCGCCCATGGCTTTCCCAGACGTTCCCTGGAAGAGGTCCGCCGGTTCGTGGGAAACGGCGTGGGGAATCTGATCCGCCGGGCCGTCCCGGAGGGCACATCCCCTGAGGCTGTGGAGCGGTGTCTGGCCGACTTCAAGGCCCACTACCTCACCAATATGCAGAACAAAACCCACCCCTATCCGGGTATCCCTGAGCTGCTGAAGGCCCTGAAGGCCGCCGGCTGTCCGGCGGCAGTGGTCTCCAACAAATTTGACGGGGCGGTCAAGGGGCTGTGCCGGGATTACTTTGGCGGCCTCCTCCCTGTCGCCTTGGGTGAGACGCCGGAACGGCGGAAAAAGCCTGCCCCCGATTTGGTGGTGAGCTGCCTGGAGGCCCTTGGGGTCCCAGCTTCCGGAGCGGTCTATGTGGGCGACTCCGACGTGGACATCCAAACGGCGGACAACGCGGGCCTCCCCTGCCTGTCGGTCACCTGGGGGTTCCGGGACCGGAGCTTCCTGCTGGAGCATGGCGCTTCGGTTTTGGCGGAGACCCCACAGGAGCTGCTGGGGCTTCTCCTGTGAGTACCCTCTCCCCTCCCCTGCCCGCCCTGAGCACGCAAAAGCGGCGGGACCCGTTAGGGTCCCGCCGCTTCTCTCTTCTTTGACGTGTTTTTGCCGATCAGGCCTTGTGGTCGCAGCCCAGCACGTCCACGATCTTGTGAGCCACCAGCTCCTTGATGGCGGCGCGGGCGGGCTTCAGGTACTCACGGGGGTCGAACTTGTCGGGATGCTCGTTGAAGAACTTCCGGATGGTGCCGGTCATGGCCAGGCGCAGGTCGGAGTCGATGTTGATCTTGCACACGGACAGGGCGGCAGCCTTGCGGAGCTGCTCCTCAGGGATGCCTACGGCGTCGGGCATCTTGCCGCCGTTCTCGTTCACCATCTTCACATACTCCTGGGGCACGGAGGAGGAGCCGTGGAGCACGATGGGGAAGCCGGGCAGGCGCTTGGAGACCTCCTCCAGGATGTCGAAGCGCAGGGGCGGAGGAACCAGCTCGCCCTTTTCGTTGCGGGTGCACTGGTCGGCGGTGAACTTGTAGGCGCCGTGGCTGGTGCCGATGGCGATGGCCAGGGAGTCGCACCCGGTCTTGGAGACGAACTCCTCCACCTCTTCGGGGTGCGTGTAGTGGGACTCCTCAGCAGAGACCTTCACGTCGTCCTCAATGCCGGCCAGGGCGCCCAGCTCAGCCTCCACCACCACGCCGTGGTCGTGAGCATACTCCACCACCTGCTTGGTGATGGCGATGTTCTCGGCGAAGGGCTTGGAGGAGGCGTCGATCATGACGGAGGTAAAGCCACCGTCGATGCAGGACTTGCAGGTCTCAAAATCGGGGCCGTGGTCCAGGTGGAGCACGATGGGAATGTTGGGGCACTCGATGACAGCGGCCTCCACCAGCTTCACCAGATAGGTGTGGTTGGCGTAGGCGCGGGCGCCCTTGGAGACCTGGAGGATCAGGGGGGCGCTCAGGTCCCGGGCGGCCTCGGTGATGCCCTGCACGATCTCCATATTATTGACATTGAACGCGCCGATGGCGTACCCTCCGTCGTAGGCCTTCTTGAACATTTCCGCGGAAGTGACCAGAGGCATATGTCTCAACTCCTTCTATCATATTCGACAAAGAATCCATCAGAGGGACCTTCCCTCTTTTCTTTTCTAATTTTACCAGCAATAGTTGATAAATGCAAGAGGTTATGATATGATATTTACGCAGAATGAACTTTCACATGAAAGCTTTTTCCAAAAGAGACGAATGGTATGATTGGAGGACCAAACATGAGCGAACTTCGAGGCGCATGCATCATCGGCCAGTCCGGCGGACCTACTTCCGTTATCAACGCCAGTGCCCAGGGCGCCATCCAGGCGGCCCTGAAGGCGGACTGCATCACCCGGGTGCTGGGCGCCGCCCACGGCATCAAGGGCGTCCTGGACGACAAGCTGTACGACATGGGTCAGGAGGACCCCAAGGAGCTGGAGCTGCTCCAGAACACCCCCTCCTCTGCCCTGGGCTCCTGCCGCTACAAGCTGGCTGACCCCGACCAGGACGACACCGACTACAAGCGCATCCTGGAGATCTTCAAAAAGTACGACGTGCGCTACTTCTTCTATAACGGCGGCAACGACTCCATGGACACCTGCAACAAGATCTCCAAGTATATGCAGAAGGTGGGCTATGAGTGCCGCATCATGGGCATCCCCAAGACCATCGACAACGACCTCAACGGCACTGACCACTGCCCCGGCTTCGCCAGCGCCGCCAAGTATATCGCCACCTCCTGCATGGAGGTCTGGCACGACGCCCACGTCTATGACACCGGCATGGTGACCGTCATCGAGATCATGGGCCGTCACGCCGGCTGGCTGGCCGGCTCCGCTGCCCTGGCCACCTGGGCCGGCTGCGGTCCCGACCTCATCTACCTCCCTGAGGTGGATTTTGACCTGGACCAGTTCATCGCTGACGTCACCGCCATCTACGACAAGACCGGCAAGTGCATGGTGGCCGTCTCCGAGGGCATCCACTACGCCGACGGCCGCTTCGTCTCCGAGGCGGAGACCTCTGCCACCGACGGCTTCGGCCATGCCCAGCTGGGCGGCCTGGCAGTGAAGCTGGCCGACCTTATCAAGCAGCGCACCGGGGCCAAGGTCCGTGGCATCGAGCTCTCCCTGCTTCAGCGCTGCGGGGCCCACCTGGCCTCCCACACCGACGTGGAGGAGGCCAAGATGGCCGGCCGTGTGGCCGTGGAGTCTGCCGTGGCCGGCGAGACCGACAAGATGGTGGCCTTCCAGTGCACCCGCGAGGGCGGCAAGTACACCTGTGAGCCCGTGCTCCAGCCCCTGGATATCGTGGCGAACTTCGAGAAGAAGGTGCCCCGTGAGTGGATCAACGCCGCGGGCAACGGTGTGGAGCAGCCCTTTATCGACTATGTCCTCCCCCTCATCCAGGGTGAGCCCGACCGGCCCAAGGAGAACGCCCTCCCCCGCTTCGCCAAGCTGAAGAAGGTTTTGACCACCGATATGTGATCCTGGAGACAGGTCCTTCAGAGACAATTTCATAATCAATAAAGGAAGTGGCCAGTATCTGAATACTGGCCGCTTCCTTTATTGATCGACTTGTAGATTAAAAATTGCTTTTCAATTTGCAAAATACTCTTTTAGAATATATAGAAATCAAAAGTGCTGCAACTGAGGCACCAATTAAAACGACCCATGCGTGCATAGCAAAAATATCGAACAGAACACCGTAAATCGCCTGCCCTATCGGTTGTCCGCACATCGCAATACAAATCAGTGCCGCTATGATCTTGCCGACTAATTGTGGTGGGGTCTGCGTCTGTACCAGTGTGTAAATCTGAACCATAAAGAGCGTAGAGGCTCCCATAGCGGTGAAGCTCATGAAAGTGATTGCCCAATACGATACGATGGCGGGCATATTCAGGAAAAGAGAAATACCCATGACCGCCACAGCAATGGAACAAACCAAAAGCAGCACATAGGAATTTTGAATTTTCAGCTTTTCCGATACGATTGCGGTTAAAATTCCGCCGCACAGACCGCCCAACGCCAACGCCCCCTGTGTGAAGCCGTACATGGTATCAGACATCCCTAACACCTGTGTAATGAGAATGGGAGTTCCTACAATCATCACCGCGCTCAAAACCAAATTGAAGATGGACACCAGAAAGACCACCGAAAAGAAAATGGGCTTTTCTGTCTTTACAAACTGATAGCTTTCTTTCAAGTCCATTCCGACTACCCGAAATACGCCGACTCCACGCGGGCGTTTTTCATGCGGGATGTGGATAAAGATTTCCATGATGGCGGAGAAAGTAAAACACGC
>DWWJ01000098.1 GCA_019119795.1 Candidatus Intestinimonas pullistercoris
AATGCTTAACGTAGACCGGGCCCCATTTTTTCTTTGGAGTCAAGAACCGTTTCTTTTTCCGCAGAAAAAGAAATGGTTTTTGCCCCTGCCGGGCAGGCACCCCCGGAGGGACTCCGCCCCCCTGGTGGAAAGCCAGCCCCCGGCGGGCGGCCCCAGGCCGCCCCTACACAGGGGATGGCGCGCCGAGTCGTCGCGCCCCACAGAATAAGACCGGGCAGGCCACCACCACGCAAGTGCCGCGCCGGCCGCCACGCCCTGAGAGAGACACCCGCAGGCGGCGGGTGGATAGAGCGCAAACTGTCTCTGTTCCCAAACGGCAGGCCGTAACGGCCGGGAAGGGTCCTCTCTGTCATACGAAAGCCGCTGGCCGCCGTTTTCGTCCATAAGCCCTGCATAGACCGGGCCCCTCTTTTTCTTTGGGGTGAAGGACCGTTTCTTTTTCCGCAGAAAAAGAAATGGTCTTTCCCCCCCGGAGGGACTCCGCCCCCGCAAGGTGGGACCTTGCCGGCCCCGGGCGGCCCCAGGCCGCCCCTACACAGGGGATGGCGCGCCGAGTCGTCGCGCCCCACGCAGAGCACAGTGCATAGCGCGTCTGGGAAGCCGCGCCCCACAAACGGGTCGGCCCGTCCGCGCAGACAAAAAAGCCCCCGCCGGAGCAGCAGGCTCCAGCGGGGGCTCTCTTCGGTTTAAGCGTCCTGCCGTCTGCTCCGCAGGGCGTCGCAGATGACCTTGTAGATCTGGATGACCACAGTGGGCAGGAAGGCCAGAAGGACCACCAGGCCGATCTCCCGGAGAGTGAAGGGGGCCACTTCAAAGAGCCCGTTGAGGCCGGGGATGAAGAGGACCGCGGCCAGGAGGACCACGCCGGCGGCGAAGGCCCCCAGGCTGGCCTTGTTGGTGGTGAGGCCCAGGTGGAAAATAGAGGGGATGCCCCGGCAGTTGAAGCCGTGGAAGAGCCGGGCCAGAGTCAGGGTGGAGAAGGCCAGGGTGGAGGCCAGGGCGGCCCCGCCGTCCCGGAGGCCGATGAAGTAGGCCCCCATAACGGCGGCGGCGATGAGGGCGCCGTAGGCGAAGATCTTGACCAGCAGCTCCCGGTTGAGGATGGGCTCCTTGGGGTCCCGGGGCTTCTGGTTCAGCAGGTCCCCGGTGGCGGGCTCCACGCCGATGGCGATGGCGGGTAGGGAGTCGGTGAGGAGATTGATGAAGAGCAGGTGGACCGGGGCGAAGGGCACCGACAGCCCCAGCAGGGAGGTCAGGAGCACGCAGAGGATGGCGGCCATGTTGCCGGAGAGCAGGAAATTGATGGAGTTCTTGATGTTGGTGTAGACGCCCCGGCCGTTGACCACCGCCTTGACGATGGTGGCGAAGTTGTCGTCTGCCAGGATCATGGAGGCGGCGTCCTTGGAGACCTCGGTGCCGGTGATGCCCATGGCCACGCCGATGTCGGCGGCCTTGAGGGCGGGGGCGTCGTTGACGCCGTCGCCGGTCATGGAGACGATCTTCCCCTTGGCCTGCCAGGCCTTGACGATGCGGATCTTATGCTCCGGGGAGACCCGGGCGTAGACCGAGATGCGCTCCAGGCGCTCGGCCAGGTCCTTCTCGCTCATGTTGTCCAGCTCCACGCCGGAGACAGCCTCATCCCCCTCCCGGAAGATGCCCAGCTGCTTGGCGATGGCCGAGGCGGTGACCTTGTGGTCGCCGGTGATCATGATGGTGCGGATGCCGCCCCGCTTGGCGTCGGCCACGGCCTGGATGGCCTCGGGCCGGGGCGGGTCGATCATGGACACCAGGCCGATGAAAGTGAAGTCCTTCTCGTCCTCCAGGGAGAGGGCGTGGCCCTCCGGCAGCTCCCGGTAGGCGAAGGCCAGCACCCGCAGGCCCTCCATGGAAAGCTCCATGTTCACCCGGGAGATGCGCTCCCGCCACTCCGGGGTCATGGGCACCGCCCCCTCCCGGGTGAGGACCTGGGTGGAGCGGTCCAGGAGGACGTCGATGGCCCCCTTGGTGTAGAGGGTGGTGACCCCCTCGATGTTGTGGAGGGTGGACATGAGCTTCCGGTCGGAGTCGAAGGCCAGCTCCCCGATCCGGGGGTGCTGGGCTCGGTAGGTGGTCTCGTCCACGCCGATGCGGTCTCCCATCATCACCAGGGCCACCTCGGTGGGGTCGCCGATGCCGGCGCCGGTCTCCGGGTCGGTGGTGGCGTCGCTGGCCAGGAGGGCGGCCTTGAGGAGCAGCCGCTGCACGTCATTGACCAGGTCCAGGTCATCCCCCTCCAGCAGGGAGCCGTCGGCGTAGATCTTCTGGGGGGTCATCTTGTTCTGGGTCAGGGTGCCCGTCTTGTCGGAGCAGATCACCGACACGGCCCCCAGGCTCTCCACCGCCTTGAGGTCCTTCATGATGGCGTTCTCCCGGGCCATCTTCTGGGTGCCCAGGGCCAGGACGATGGTGACGATGGAGCTCAGGGCCTCCGGGATGGCGGCCACGGCCAGGGCCACGGCGAACATCAGGGAGTCCAGAATGGGCATCTCCCGGTAGAGGGAGAGGCCGAAGACCAGGGCGCAGATTACCAGGATGACGGCGGCCAGCTTCTTGCTAAAGTCGTCCAGGGACTGCTGGAGGGGGGTCTTACGCTGCTGGGTCTGGTTCATCAGGGCGGCCACCTTGCCCAGCTCGGTGTCCATGCCGGTGCCGGTGACCAGGACCTCCGCCCGGCCGTAGGTCACCAGGGAGCCGGAGAAGACCATGTTCTTCCGGTCGCCCAGGGCCACCTCCTCCCCGGGGATGACCTCGGCGGTCTTCTCCACCCCCTCGCTCTCGCCGGTGAGGGAGCTCTCATTGACCTTCAGGGAGAAGTTTTCCAGGATGCGGCCGTCGGCCACCACCATGTCGCCGGCCTCCAGCTCCACGATGTCGCCGGGGACGATCTGGGCCGAGGGGACCATGGTCCGGGCCCCGTCCCGGAGGACCTTGGCGGTGGGTGAGGACATGGCCTTCAGGCTCTCCAGGGACTTCTCTGCCTTGAAGTGCTGGACGGTGCCCAGGATGGCGTTGAGGATGAGGACGGCGAAGATGACGATGGTGCTCTCGGCGTTGCCGGAGACGGCCGAGATCAGGGCGGCGATGAGAAGGATCACCACCAGAAGGTCCTTGAACTGCTCCAGGAAGACCTGGATGGGGGTCTTGCGCTTGCCCTCGGCCAGGGCGTTTTTCCCGTAGCGGCCCAGCCGCTCCGCCGCCTGGGCGGAGGTGAGGCCGGTCCGGCTGGCCTCCAGGTCCTGGAGGGTCTCTTCGGGGGTACGGTTAAAGTACTGCTTTCCCATGGGCGGCACACTCCTTTGGTAAATATCATGTCCAAAAGCAAAGAAAAAAGACCTTTGAGCACATCCTCCGCCCCTCAGGCAAAGCACATGCTCAAAAGTCTTGTCACCGAGACCGGCGCCCTCCACCAGGCCGAAGGCCGTGATGTTGATGGAGGAGCTTGCGACTACTCCCTTTTGAACTGACAAAAATTATAATCGACCGGGAAAAGTTTGTCAAGGGTAAAATTTCCGCGCAGGGGACCTGGATGGGATGGGGGCTCAACGCGGCGGCGCAATCCCCTTCAAAATGCAAAGGGGTAACACAGGCCCTCCTGGCTCAAAATGCTTGTCTCGATTTTCTGACAGAGCGCCAGGCTCCGGGCGCGTGAGGGGGGGCTGGACCGGGACTGCCCGTGCCCATTCGTTAAGGAGGTTAACATAGGAAAAGGCTGCCCCGCAATCCCCAGGAAAGAGGCATATGCTGCGCCCGGCAGAGGGAGGGGGATGGACCCGGGAGCGGGATTTTGAACTTTATCAGGCTTTGGGCTTGCATTTCCGGAAAAAGTGTGATAATATACCTAATACTTGTTCGGGCGCAGTGCGCCCATTTCATGCTGACCATGCCCTCCGGGGCTTGAAAGGAACGATGCTCTCATGGGTACTCTGAAACTCGTCCTCACCATTGTCCAGGTGCTGGCCGCCCTGTTCCTGACCTTCGTGGTGCTGGCCCAGTCCGGGAAGAGCGCCGGCCTGTCCGGCGCCATTGCCGGCGGCGCGGACACCTTCCTGTCCAAGAACAAGGCCAAGAGCTGGGACGCCAAGCTGGCCCGCTGGACCAAGTGGGTGGCCATCGGTTTCATGATCCTCACCCTGGTCCTCTGCCTGCTGCCCGACACCGTGGCGGCCGCCTGAGGAAAGACCCAAGAGGGACGCGCTCCGCATCAGGAGGGCGTCCCTTTTTTTGTAATTTGAAAAATGTGGCATACTTGTGATAAAACGCAAAGGAGAAGAAACAGAACATGAAGATAGAAGGCATTTATCAGGCCACCGCCCGGGGCTTCGGCTTTCTGACCCCCGACGGGGCCGTGGGCCGGGCGTCCGACCTCTTCGTCCCGCCCCGGTCCGAGGGCGGGGCCTGGACCGGGGACCGGGTCTCCGCCGAGACCCGGCCCGACCCCCGGGACCCCCAGCGGCAGGTGGCCAAGGTCACCGCCGTGCTGGAGCGGAACACCAGGACCCTCATCGGCGCCGTGGAGCGCCGGGGCCGGGAGATCTGGCTCCAGCCCAGCAGCGACCGCTACCCCAACGCCGTGAAGGTGGTGGGCCGCTCCGCCGGAAAGCTCCGGCCCGGAGACAAGATCGCCGTGGCCGTCAGCAGCTACGGCAGCGCCAAGCTGCCCCCCATGGGCACCCTCAAGGCCAGCTTCGGCCGGGACGGCACCCGGCAGGCCAGCGTGGCCGCCATCCTCTACAACTACGACATCGAGGGGGACTTCCCCGCCCCGGTCCAGGCCGCCGCCGCCCTGGCCCCGGAGGAGGTGGACCCGGCCGCCTGCGCCGGCCGCCTGGACCTGCGGGACAAGACGGTCATCACCATCGACGGCGCCTCCTCCAAGGACTTCGACGACGCCGTCTCCCTGGAGCGGGACGGAGAGGGCAACTGGGTCCTGGGGGTCCATATCGCCGACGTCTCCCACTATGTCCCCGCCGGATCGGTCCTGGACCTGGAGGCCTTCCACCGGGGGACCTCGGTCTACTTCGCCGACCGGGTGGTGCCCATGCTGCCGGAGGCCCTCTCCAACGGCATCTGCTCCCTCAACCCCCATGTGGACCGGCTGGCCCTCTCCTGCATCCTGACCCTGGACCCCTCCGGGGCCGTGCTGGACCACCGCATTGCCAAGACGGTCATCCGCTCCACTGAGCGGATGACCTACGGCGACTGCAACCTCCTCCTGGAGGACCGGGACCCCGCCCTGGCGGAGCGGTATGCCCACATCCTCCCCATGCTCCGGGACATGGCCGCCCTGGCTAAGGCCCTGGAGAAGCGCCGGCAGCTCCGGGGGGCCCTGGACCTGGAGACCCAAGAGTGCTATATCGTCTGCGACGAGGCGGGTAACCCCGTGGACATCCGGGTCCGGGAGACCGGGGCGTCGGAAAAGCTCATCGAGTCCTTCATGCTCTCCGCCAACGAGTGCGTGGCCAAGCACCTCCAGAAGGCAGGGCTCCCTTGCGTCTACCGGGTCCATGAAAAGCCCACTGAGGACAAGGTGACCGCCCTGCGGACCATGCTGGCCCCCTGGGGCTTCGACCTGAAGGAGGCCGACCACGGCAGCATCCAGAAGGTCCTGGACGCGGTGAA
>DWWJ01000099.1 GCA_019119795.1 Candidatus Intestinimonas pullistercoris
AGCCCCGGGCCAGGAAAAAGGGCCGGGCGGTGAGGGAGGCGTGGGTGGTGAAGACCGGCGCGGCCACATAGGCCTCCAGGGCGGTGCAGAGGGCGGAGGCCACCCCCTGGCGCTGGGCATCCCGGTGGACGTAGAGCCGGTCCAGGTAGCCGTCCCGGGCCATGTCCCCGAAGCCCACGGGGACCCCCTCCCGCTCAGCCACCACGGTGAAGTGCCGGGCGAAGGAGCGGTCCCAGGCCGCCAGGTCCACGGTCCCCGGGGCCCAGGCGTCCACCTGCTCCTGGGTGTAATCCCGGAGGCAGACGCTGTGGACCGTCTCGTAGAACAGCCGGGCCAGGCCGGGGCCGTCGGAGGAGCGGTAGGTGCGGATGCGAATGGGAGCGGACATGGAGACGCCCTCCTTTCTCAGTGCTGCTTGGCCTCCAGCATGGACCAGACCTCGGCCCTGTTGCAGCGGTAGTCGCCCTCGCCGCTGCGGCGGTAGGAGCCCCGGAAGGGGTCGCCCCCCACATAGACCGGGCGCTGGTCCCGCTCCGCCGGGGGGACCTGGATGACCACCACGCTGCCCTCCTCGGTGCCGGCCACCCACACGTCCTCCGGCTGGAGGATGTTGGCGCTGACCACCGCCGGGTCGTTGACCAGGGTCCAGAACTCCTCCGCCAGCTCGTGGGGCTCCAGCAGGCCCTGGACCCGGAGGGTGTGGTCCGGCAGCTCCTCTACCCCCAGGAGGATCAGCCCCCCGTTGCTGTTGGCAAAGGCGGAATAGGTCTCCCAGATGCTGTGGGGCAGTCCCCCGGTGGCCAGCTTGGCCTCCAGGCGGTCGTTTTCCCGGTATTGTCCGATCTGGTCCAGGTCCAGCATGGCGGCATCCCCTCCCTGTATGTGCTCCTATTATATCGGAGGGAGAGGGCTTTGTCGAGTCATTTCATCACCGAGGCCACCTGGTTGAGGATGTGGGCGTGGGTCTGGTCCAGCAGGTGGGTGTAGATGCGCCCGGTGGTGGAGGGGGTGGAGTGGCCCAGGGCCTTGCCGATGTCGAAGAGGGGGGCGCCCTGGGCCGAGGCCACGGTGGCAAAGGTGTGCCGCAGGCCGTGGAGGGTGATCTTGGGGAGGTGGTTGCGCTGGATGAAGCGGGAGAAGGCCAGGCTCACGGCGTTGGGGGGATAGGGCTCCCCGTGGCGGTCCACCAGCACCATGCCGTCGCCGTCCCAGTCCCGGCCGGTGCGGATGGAAAACTGCTGCTGCCGCCGCTGCTCCCGCATGAGGAGCTCGTAGAGGTCGTCTGAAAGGTAGAGGGTCCGGGTGGAGGACTTGGTCTTGGTGGCCTTCTGGATGATGGCCGCCCCGGCGGAGGTCCGGGCCTCCTTGATGCGGACCACCCGGTGGGCAAAGTCCACGTTGGGCCAGCGCAGGCCGCAGATCTCCTCCCGGCGCAGGCCCAGGCCCCCAGCCAGCTTGACCACCACCTCCAGCCAGGTGCCCTCAGTGAGGGCGCACAGCCGCCGCAGGTCCTCCGGGCCGTAGAACTTGGCCTCGTAGGGCACCAGGCGGGGAGGCTCCACCCGCTCGGTGGGGGAGCGGGAGAGGACCTCCTGCTTCACCGCCATCCGCAGGGCGGCCGAGAGGAGGTCGTGGTGCCGCCGGATGGTGTTGGGGGAGAGGCCCTTCTCCCGCAGGAGCATGGTGTAGTACTTCTGGATGTCCTGGGGGGAGAGGGTCTGGATGGGGGTCTCCCCCAGGGCGGGGGAGAGGTGGTTGTCGATGATCTTCCGGTAGCCGTAGACGGTGGTCTCTGCCCGGTTGGGCTTGATGACCTCGTCCATCCAATACTCCAGCCACTGGTCCAGGGTCATGGAGCGGGGACGGACCTGGCGGTAGCGGTCCCGCTCTGACTGGAATTCCCGCAGGGCTTTCCGCGCCAGAACCAGGCTGGGGTAGGTCTGATAGACCCGCACCCGCTTGCCGTCTTCGTCCAGGCCATAATCCATGTTGACGTAATAGAGCTGGCGGACATCATCATAGGAAATGTTGCGTTCTACGGATTTTCTAGACATGTTTGACCCTTCTTTCGACAAAATTCGAGGAGTCCAGTCTAGCACAAGAGAGGACAAAGAAATAGCATATTACACCAAAATACGACAAAAACCCCTGTTAAAGCAACCAAATTGCCTTAACAGGGGTATTTTTCCAGAATGGGGACAAAATTATACCTTTGTAGCGGAAAGGACCTGGGCCGCCCGCTCGGCTGTGCGGATGCCGTCGGCGGCGGCCGACATGATGCCGCCGGCGTAGCCCGCCCCCTCCCCGCAGGGGAAGAGGCCACGGAGGGCCGACTGGCCCGTCTCGTCCCGGAGGATGCGCACCGGGGAGGAGGAGCGGGTCTCCACCCCGGTGAGGACGGCCTCGGGACAGGCGAAGCCCCGGACCTTCCGGTCCAGCAGGGGGATGGCCTCCCGGAGGCTCCCGGCCACATAGGGGGGCAGGCAGCCCTCCAGACTGGTCCAGGCCACTCCGGGGCGGTAGGTGGGCCGGATGGCCCCAGGTCCCTGGGAGGGGCGGCCGGACAGGAAGTCCCCGGCGGTCTGGGCGGGGGCGTGGAAGGGGCCGGCGGCCGCTCCCAGCTCCCAGGCGGCCCGCTCCCAGGTCTCCTGGAAGCGGACCCCCGCCAGGGGATCGCCGCCAGGGAAGTCCTCCGGCCCCACCCCTACCAGCAGGCCGCCGTTGATGTTCTCACCGTCCCGGGCCCGGAGGCTCATGCCGTTGGTGACCACCTGGCCGGGGCCCGAGGCGGCGGCCACCACCTGACCGCCGGGGCAGACGCAGAAGGAGAAGACCGAGCGCCCCCCCGGCAGGTGACAGGAGAGCTTGTAATCCGACGGGGGGAGCTTTGTCCAGGCGGGGCCGTACTGGGCCTCCGACAGGGCGGCCTGGAGGTGCTCGACGCGGACGCCGATGGCAAAGGACTTCTGCTCCAGGGGGACCCCCAGGGTGTGGAGCATGGCGAAGGTGTCCCGAGCGGAGTGGCCGGGGGCCAGGAGCAGGGCCTCACAGGGCAGGGCATAGGGGCCCTCCGGCCCCTCCACGGTCAGGGAGCTGACCCGGCCCCCCTCCGCATGGACCTCGGCGAGCCGGTGCCCGAAGCGCACCTCACAGCCCAGTGCGAGGAGCTCCATGCGGATGGACTTTACCACCTGCCGGAGCAGGTCGGTGCCGATGTGGGGCTTGTGGGAATAGCGGATGTCCTCCGGCGCGCCGTGCTCCACCAGGACATCCAGCACCGCCGAGAGCCGGGGGTCATGGGTGCCGGTGGTGAGCTTGCCGTCGGAGAAGGTGCCGGCGCCCCCCTCTCCAAACTGCACGTTGGAGGCGGGGCAGAGGTCCCCGGTGGCCCAGAACCGCTCGACGTCGGCGGTCCGGGCGTCCACGTCCCGGCCACGCTCCAGTACGATGGATGGGATGCCGGCCCGGGCCAGGAAGAGGGCGGCGAAGAGCCCCGCCGGTCCCATGCCCACCACCACCGGGGGCAGGGCGGGGGCGGGCCCCACCGGGGGGAATTGGTAGGGCTGGGGCTGGAAGAGAGAGACGTTCCGGCCCCCGGCCCGGCGGACCAGTCCGGCCTCCTCTCCGTCCACGGTGAGGTCCACCGTGCAGACATAGTGGACGTCGCTCTTCCGCCGGGCGTCGATGGACTGCCGGGCCAGGGAGAGGGAGCGGATCTCCCCGGCAGAGATGCCCAGAATTTTGGCGGCCTTCCGCCGCAGGTGCTCCAGATCTCGCTCCAGGGGGAGGGAGAGGCCGCTGACGCGGATCATCGCCCCGCCTCCTCTTCCAGAGGACGGGCGGCGGGGAGCAGGTCAGGTGTGTGCTTCAAGGGGAGGACCTCCTTGTCATTTCGCGCTTCTTGAGCCGCTTCATTTTATCACAGATGGGGGAAAAAGGCCATAAAAAGGCGCGGCGGCCGGAAGGGCTGCCGCGCGTGGTCACATGCCGAACTCCGGGGCGTAGGTGACAGGGCCCCGGAAGGCCTCGGCATCCTCCCGGAGGAGCAGCGCCATAAAATTGACAGGGGGGATGCCCGGGGGGACCTGGATGCCCATCGTTTCGGCGGGGACATAGCCGAAGCGGGGGTAGTAGGTCTCGCTGCCCAGGACCACAGAGCAGCCATAGCCCAGGGCCGCGGCCCGGCGGTGCCCCTCCCGGATCAGGGCCGCGCCGATCCCCTGCCGCTGGCGGCCGGGCCGCACGGACAGGGGGGCCAGGGCCAGGGCCTCCCGGTCCCCCACCTTCATTTTTGTAAAGAGGATGTGCCCCAGAAGGGTCCCGTCCTCCTCGGCCACCAGGGAGAGCTCCGGGATAAAGGCGGGGCCGCGCCGCAGGGCGTCTACCAGGTCCTGCTCGGTCCCGTCGCTGTGCTCGGCGGAGGCAAAGGCGGCCTGGACCAGGTCGTGGATGGCGGCCAGGTCGGCGGGGCCCTCGGGTCGGATCAGCATATATAGTTCCTCCTTGTCAATCAGAAACGGGTGGTCCGGCAGGGTCATCACAGTGCCGGATAGAGGGCAGGGCAAAGGCCAGGGCTCCGCAGGCCAGGGTACCAATCCCGGCCAGGAGGAACCAGACCGAAAGCCCGGTCCTGCCGGAGAAGAGGGCGCTGGCCGCCAGGCCCAGGGGGGAGGCCAGGGTCATGATGGCCCCGGTGAGTCCCAGCACCCG
>DWWJ01000011.1 GCA_019119795.1 Candidatus Intestinimonas pullistercoris
TGGGCGGCCCAGTCGGTGTTCATCAGGTCCAGGGAGTCCTGGCTCAGCAGCTCCGTGCCGCAGAGGAGCCCCCCGAAGGAGGCCAGGTCGGCGGCGGTGGCGTAGAGCCCGCCGGTGGCCACGATGCCCACGGTGTCCTGGGGCAGGGCCCGGTCGTCCTCAGCGGAGGCGTAGGTCCTGGCCAGGCGGCTGGTGTCGAAGTCGTCCCCCGGGGCGTAAGTATTGGTGAGGCCCGCCGGTTCCAGGATGGCCTGACGGACGTAGTCCATGAAGTCCATGCCGCTCACCGCCTCCACCACCAGCTCGGCCAAGGTGAAGCCGTCGTTGCAGTAAACGCTGTACGCTCCCGGGTCGGCCTTGAGCCGCTGGGTGGACAGCCGCTCCAGCAGGTCGTCGGCGGCAGCGGTGTCCTGGTCGTCAAAGAGGAAGGCGCTCCGGGTGTTGTCCCCCATGAGGCCGGAGGAGTGGTCCAGGAGCATCCGCACGGTGATGTCCCGGTAGCGCGGGTCGGCCATGGTGAACTCCGGCAGATAGTCGGTCACCGGGGCCTCCAGCTCCAGCTTCCCCTCCTCCGCCAGGAGGAGGACGGCGGCGGCGGTGTAGGTCTTGGACACCGAGCCGATGCCGTAGAGGATGTCCTCCGTGAGGGCCCGGTCCTCTGTCCGGGAGTAGACGCCATAGCCCCCCTGGAGGGTGATCTCCCCGTCCTCCCACAGGGCGTAGCGGACCGAGTCGGCCCCGCCATACTGGGCGGCCAGAGTCACGGCCTGGAGGGCCTTTTCCTCCAGGGTCTGGGGCTGGGCCGGGGCCTCCTCCGCGGCCAGGGCCGGGAGGGCCAGGGCGGGGACCAGGAAGAGCCCCGCCAGGACGGCGCTGCAGATGCGTTTGAGCTTCATCAGAATGCCTCCTGCTCCGGACCCCGCCAGAGGCGGCACAGGTCTCCGGCGGGGTCTTTCTTTTCATTTAGACGTCTATCAAAACGTCAACGCCATTCTAGCAGGGCAAGCCCGCCCTGTCAATCCCCTCCCCGGGAAATTTTTTCATAGTACGCCCGGCACTCCTCCGGGGTCCTGGGCGGGTGGGCGTTCATGGCCTCGGCCCGCTCCAGCAGCCAGCTCCGGAGGGCGTCGATGCCCTCCGCCGTGACCTTGAAGGATGCCTCGCCCTCCAGCTGGGCGTACTTGCGGGAAAAGGGCCCCTGCCAGATCACGGTCCGCATCCGGCCCTCCTGGGGCTTTTCGATCTCATAGCACAGCAGGCCCCGGCTCCCGGACCAGCCGTTGTCATTGGCGAAGTGGGAGAGCCCCGGCAGATAAAAATCGTCGTTCATGGTGTACCTCCATCGGCGGATATTGGCAGGGTGAAAAAGTCCTCCAGCCGGTCCTCCCGGCTGTCGAAGAGCTGGTTATACTGGAGCATCTCGTAGGCGTTCAGCGCGGTCTGGGCGGCCTCGGGCAGGGTCTCCCGGTCCCGGTGCCAGACTCCCTGGCTGTCCAGGTAGCCCATGGCGTTGAGGGCGGGGACCTCTGCCTGAATGCCGCTGAGGAAGGTCTGGTAGCCCGTCAGGGGGAGCCCCGCTGTCTCCACCAGGAGGGTGGAGAGGTAGTTCAGGGAGGTCACGATCCCCTCCTGCTCCGGGATGTCGTAGTTGGCCCAGAGCAGGAAGGGGACCTCCTGGCGCTGCTGCGCCACGGCGATGTCCACATCCTCAAAGGCCCCGCCCAGCATCTCGGTGTAGAAATTGGTGGCTACCTGGGGCTGGTGGTCCCCGAAGAGGAGGATCATGGTGGGCTCCTCCACCTGGGAGAAGTAGTCGATGAGGTATTCCAGGGCCAGGTCCGACTGCCGGAGCAGGGAGAGGTACTGGTCCACGGTGGAGTAGCGCCCCTGGAGGTCCCCGGTAAGCCAGACCGTCCGCTCCAGCCCTGTCCAAGGCACGTTGTAGGCGCTGTGGCTCTGCATGGTGACATTGAAGAGGAAGAGGGGCTCCCCCGGCTCCTTTTCCTCGTAGAGCCGGACCAGGTTTTCGTAGTCGCTCTGGTCCGTGATGTATCCCCGCATGTAGTCGGGGTCTTCGATGGCGTCCTGGAAATAGATCTCGTCAAAGCCGAAGTCCTGGTAGACCGCCCGGCGGTTCCATCCAGAGGCCAGATAGGGGTGGAGGAAGACGGTCCGGTAGCCCAGGGCCTTCATCTGGGCCCCCAGGTTGGGGGCGCCGTCGGTGACATACAGATGGAAGGGGACCGAGCCCTCCGGCAGGAAGGCCATGGTGTTTCCGGTGAGGAATTCGTACTCCGAGTTGGCGGTGGTGCCCCCAAAGACGGAGGAATAGGCGGTGCCCCGGATGGTGTTCTCCGTCAGGCTGTGGAAGAAGGGCATGGGGTCTTCGTTGGTCTCCAGGCCGAAGACCTCAGAGAGGTCAGAGAAGGACTCGTTCATGATGACGATGAGGTTGACGGGCTGCGTCCCGTCAACCTCCGGAGGGGAGCTCCCCTCCTCCGTCTCCAGGGCGATGGCGCTCAGGGCCTCCTGGGAGTAGTCCTCCGGGGCCTCCACCCGGCTGTAGCGCAGGCAGACCGAAAAGTTGAGGACAAAGCCGTTGCCCCGGGTGGTCCACAGGGAGGGCTCGATGCCCGCCCAGCTCAGAAAGTCGGTCTGGAAAAAGACCAGCAGATAGGCGGCGCAGACCAGCCCCGCCGGGAGGGCCGCCTGGAGCCGGGGCCCCTGCCGCCCCGGCCGCTTGGGAATTTTCCACAGCAGCAGGAGAAAGAGGCCCAGGGCCAGCAGGCAGTGGAGCTGGACCTCGTCAGGGGTGTAGTTGTAGCTTCCCGCCACATTGGCGGCGGTGCGGAGGGTCAGCAGGTCCCCGGGGAAGATGGTCCGGCCCCGGAAGCGGATGACATAGCGGTTGGCCAGCCCGATGCCCACAAAGAGGGCGGTCACCGCCCCGGCGGAGAGCCGCACCCGTCCGGTGAGGAGGTAGAGCAGCCCGGCGGCCATGTAGTACCACACCAGGTTCAGGCAGGTCTGGAGGACCGAGAGCTCGGCCCAGACCTGATAGTTGTAGTTCATCTGCTCCACCAGGAGAAAGGCCAGCAGCGGCCCCAGGGCGAAGGCCCCCCACCGCAGCCGGGCGGCAGTCTGGGGGGAGGGGGAGAGGGCCAGGGGCAGGGCGGCGCCGAAGGCCAAAGCCCAGGCCAGGGCCTTCCAGAGGGCCAGTCCGTACCAGAGGAGCCCGGCCAGCACGGCCAGGGCCAGGGCGGCGGCGGGGAGGAGCAGGTCCCGCCGCCAGGCCAGGGGCCGGGAAGGCTCAGGAGGCGCTTGTAGAAGGGGAAGGTTTCCGGTCATATTCGTTCTCTTTCCTTATCTGAGAGATGATGTGCTCCATTTTACACCGTACCGGGCGGAAAGGCAAGGGCGGCGGAGGCAGTACTTCCTGCCAGCCTCTTGCATGGAAAAACCGCCCGGGGCCCCTTTTCAGGGGCCCCGGGCGGCGGGAAAAGATGGTTTTGGGAGAAACTAGGCTCACACCACCTGGGCCTTGATGAGGTTGGTGGTGCCGGACTTGCCGATGGGGACGCCGGCGGTGATGACCACCGTCTCCCCGGGCTGGACGACCCCCTCCTTCCGGGCCACGTCCACCGTCATGGAGAACAGGCGGTCAGTGGAGTCCACCTCCCCGGTGAGGAGGGGGTGGACGCCCCAGGAGATGGCCAGCTGCCGGCGGGTCTTCTCGCTCTGGCAGACGGCAATGATGGGGCAGCCGGGGCGGAAGCGGGAGATGACCTTGGCCGTGTAGCCGGTCTTGGTGGCGGCCAGGATGGCGGAGGCCCCCAGGTCCATGGCGGTGAGGCAGCAGGAGTGGGTGATGGCGTCACTGATGGAGGAGACACCGGGGAGCAGGGCGCTCTCCCGGAAGCGGCCCCAGTAGTCGATGGCCCCCTCGGCGGCCACAGCGGTGTCCACCATGGTCTTCAGGGCCTCGATGGGGTACTTTCCGGAGGCCGTCTCCCCGGAGAGCATGACGCAGGAGGTGCCGTCAAAGACGGCGTTGGCCACGTCGGAGACCTCCGCCCGGGTGGGACGGGGGTTGCGGATCATGGAGTCCAGCATCTGGGTGGCGGTGATGACCGGCTTGCCCTGGCGGATGGTGGCCTTGATCATTTTTTTCTGGAGGATGGGCACCTCGTGGGCGGGGATCTCCACCCCCAGGTCGCCCCGGGCCACCATGATGCCGTCAGAGGCGGCAATGATGGCGTCCAGGTTTTCCACGCCCTCCCGGTTTTCGATCTTGGAGATGATGCGGATGCTCTCCCCGCCGTACTCCCGGAGGCAGGCCCGGATGTCCTCCACATCAGAGGCCTTGCGGACAAAGGAGGCGGCGATGAAGTCGTAATCCTGCTCCACGGCAAACTTCAGGTCCTCCTTGTCCTTCTCCGTGAGGGAGGGGAGCTGGATGTGGACGTCGGGGATGTTGATGCTCTTGTTGTTGGAGAGGACGCCGCCATTGTCCACCGTGCAGAGGATGCGCCGGCCCTCGATCTTCTGGACCTGAAGCTCCACCAGGCCGTCGTCCACCAGCACCCGGCAGCCGGGAGCCAGCTCGTTGTGGAGGTTCTCATAGGTCACCGAGACCTGGTGCTCATCTCCGGGCACGTCCTCGGTGGTGAGGGTGAAGTCCTGGTCCTTCACCAGGGTCACGGGGCCGCCGGCAAAACTCTTGATGCGGATCTCCGGCCCCTTGGTGTCCAGCATGGTGGCCACCGGGGCCCCCAGCTCGTCCCGCACCCGCCGGAGCCGGACCAGAGTGGCCAGGTGGCTCTCGTGGGTGCCGTGGGAGAAGTTAAACCGGGCGCAGTTCATCCCGGCCAGGATCAGCTCCCGCAGGGTCTCCTCGCTGTCCACAGCGGGGCCCAGGGTACAGATGACCTTCGTTTTCCGCATAAATATATACCTCCTTATCGGCATCGGTTTTTATTCCGTATGAAAGTCTACAGACTTATCATACTACAAGTTCCGTCATTTTCAAAGTAAAATTTTTTGAAACTTTGAAAAAAGTCGGGCAGCCTCTCTTCCAACGGAAGCGGGCAGGAAAAAGCCGTGGCCCGGCAGTCCGCCAGTCCACGGCCTCTTTTGTTTCTGGTGCGTTGAAATTCCTGAGAAGAGTTGACTTCTTTCAAGAAAACTTATTTTCCATCAGGGTCTCGCCTATCCCCGTCGCCTCATCGTATTCCACCCACTCCCAGCCGCTTCCATCAGAGCGCTCTATGGCTTCCCCATAATTCACCATTTCCGCCTGGAGAGCCTGATAGACCATGAAGGCAGTATCCTCCCGGTCCAGGGGCTCGGCCAGGGTCTCTAGGCCCTGGCCCTCATAGAGGCCCAGAGCCTCTGCCCGCTGGTCCACCGCACTGGCCCAGTCGGCGCCGGTGTAGCCCTCTCGGTCCGCGCTGTAGCCCAGGGTCACCAGCAGCATCTTGGCCGCCTCCCGGCCGGTGACGGTCCCATCAGGGTCGAAGGTACCGTCCGCCCGTCCATTGGCGATGCCCAGGGAGTTACAGTAGTCAATAAGATACCTGGCCCAGTGGCCGGAGATATCGGGATAGGCAAAAATGGTCCGGGGGTGGTCAGGATCTTCAAAGCGCGGTATTTTCCCGCCGTTGAGAAGCGCCGTAACGATCTTGCACATCTCTGCCCGGGTGACCGGCCCCTGGGGGTCAAAGCTCCCGTCCCCTTTTCCATTCAATACCCCCAGCTCCACCAGGGTCTCCACCGCCTCCACCTGTTGGATGTCTCCGGCGTCGGTGAACTCTGCCGCCGCGACGGAGAGATTGATGGCCGCAACTGCTACCAGCAGAACAGCCAGGACCCGGGCACAAAAGCTTCCTTTTTCCAAACGCATTTGAAATGGCTCCTTTCCTAATCCAGTTCTATGGTCACACCGCAGAAGGCGACGTGCGCCACCTGCTCCAGGTCCACCGGGCGCTCCAGCTGCCAGACCAGCCGCTCCACGGAGACCGCCGTTCCGTTCTGCCACTCGTCTGCCGCCCGGACCCCTGCCAGTGTCTCTACCTGAGTCCCGTCCCGGAGGGTCACCACGGGCCGCTCTTCCAGCTCCAGCAGGGATCGGCCGCCCAGTCCCCTGCATGCCACCGAAAAGCTCAGCGGAGAGAGCCAAACCCCGTCGATCTCCGTCTCCGGGCCATCCGCCGCCGAAACCGTTTCTCCCGGCCAGGTCAGCTCTGTTGTCTCTACCAGCTCCAGCGGCACCTCCAAGTCCCAGTTTCCCTGGATGGGGCCCCCTCTGGTGGAGTAGCTACCGTTGAAGAAGAGAACAAGGTTCTCTTCCAGGTCTTCCCGGTCAGGGCAGCCCGGCGGGAAGGCATAGTCCACACCATCGGGCAGCACCGCCATGCGCTGGAGCTCCTGTCCGTCAAAGGAGGGCAGGTCCAGCTCCAGAAGGCTGGCCCACTCCTCCACCTGGAAGCGGAAGTGGAGCCTGCCATCCTCAGCATAGCCCATGGAGGAGATCCAGATGCCCGGCTGGGCCCCCTCCGCCAGCGGATACCGTTCCCAGTCCATCGCCACGGGATTTTGTCCCGGCAGGAGATAAAGGTTCCCATCCTCTCCCACCGCGCTCTTCAAGGTCTCCTCCGGCACCGCCTCCGCCAACGCCGCCCCGGAAAAGTCCACATAGAAGTCCTGGTATCCCGGGACGATCTCCCGCACCTGAAGGCGCAGGACCTCCCGGGGCTCCATCCGGGAGAAGGTCCGGTAGAAGAGCCATGTCCCGTTCTCCGGGTCATAGCCCAGGCTCCCCCCGGAGTCGGCGGCCGTCCCCTGTTCCGCCTCCCAGCCGCCGGCCCACAGCTCCAGGGCCGCCCCCTGGTCCAAACGGTCCCCCTCCAGGTCCCGGAGGGTGAGGTAGACTGTGACCAGATTCTGGTCTGCCAGAGCCGTTACCACGCCCAGCTCCAGTCCCTGGTCGGTCACGGTCACCTGTGGCTGACTGGCGTAGGAGGCCCGGGAGCCGAGATGGTCCCGGATCACCACCCACAGCACAGGTGCCGCGGCCAGGGCGGCCGTCAGCAGGAGGCCGCAGGCCAGGGCGGCGGCTACCCCCTGCCGCAGCAGGCGGCGGGTATTTTTGGGGGGCGCCATCTGCTCCAGGACAGCTTGGCACAGCTCCGGCGTGAAGCGCATCCCATCCAGGGAGCGGTCCAGGCTGATGTGAATGTCATGCTCCGTCATCGTACCACTCCTTCAACATCGGTTTGAGCCGCTCCCTGGCCCGTTTCAGGCGGACCGACACCGTCCCCTGTGGCAGTCCCAACATCTCCGCGATCTCCCCGGTGGAGCACTCCCGGTAATAATAGAGCACCACCACCTGCCGGTATTTGGCCGGCAGGGACAGCACCGCCTGGAGCACGGTGTCATCTGGTTCCTCCGCTGTCACCGGACGGTCTTCCAGAAAGGACAGGTCCACCCGCCGCCGGTTCCAGGGGGAGCGCAGGAGGTTCCGGCAGACATTGGCGGCAATGGCGGTGAGCCAGGTCTTTTCACTGGACCCACCTTGGAAGCTCTCATAGGACCTCCAGGCCCGGACAAAGGTCTCCTGGGTCGCGTCCTCCGCCTGACCTCGGTCCCCCAGGAAGAGAAAGCACTGCCGCAGGATGCCGTCTCCGTATTCCCGCATCCACCGCTCTGCCACCTCAGGTGGAGCCGCCCGCGCCTGTACCCGCTTCATGGGCCTCCCACTCCTTTCACCCTATTAGACACCACTTCCCGGCGTTCTGTTTCATTTTTTGCAAAAAGGAGGCCCGGCGTCTGCCGGGCCTCCTGCACATCGCTATTTCTTCTCCTCTGTCTCCTCCCCGCCCTGGGGTAGCTTGGACACCAGGGCCCAGGCCACCCGGCGGTCGGCCACAGACTCCACCTTGATATGGAGCCCGGCGGCCTCCACCTCCACCTGGCTGGGCCCATCCTTGGGGATCACCGGGAGCTGGTCGAAAATCAGGCCGCTGAGGGTGTCGGCCTCCTCATCCTCCGGGAACTCCAGGTCCAGGGCCGCGGCCACATCGTCCAGCTCGGCCCCGCCGGCCACCCGCCACAGGTTGGGCTCCAGCTGGATGATCTCCTGGGCCTCCTGGGGGTCAAACTCGTCATAGATATTGCCCACGATCTCCTCCAGCAGGTCCTCCATGGTCAGAAGGCCCGAGGTGCCGCCGTACTCGTCCACCACGATGGCCATGTGGGTCTTCCGACTCTGCATGTCCCGGAAGAGCACATCGGCGGGCACCGACTCCGGCACAAAGTAGGCCGGCCGCAGCAGCTCCCGCAGGGGCTTGGGGGACTCCTTCCGGCTGTTGAGAAAGTAGTCCCGGCTGCTGAGGATGCCGATGATGTCGTCGGCGTCCTCCTCGTAGACCGGGAAGCGGCTCAGTCCCGTGGACTCAATGGTCTCCACGATCTCCTGGTCCGTGTCCCCGGCCCAGACCATCACCATATCGGTGCGGTGGACCATCACATCCTCGGCCACGGTGTCGTTGAACTCGAAGACGTTCTCGATCATCTCTTTCTCGTCGGCCTCGATGGCCCCCTTCTCCTCGCCGATGTCCACCATCATGCGGATACCCTCCTCCGAGACCTCCTCCTCGTCGGCGTTGGGGTCGATGCCCATGAGCCGGAGGACGCCGTTGGTGCAGAGGGTAAGTAGGGCGATGACCGGGCTCATGACCACGGAAAGGCCATAGACCACCCCGCTGGCAAAACGGGCCACCATCTCCGCCTTTTTCATGGCCACCCGCTTGGGCACCAGTTCCCCGAAGATCAGGGTAAAGAAGGAGATCACCAGGGTGATGAGGCTCACCGATACCGACTGTACCGCCTCCCGGGGCAGGGCAGAAAAGCCCAGTCCGTCCACCAGCCAGGCGGTGATGCGGCTGGCAAAGTTCTCGGCGGCAAAGGCCGCCCCCAGGAAGCCGGCCAGGGTGATGCCGATCTGAATAGTGGAGAGGAACTTGGTGGGGGCCTGGACGATTTTCAGCAGACGGGCCGCCTTTTTGTCCCCCTCCTCCGCCTCCCGGCGGAGCAGGTTTTCATTGAGAGAGAGAACGGCGATCTCCGTGGATGCGAAAAAGGCGTTGAGCAGGATCAGGACCACCTGCAGCAGGATCTGTGGCCATATGGGGTCGGGTGACAAAGAAATTCCTCCTTATAATTGCGCGCTTGTCAGGCGCTTGATGCTTTAGTATATCATATCTCTCCGAAGAAAGCATCCCTTTTCCGCTATTTTCTGTTCAAATCTGGAAAGCTATGCTATAATGGGCGTCAGAACCGCCGCCGGACGGGCCCTCCCGCCGGCAGATATGAGGTGTACGACCATGTCCCAGTCCAACGCCGCCCCCCCTTCCGCCTCCCCTACGCTCCTTCCGGACCTGCTGGCCTTTCTTCGGCAGGCTGCCTTTGCTGTGGGCATCGGCCTGCTGGTGGGGGCGGTGGGCGTGGCCTTCCACTACGGCATTGACCTGGCCACCCACCTGCGGCAGCTCCACCCCTGGCTCATCTGCCTGCTCCCCCTGGGCGGGCTGGCCATCGTCCTTCTCTATCAGGTCTGCGGCATGGAGAAGGACCAGGGGACCAACCTGGTGCTGGTGGCCGTCCGGGAGCACGAGCCCATGCGCCTGCGCACCGCCCCCCTGATCTTCCTCTCCACCATCCTCACCCACCTGGTGGGGGGCTCCGCCGGCCGGGAGGGGGCTGCCCTCCAGCTGGGGGCCTCTATCTCCAGCAAGATCGCCCACGTCCTGGGCTTCCCCCCGGAGCGTGGCCGTATCCTCACCGTCTGCGGCATGTCGGCCGCCTTCTCCGCCCTCTTCGGCACCCCCCTCACCGCCGCCGTCTTTGCCCTGGAGGTGGTCCATGTGGGGGTCATGCAGTACTCCGCCCTGGTCCCCGCCGTGCTCTCCTCCCTCACCGGGGCCCTGCTGGCGGGCTGGCTGGGGGTGACCCCCACCGCCTATGCCGTCTCGGGCATCCCCGCCCTCTCCCCCCTGTCCCTGGCCCAGATGGTGGTCCTGGGCGGGCTGTGCGCCGGGCTGTCGGTGCTCTTCTGCAAGGTGGTCCACGGCGCCGGGCACCTGTACGCCAAAGCGCTTCCGGACCCCCGGCTCCGGGCGGTGGTCGGCGGCCTGCTCATGCTGGGGCTCTCCTTCCTGGACGGAGGGCTCGCCGACCAGGTCTACAACGGGGCGGGCGGGAACCTGGTGGAGGCCGCCGTCACCGGGGGCGGGGCAGGGGTCATGCCCTGGGCCTTCCTGGTCAAGCTCCTCTTCACCGCCCTTACCCTGGGGGCCGGCTTCCGGGGCGGGGAGATCGTCCCCACCTTTGCCTGCGGGGCCACCTTTGGCTGTACCGTGGCCCCCCTCCTGGGGCTCTCCCCCTCCTTCGGCGGGGCGGTGGGGGTGGCCGCCGCCTTCTGCGGCGTCACCAACTGCCCCCTCTCCTCCCTTCTGCTGGCTGTAGAGCTCTTCGGCGGAGGCGGCCTCCCCCTCTTCGCCCTGGCGGTGGCGGTGTCCTACCGCCTGTCGGGCTACACGGGATTGTATAGTGAGCAGCAGATCGTATATGCTAAGCATATCCCCCAGCAGATCGAAAAAAAGGCGGAATAGGATATGCGACAAGTCATCTATCACGGCGGCCCCATCCTCACGATGGAGGCCGGTCCCGCCCCGGAGGCCCTGCTGGCCGCCGGGGACACCATCGCGGCCCTGGGGCCCCTGGACGACCTCCGGGCCCGGGCGCCGGAGGCGGAGCTCCGGGACCTGGAGGGTAAGGCCCTGCTGCCCGCCTTCCTGGACCCCCACTCCCACCTCACGGCCCTGGCATCCACCCTGGAGCTGTGCCCTCTGGGGGCGGCGGACTCCTTCGCCGGGCTGCTGGACGCCCTGGCGGACTTCGCCCGGAACCACCAGGAGGGCTGGCTCATGGGCTTTGGCTACGACCCCTGCGTCCTGGCGGAGCGGGTCCACCCCACCCGGCAGGTGCTGGACCAGCGGTTCCCTGACCGGCCCGTCCTCCTCACCCACGCCTCCGGCCATATGGGGGTGCTCAACTCCGCCGCCCTGGCCCTCTGCGGCATCACGGCGGATAGCCCCGACCCGCCGGGCGGGAAGATCGGCCGGGAGGCCGACGGACGGACCCCCAGCGGCTATCTGGAGGAGAACGCCTTCCGGGCGGCCTGTGCCCAGGCCCCCGCCCTGGGCGCTGACCCGGTGGACCTGCTGCGCCGGGCCCAGGAGGTCTACCTCTCCCGGGGCATCACCCTGATCCAAGACGGCCTCACCGGGGAGCGGGAGTACCAGATGCTCTCCGCCGCGGCGGCGGCCGGGGCCCTTACCGTCCCTGTGGTGGGCTATGTGGACCTGGCCCACCCGGGGGACCTGACCGCCTCCCCCCACTGGCTGCGGGAGCGGGACAACCTAAAGCTGGGGGGCTACAAAATTTTCCTGGACGGCTCCCCCCAGGGGCGCACCGCCTGGATGCTGGAGCCCTACCTGGGCGGGGACGGCCAGGACCGGGGCTACCCCATCCACGACGACGAGACGGTGACGGGCTTTGTCCTCCGGGCCCTGGAGGAGGGCGTCCAGCTCCTGGCCCACTGCAATGGGGACGCGGCGGCGGCGCAGTTCATCCGCTGCTGCCGGGCCGCCCAGAAGCGGGCCGGCAGGCCCGTGAGGGCCATCCGCCCGGTGATGATCCACGCCCAGCTGGTCCGCCGGGAGCAGCTCTCGGAGATGGCGGAGCTGGGCATCCTCCCCTCCTTCTTTGCCGCCCATGTGTGGTACTGGGGAGACGTCCATGTGGAGAACCTGGGCCGGTCCCGGGCCAACCGCATCTCCCCCCTGGCCTGGGCGGCGGAGCTGGACATCCCCTTCACCCTCCACCAGGATTCCCCCGTGATCCCGCCCAATATGATCGAGAGCCTGTGGTGCGCCGCCGAGCGGATGACCCGGAGCAGCGCCCTGCTGGGCCCGGACCAGCGCATCTCGGCCTATGGGGCCCTGAAGGCCGTCACGGTCCACGCCGCCTTTCAGTATGGCCAGGAGGCCCGCCGTGGCTCCCTGGCCCCCGGCAAGGCGGCTGACCTGGTCCTTCTGGACCGGGACCCCACTGCCGTTCACCCCGAGGAGCTCCGGGGGCTCCAGGTGCTGGAGACCATCCGGGCGGGGGAGACGGTGTTCCAGGCATAGGCAGGCTTCCCAGACGGATGCCCAGAGCCAGGGCGGCGAGGAACAGCGCCTTCCGGCTCTGGGGCTCCGCCGACTATCTTCTGGGCTGGACAGGTCAG
This sequence comes from Candidatus Intestinimonas pullistercoris, assembly GCA_019119795.1. Classification (GTDB taxonomy): domain Bacteria; phylum Bacillota; class Clostridia; order Oscillospirales; family Oscillospiraceae; genus Intestinimonas; species Intestinimonas pullistercoris. The sequence goes on from DWWJ01000011.1 coordinate 12,350, forward strand.
CCCTGACGGGGCGCGCCCGCAAAATTATGAAAAAATTTATGTTAATGCTCCGCCGTCTATGGTACAATACCCCTTGAGGTGAACATGATTTGGACGCGATACAATGGCTGACGGACACGGAGCTGGGCGCCATTCTCTCCACGGTGCTGGTCTCGATGGTCCCTGTTTTGGAGCTCCGGGGCGGCATCCCCTGGGGGGTGGCCCACGGCCTTCCCCATCTTACCGCCTTCCTGGCCGCCGTGGTGGGCAACATGATCCCCCTGCCCTTCATCGTGGTCTATATCCGCCGCATCTTCAAGTGGATGCGCCGCCATCTGCCCCAGCTGGACCATCTGGTGGACCGCCTGGAGGCCAGGGCCCACCTCAAGGGCCGCAAGGTGACTAAATATAAATACCTGGGCCTGATGATCTTCGTGGCCATCCCCCTGCCGGGCACCGGCGGGTGGACTGGGGCCCTCATCGCCGCCTTCCTGGACATGCGCCTGAAGAAAGCCCTTCCGTCCATCTTCGGCGGCGTGCTCATCGCCGGCTTCCTCATCACCGGCCTGACCTACGGCTTTACCTCGATTTTTTGACCCTTCCCCACCTCTGCGCATAGAATGGCGCGGAGGTGGGTCATTTTGCTGTACGCTGTTTTGGAAGTCCTGCTGTCCCTGCTGGCTGTGTTCGGCCTTTTTGTCCTGGGCTACCTGACCTTCAGCCGCGTTCTGTCCCCGGGCCGGGCGGCCGCTCCGGCCTACGCCGTGGTCCCCGCCAAGGGGGACGGGGCCGCCCTGGAGCAGACGGTCAAGCGCCTGCTGTGGCTCCGGACCGGCGCGGGCCAGTGCTACACCGTGGTCATCGCGGACGCGGGGCTGGACCCCCAGGGGCTCACGGTGGCCACCCTGCTGGCCAACGCCCAGCCCCGGGTGGTGCTCTGCCCGCTGGACTCCGTGACCAACTACCTGATCTGACCATAGACAAAGAAAGGAAGCTGCCTGCCGTGGAAGAGAAAGAGCTGGACCTTCTGGAGGGCACCGTGGACGCGGTCCTCTTCCGCAATGAGGAGAATGGCTACACCGTGCTCCGCCTGGCGGTGGGCGCCGGGGAGCCGGTGACGGTGGTGGGCTGCATGCCCGGCGCCGCCCCCGGGGAGGGCCTGGCCGTCCACGGCACCTGGGGCCGCCACGCCTCCTACGGGGAGCAGTTCCAGGCCCAGATCGTGGAGCGCCGGGTCCCCGTGGGGGTGAAGGCCATCCAGGAATACCTGGCCTCCGGGGCCATCAAGGGGGTGGGGGCCTCCACCGCCCGGCGGCTGGTGGCTGAGTTTGGGGAGGACACCCTCACCGTGCTGGAGGAGCACCCCGAGTACCTCACCCGCATCAAGGGCATCACCCGGAAGCGGGCCCTCCAGATCGGGGAGGCCTACCGGCTCCAGATGGGGATGCGCCTGCTGCTGGACTTTCTGGGGGAGAACGGCCTTCCCCTCCAGCTGGGGATGCCCCTCTACCGCCGGTATGGGGACCTGGCCCTGGATGTGCTCCGGGACAACCCCTACCTGCTGGTGGACGAGGAGCTGGGGGTCCCCTTCTCCACTGCCGACGCCCTGGCCCTCTCCCTGGGCACCGACGGGGAGGACCCCCAGCGCCTGGAGGCGGGGCTCCTCTTCGAGCTCGCCCACAACCTCAACAATGGCCACGCCTTTCTCCCGGCCCGGAAGCTGCTGTGGGCGGCGGGGCAGCTCCTAGGGGTGGAGGAGGCCGCCCTGGCCGACAGCCTGGACGCCCTGGAGCACCAGGGCCAGGTAATCCGGGAGGAGGTGGCCGGGGAGGACGCCTGCTACCTGGCCGCCCTCCAGGAGGCGGAGGAATATGTGGCCCTCCGGCTGGAGGAGATGTGCGCCCGGGAGCTCCTGCCCCCGGAGCATCTGGACGCCCTCATCGACGCCATTCAGGACCGGCAGGGCATTGTCTACGCCCCCCAGCAGCGCCAGGCGGTGGCCCTGGCGGCGGAGCGGCAGGTGATGCTCCTCACCGGCGGGCCGGGCACCGGCAAGACCACCTGCCTGCGGGGGGCCCTGGCCCTCTTCGACGCCCTGGGGCTGGATACCGCCCTGGCCGCCCCCACCGGCCGGGCGGCCAAGCGGCTGGGGGAGGCCTGCGGGGCCGAGGCCGCCACCATCCACCGCCTGCTGGAGACCCAGTTCGACCGCCAGACCGGGCAGCTGGTCTTTGCCCACGACGAGGACGAGCCCCTGGCGGCCGACGCCGTCATCGTGGACGAGACCTCCATGGTGGACGTGCCCCTGATGCGGGCCCTTCTCTCCGCCCTTCGGGGGGACTGCCGGCTCATTCTGGTGGGGGACCCGGACCAGCTCCCCTCGGTGGGTCCGGGAAACCTCCTCTCCGACCTGCTGCGCTCCGGCCGGGTGCCCACGGTGCGCCTCACCGAAATTTTCCGGCAGGCCGCCCAGAGCGCCATCGTCCGCAACGCCCACAGTGTGGACCGGGGGGAGCTGCCCGACCTACATAACAACCAGCCCGACTTCTTTTTCCTCCGCCGGAAGGACCCGGTCCGGACGGCCGAGACCATCGTGGAGCTGGTCCAGACCCGGCTGCCCAAAAACATGGGCATCCCCGCCGACCAGATTCAGGTCCTCTCCCCCACCCGGAAGCACCAGAGCGGCACCTTCGCCCTGAACCAGCGGCTCCAGGCCGCCCTGAATCCCCCCGCCCAGGACAAGGGGGAGCGCCGCTTCGGCCCCTATCTGTTCCGGCTGGGGGACCGGGTGATGCAGGTGAAGAACAACTACGACGTCATGTGGAAGGACCGGGAGGGCCGGGGGGCCGGATTGGGTGTCTTCAACGGGGACATCGGCCGCATCACCGACCTGGACCCCCGGGGAGAGCTCTTGACGGTGGACTTCGACGGCCGCCTGGTGGAGTACAGCCCCGAAATGCTGGGGGAGCTGGAACCGGCCTACGCCATGACGGTCCACAAGGCCCAGGGCAGCGAGTACCGGGCGGTGATCCTGGCGGTCAACGATGGCTCCCCCATGCTGCTGACCCGGGGGGTGCTCTACACTGCCATCACCCGGGCCCGGGAGCTCTTCATCCTGGTGGGTGACGAGGAGAAGGTGGCCCAGATGGTCCGCAACGACCGCCAGCAGCGGCGGTATTCGGGCCTTCGGGCCCGGCTGGCCCGGGGGCAGTGACCGGGCGGCTCCCGCCGCGGGGGCGCCTACCCGGCGGGGGCGGAGTCCCTCCGGGGGGAAAGACCATTTCTTTTTCTGCGGAAAAAGAAACGGTCCTTCACCCCAAAGAAAAAGTTGAGGCCGGTCTATGTCAGGTCTGGGGTGGAAAACGGCGGCTTGCGTCTTTACGCACTGTGGTGAGGACCCCTCCCGGCCGTTACGGCCATCCCATGGTGGAACAGGGAAAAGACGGTGGTTCTATCTTTGGGCCGCCTGGATGTGCCACTCTCGCGGCAGAGTGCGGCGGTGCGCCGGAATCGTCTCGCCCTGCACAAGGCTCCCTCTTCAACGCAAGGGAAGCACCCCACCACACCGGCCCTGAGAGAGGCAAAAGCAGGCGGCAGATAGATAGAACAAAAACCGGCCTCTGTTCCTGAGTGTGATGGCCGTAACGGCCGGGAGTGGTCCCCAAAGTCCGTGAAAAGCCGCTGGCCGCCGTGGACCACCATCAACCAACCGAAGACCGGCCCCTCTTTTTCTTTGGAGTCAAGAACCATTTCTTTTTCCGCGGAAAAAGAAATGGTTTTTGCCCCTGCCGGGCAGGCACCCCCGCGGCAGGGAGCCGCAAACCCGTTCCGGCAGGCTGCCGGCCTTCCCAGGGGAGCCCCCTGGTATTCATCAAGCTCAAAACTCACAAATCGCCAAAATTTTAAGCCGTAAAAATGCACTAACAATAATCTAATTTTCATTGCAAAAGATATGCTTTGTTTACCTCATAAAAACGAGGAGGCAGAGCATATGGAAAAGCGAAAGCATCTGAGTATCCGCATGGACACGGAGCTGCATGACAAGCTGCAATATATCGCGGAATACGAAGGCCGCTCCATGAGCCGTCAGGTGCTGTACCTGATTACCACATGTATCAGGGAGTTTGAGAAGGAGCACGGTCCCATCTCTCTGGAGGACCCGTCATGACGGGCCCGGTGGAGGTCCTGCTGGACCTGCTCTTCCCGCCCAAGTGCGTCTTTTGCCGCAAGCTCCTCCACAAGGGCGAGGAGGGCCTGTGCGCCTCCTGCCGCTCCAGCCTGCCCTGGACCCTGGCCGGGGAAGCGGAGCAGCGGCCGGAGTTCGTCTCCCTGTGCGTCTCGCCCCTGTGGTATCAGGACGACGTCCGCGCCTCCTTCCACCGCTATAAGTTCCAGGGCTCCCGGGGCTACGCCAAGACCTACGGCCGCCTGGTGGCCCGCTGCGTCCGGGAGCACCTGGCGGGGCGGTACGACCTCATCACCTGGGTCCCCCTCTCCCCGGAGCGGCTGAAGAAGCGGGGCTATGACCAGGCCATGCTCCTGGCCATGGCCGCCGCCCTGGAGCTGGAGGATGTGGCGGTGGAGACCCTGCGGAAGGTCCGCAACGCCGAGGCCCAGTCCGGCCTGGGGAAGGATGACAGCGCCCGGCGGGCCAACGTCCTGGGGGCCTACCGGGCGGTGGACCCCGAGCTGGTGGCGGGCCGCCGGGTCCTCCTCATCGACGACATCATCACCACCGGCTCTACCATCTCCGAGTGCGCCCGCATCCTGCGCTCCTCCGGCGCGGCCGACGTGGTCTGCGCCACCCTGGCCCGGGCCCGGCGGTGAATCGCGCGGTTTTCCGCCCGGTTTGGGCGGGAAACGCCCGTCCCCGTGTCGTCTTTTTCAAATTGTAGTTGAAAAGCGTCGGGACTCCCGATATAATAGGGAAGATAGTTCCCATCATTGATCAAATGGAGAGGTTTAACAATGGGTCTTTTGGCTAAAATAAAAGAGACGTTGAATAGATTTCGAGGTGCTGGTATGTTCGCGAAAGACATCGGTATCGACCTTGGTACTGCTTCGATCCTGGTATATGTAAAGGGGAAGGGCGTGGTCCTCCGGGAGCCCTCCGTGGTGGCCATGGACAAGGACAAGGGCACCCTGCTGAAGGTGGGCACCGAGGCCCAGCAGATGCTGGGGCGCACCCCCGGCAACATCGTGGCCATCCGCCCCCTCCGGGAGGGCGTCATCTCCGACTTTGACATGACCGAGCGGATGCTCAAGGAGTTCATCCGCAAGGCCGCCTCCTTCCGCCTCTTCAAGCCCCGGGTGGTCATCTGCGTCCCCTCCGGCATCACCGAGGTAGAGGAGCGCGCCGTGGTGGACGCCGGCATCCAGGCGGGCGCCCGCCGGGTCTTCCTCATTGAGGAGCCCCTGGCCGCCGCCATCGGCGCCGGCATCGACATCACCAAGCCCGACGGCCACATGATCGTGGACATCGGCGGCGGCACCACCGACATCGCCGTCATCTCCCTGGGCGGCATCGTAGAGTCCACATCCATCAAGATCGCGGGCGACCAGTTCGACGAGGCCATCATCAAGTACATACGCCGGAAGCACAACGTGCTCATCGGCGAACGTACTGCTGAGGAGATCAAGATGCAGATCGGCTGCGTCTTCCCCCGTCCCGAGGAGCAGAGCTTCGAGGTCAAGGGCCGCTGCCTGATGACCGGCCTGCCCCGGGTCTTCACCGTCACCTCCTCCGAGATGATCGAGGCCTTTGAGGAGGTCTCTACCCGCATCCTGGAGGCTATCCACGGCGTCCTGGAGCGCACGCCCCCCGAGCTGGTGGCCGACATCTCCACCAACGGCATCTGCATGACCGGCGGCGGCAGCCTGGTCTGGGGCTTCGACAAGCTCATCGAGTCCCACACCGGCATCGAGACCCATGTGGCCGACGACGCCATCTCCTGCGTGGCCTACGGCACCGGCAAGAGCCTGGAGTGGGTGGGCGACATGCAGGACGGCACCATGAACATCTCCCGCCGCAAGCAGATGAACTGAGCATGGACTCTACCTTTTCCATCCGCCTGGCGGAGGAGGCCGACACCCCTCTCATCCTCCGCTTCATCAGAGAGCTGGCCGAGTATGAGCACCTCCTCCACGAGGTAGTGGCCGACGAGGACACCCTTCGGACCTGGATCTTCCAAAAGGGCGGTGCTCAGGTGCTCATCGCCCAGGAGGGGCCGGAGCCTGTGGGCTTCGCCCTCTATTTCCACAACTTTTCCACCTTCCTGGGCAAGTGCGGCCTCTACCTGGAGGACCTGTACGTCCGCCCCGAGCACCGGGGCAAGGGCTACGGGCTGGCCCTGCTCAAGCGTCTGGCCGCCATCGCCGTCTCCGAGGGCTGCGGCCGTCTGGAGTGGTGGTGCCTGGACTGGAACCAGCCCTCCATCGACTTCTACCGCGCCCTCCCCGCCCAGCCCATGGAGGACTGGACGGTCTACCGGGTGGCCGGGCAGGCCCTCACCGACCTGGCCCAGGGCGGCTGAGCTGCCCTCGCCTCTCCCATCAAAACGTCCGCCGGACTGGAGTTTTCCAGTCCGGCGTTTTTTGCTTGACATACCTAGTGTTCCGAGGTATATTATACCTAGGAATCCGATGTATCTGAAATACAGAAAGGAGCGTATCTGCCATGAAGGCCGACAAAAACCTGCTCTCCGGCAGCACCACCCTGCTGGTCCTCTCCCTGCTTGCCTCCGGGGACAAGTACGGCTACGAGATGATCGCCGAGCTGGACGCCAGGAGCGACCACACCTTCACCCTGAAGGAGGGGACCCTCTACCCCATCCTCCACGGCCTGGAGAAGGACGGGGCGGTGAAGTCCTACACCCGGGAGACCGACAGCAACCGGACCCGGAAGTACTATCACATCACCCGGAAGGGCCTCCGGCTCCTGGAGGAGCAGAAGCGGGAGTGGACCGAGTTCTCTGAGAAGGTGAACGCCATCCTCTCCGCCCTGGCTCCGACGGAGGGGGAGGCCCTGGCCGGCCCGGCCTCCTCGTGAGGGGAGGCGGCCGCGATGAAGGCCCCCACCCCCTTCACGGACTTCTGCAACGCCGTCTGCGCCCAGGTCCGCTTCCGCCCTGACCGGGCGGCCATCCAGACCGAGCTTTTGGACCATCTCCAGGACCACGCTGACGCCTTGAAAGAACGGGGCGTCCCCATTCTGGACGCCCGGGAGGAGGCCGTGGCCGCCATGGGGGACCCGGTGGAGCTGGGCAAGGCCCTGGACAAGCTCCACAGCCCTCTGGCCGGCTGGCTCCTGGCGGTCCTCAAATGGGCCTCCCGTCTCGCGGCGGCAGCGGCCATCTATTTCCTGATCCTCTTTCTGGGCCGGGACCTGCCCGATCTACTGGACCCTGCCTATCCCATCACCTCTCGCGGCGTACTGTATTACCAGCGCGGCATGGAGGAGACAGAGAACACTGTTTTGCTCCAGCCCACCGCCACCGCCCACACGGAGGACTATACCCTCTCCATCCCCTATGCCGTCCTCAACACCTGGGAAGACGGCCAGCGCACCCTCTCTTATTTGCTGAAGGTCACCCATTGGAATCCCTGGTACCGGGGCCCTGAGGTAGACGCCTGGCTTTCCGCCCAGGACGACCTGGGGAACGTCTATGTTGACGGTGGAGCCTCTGCCGAAAGCGGCCGGCTTGCAGACACCTGCCGGTCCTGGGGGAATCCCTTAACCGACTATCCCTTCATTTCCTACTATGATATGCAGGTCACCGGCCTGGACCCCGACGCCACCCAGCTCACCCTGACCCTCCAGCCCTTCGGGACGTGGGAATGTGCCCTCACCCTCTCTCTGGAAGGAGGCGAGCCGTCATGAGCCGCCCAAAGCTCCATTTCAACCGCCGCAGGCGGTTTCTCCGGGACAGCCTGATCCTGTTCCTCTCCCTGCTCCTGCTCTACATCTGCCTGGACTTCCCCATCCCCACCGCCGACCTGGCCCGCCGGGCCACCGAGCGCCGGGCCTTTTTCGGCCCCTCCCAGGTCCTCTGCACCCTGGAGGAGCCCCTCAGCTGGGACCGCTCCTACGCTGTCCGCTGGCAGGACTGGTACGGTGTGGTCAGCATCCCCCGGAACGGCCTCTTCTGGGACACCGGCAGCGTGGACGTGGTGGAGAACGCCCCCTCCCAGGCCCTGGTCCCCATGACGGACCAGGTCATGCTCTTCCAGAACACCCCCATCGTGGTCTTCTCCAACGACCCCAACATCGTCCGGGTGGCCCTGGAGTTCCCGGCGGCGCCGGAGGGTGGAAACCCCCGGCTGATCTCCGCCGTGGCCTGGTCGGACAACGGCTGCTTTGTCCTGGAGATCCCGGATTTGCCCATGGACACCACTTGGACCTCCTCCAGGGACTTCCGCCTGGCGGGCTATGACGCCTCGGTCAACCGGATCTGGTTCACGGAAAACCCCGAGTCCTGGGTGGAGCAGTTCGGCGTGGAGTTTGCGTAAAGGAGGTTCTTTATGAACAGCGCTGACCCCTTTGAGACCTTCTGCGCCGCCGTCTGCGCCAAGGTCCGCTGGCCCTTTGCCCGCTGGGACATCACCCAGGAGCTCACCGACCACCTCCGGGACCACGCCGCCGCCCTGGAAGAAAAGGGCCTCTCTCCGGAGGAGGCCCAGTCTCAGGCCGTGGCCGCCATGGGGGACCCGGCGGAGCTGGGCAGGGCCCTGGACCGGGTCCACAGCCCCCTCTGGGGCCTGACCTTCGTTCTCCTGCGCCTGCTGATCCTCTGTCTGGCTTTCTCCATCTTTTGGGACGGTTTCTTGCGGCTGGATTATACTTACCTGCTCTCCTGCTTTTACGAGTCCTCCGCTGAACGTCTGGAGCGTGACTTGGAGTCCGGATTTGTGGAGCCCGTCGCCTGCATCCCACTGGATCAGCGGCGGCAGTTAGACTCGCTTTCCATTCACTATGCCAGGGCCCATCTGGTCCTTCAGGCTTCCACCGCCGGTGATCCGGAGCCTGTCTACTGGCTCTATCTGGAGGGCAACTTCTGGCAGAGGGACCCCTTCCACCAATCTGCCGGACCATTTACTTCTACGCTCCAGAGTGTCCCTCCTCCCACCGTCTTTTCTGATGACTTGGGCAACCAGTATGATTCCCCATTCACCTATATCCTGCCAGGGGTGGACCCCCGGGCCAGTGAGGTCTACCTGGACTATGACCTGTTTGGCCGGCACTACCGGCTGACCATCCCATTGGACTGGGGGGATGCCCCATGAAATCCCTGCTCCTTCACCTTCCCCGCCTCTCCCGGCGGGTCAAGCTCCTCCGGGACCTGATGTTGCTCCTGGCTCTGGCCGCCCTCTGGGCCATTCTGGTCCAGCCCTCCTTCACCCCGGAGATGGCCATGGAGCGGGCCCAGACCTACTA
>DWWJ01000012.1 GCA_019119795.1 Candidatus Intestinimonas pullistercoris
GCTCCCGCTGGATGCGGGTCATGTAGAGCACGTCCAGCTGGGGGATGACCGACTCCAGGCCGGTGACCTCAGTGAACCACATGCCGTTCTCCCGCAGGAAGGCCCGCATATACTCCGGGATGGCCAGCTCCCGGGGGGCGATGAGGAAAAATTTGATGCCCGTGAACTTGGCCATGGCCTTGATGAGGGAGTGGACGGTGCGGCCGTTCTTCAGGTCCCCGCACAGCCCTACCGAGAGGCCGTCCACCTTCCCCCGCAGGCGGGTGATGGTGGTGAGGTCGGCGGTGGTCTGGGTGGGGTGCATGTGTCCGCCGTCCCCGGCGTTGATGACAGGCACATCAGAGTAGAGGGAGGCGGCCTTGGCGGCCCCCTCCAGGGGGTTGCGCATGACCACCACGTCGGCATAGCCGGAGACCATCTTGATGGTGTCCTTCAGGGTCTCCCCCTTGGCCACCGAGGAGGAGCGGGGGTCGGCAAAGCCGAAGACCGTCCCCCCCACCCGCAGCATGGCGGTCTGGAAGGAAAAATTGGTGCGGGTGGAGGGCTCATAAAACAGGCTCGCCATGACCTTCCCCCGGCAGGCGTCCAAAAAATCAGCGGGGTGGTCCATGATCTCGCTGCACCGCTGGTACAGTCCATCCCACTCCGCTCGGCTCAGGTCCCCGAAATCGATCAAATGCCGCATATCCTTGCGTCCCCTTTAGGGCTTGTTTGAAAGCTGTCAATATGCCTGAGCGGCGGGTCTTTTGCCCTCTGGCGGCACAATTTCCCCTTGAGATCCGTCAGGATCCCTGCGGGGAAATTGCTTGCCAGCAGGCCAAGAGCCCTCGCCGCTGGGCACATCGCCAATTTTCAAACAAGCCCTAGAATTTTTCTTATTCTATCACATCCCGCTGCATCTCACAAGAGCGGAACTCCCTCTTTTTCCCGGTGTTTTGCCAGAAAATAGCCGCATGGTTTTGCCTTTCTCTGTCCATGATAAGACGCAGAGACCAACCGGAGGGAGAGGAACGCCGTGAGAGAATGGTTCTGGTATGCTGTGCTCTACAGTTTTTTGGGCTTTCTGCTGGAGGTGGCCTACGCCCGGACCGTCCGGGCGGAGAAGCAGGACCGGAAGTGCTTCTACTTCCTGCCCCTGTGCCCGGTCTATGGGCTGGGGGCCCTGCTGATCCTGGCCCCCGCGCCGCTGCTGGCGGGCCGGCCGCTGTTGCTGGCCCTTTGGTCCGGCGCTGCCGCCACCGGGGCGGAATATGCCATGAGCCTCTTTTATGAAAAGATCTTCCGGGTCTCCTTCTGGGACTACACGGCGCTGCCCTGGAATCTGGGCGGCCGGGTCTGCCTCGCCTTTTCCCTGTGCTGGTGCGGCCTGGGCCTGCTGACCGTCTACGGCATCCACCCTCTGGCCGCCGCCCTGGTGGCGCGCATCCCGGAGGGGTTCACCCTGCCCTGTGCCCTCCTGCTGGGGGCGGATGCCCTCTGGACGGCCGCCGTCCTCCGGCGCTCCGGCAGCACCGACGCCCTGATCTGGTATGCCCGCCGGCCCCGCCGGCAGGCGCAGGAGGTCCGCGGCGGCGAGGATTCGGGAATTTCTGGGATATAATTATTAACATTATATTTCATTGTTTTTATATTGACATATAGCGGTAATCCGTGCTACACTATATCCAGGTGATTCATATGGATGAACGGATCGGATCTCATCATTACGCAGTCGGCCGGCCGGCTGAGCGGCCCCGCCGGGCCCGCTCGGAAAAGGCCCGGGACCCCTACGACGGCCTGCGGCCCTGGTCGGCCATCACCCACGGGGTGGGGGCCGTGTTGGCCGTGCTGGGCACGGTGCTCCTCCTCCAGCGGGTGCTGGAGCGGAACGGGGGCGCGGCCGCCTTCGCCGCCTTTCTCCTCTACGGACTGAGCATGATCGGCCTCTACACCGCCAGCACCCTCTACCACTGCCTCCGCACAGGGGTGCGGGGCCGCATCGCCCTGCGGAAGTATGACCACATCTCCATCTACTTCCTCATCGCCGGGAGCTACACCCCCATCTGCGCCCTGATGCTTCCCCAGGACGGGGGCATCCCCATGCTGGCGGCCATTTGGACCGCGGCCCTGGCCGGGACCGTCCTGTCGGTGGCCTGGATCAGCGCCCCCCGGTGGCTGACCTCTGCCATCTACCTCCTCATGGGCTGGATGGCCCTCTTCCTGCTCCCCAGTCTGCTGCGGCACATGCCTGCCGAGGGGATGTTCTGGCTGGTGCTGGGCGGCGTCCTCTATACCGTGGGCGGCGTGCTCTACGCCGTCAAATGGCCCGGGCGGGACAACCCCCGCTTTGGCTGCCACGAGATTTTCCACGTCTTTATCCTCCTGGGCAGCATCGCCCACTTCTTCCTGATGTACCGGGTGGTGGTCTTTCAGTGACCCCATAAAAAATCCGCTTCCGCCGTTTTGGCGGAAGCGGATTTTCTTTACCCATCGGTCCCAGTTTCCTGGGCGGTCTCCGTCCCGGAGGGAGCCTCTCCCTCGGAGGCAGGGCCGGGGGCCGGAGGGGCCTCCTCCCGGTGGAGCTTCACGGCCACACAGCGGTTGATGGGGGTGCCCATGCTGTGGAACTTCTCCTCATAGTCGGTCATGATCCCCTGGATGCCCTGGGCGTGGAGGTCCCGGGTGACCTCCCGGAGCTCATAGTCCGCATGGGGGAACTGGAAGAGGGACCACTCGAAGAGGCCCCGGTTGTCCGTCTTGAAGTAGATCTCCCCTCCGTCCCGGAGGACCCTCCGGTAGAGCTCCAGGAAGTTGGGGTGGGTGAGCCGCCGCTTGGCGTGGCGGTTGGTGGGCCAGGGGTCGCAGAAGTTGATGTAGATGCGCTCCACCTCGCCGGGGGCGAAGTAGTCGGCCAGCCGGGCCACGTCGGCGTCGATGAAGAGCACATTTTGCAGCTCCATGGCCTGGGCCCGCTCCATGGCCATCACCATGGCGTCGGGGACCCGCTCCACCGCCACAAAGAGCACCTCTGGCTCCCGCTGGGCGGTCTCACAGGTGAAGCGGCCCTTGCCGCAGCCCAGCTCCAGGCGCAGCTCGCACCCCGGGGCGAGCCGCTCCCTCCATCGGCCCCGCCAGAGCTCCGGGTCCTTCACCTGATAGGCCGCGCACCGCTCCATCCGGGGGATCAGATTGGGCTTTTTCCGCATACGCATAAGGGCAGCTTCCTCCTTGGCAGTTCATCTCAGGGGACAGTGTACCACACTTTTTTTCCAATGTCGAATCTTTTTCTTGTATTCCCCGCCGGAAGACAGTATGATAGAGACAGACCCATATTTCGGGTTTGGAAACAGCTCAAATTAACCAGAAGGATCAGGAGGCGCATGACATGAAGTACAACATTGTTGGCGAGCCCATGCCTGTGGTCATCTGCGACCTGGAGGGCGGAGAGTCCATGATCACAGAGAAGGGCTCCATGGTCTGGATGAGCCCCAACATGGAGATGAGCACCAATGCCGGCGGCGGCCTGGGCAAGGCCTTCGGCCGGATGTTCTCCGGCGAGTCCCTCTTCCAGAACGTCTACACCGCCAAGGGCGGCCCCGGCATGATCGCCTTTGCCTCCAGCTTCCCCGGCTCCATCCGGGCGGTGGAGATCACCCCCGACCGGCCTATCGTGGTCCAGAAGTCCGGCTTTCTGGCCTCGGAGCAGGGGGTGGAGATGTCTGTCTTCTTCCAGAAGAAGGCAGGGGCCGGCTTCTTCGGCGGCGAGGGCTTCATCATGCAGAAGCTCTCCGGCCGGGGCATGGCCTTCCTGGAGGTGGACGGCTACGCCGTGGAGTATGAGCTCGCCGCCGGGCAGCGGATGGTGGTAGACACCGGCAACCTGGCCATGGTGGATGCCACCTGCTCCATCGACATCCAGACCGTAAAGGGAGTAAAGAACGCCCTCTTCGGCGGCGAGGGCTTCTTCAACACGGTGGTCACCGGCCCCGGCCGCATCGTCCTCCAGACCATGCCGGTCAGCGGCGTGGCCGCCGCCCTGGCCCCCTTCTTCCCCAGCGGGAACTGAGGGCGTTTTGTCCCTATTTTCTCGTCTCGGCACACCGGCCGCCCCGGTCCTCACCGTGAGGACCGGGGCGGCTTCATCGTTCACATAATTTTCAAAGCTTGTTCAAAGTTCCGCCAACCTTTTCCTCCCGGGGTGTGGTATCTTATACTCACAGCAAGACACCAGCGCAAACCACTGCCTCCCGGCTGTGGGGCAGACAAGCAACAACACAGCAATGTGTTTTCAAATAGATGTTTCTCTGATTCCTTTCCTCCTCTCTCTTCTCTCTCTTTCTTTTCTGAGGCCCCCGCCGAAAGGCGGGGGCCTCCCCTTTTTCCCGGACGGAGCTTACAGCCCCAGGGCCGGGAGCACCGCGCCGTAGACCACGCCCCCCAGGGCGCCGCAGGCCACCAGGGTGAGGATGGGGCTGACCTTGCATTTCCACACCAGCAGGAGGGCTACCCCGAAGAAGGCCAGACTCAGAAGGCTGGTGAGGGAGATCTCGGCCACCGAGAGGCAGGAGGCGGCGATGAGGCCGATGACCGCCGGCCGGATGCCGGCCAGGGCGTCCTTCAGGTGGACGTTGTCCTTAAATTTGGTAAAGTAAATGGCCACCACCAGGGAGAGGGCGAAGGGGACGGCCAGGGTGCACACCGAGCAGAGCACCCCGCCCCCGATGCCGAAGAGGTTATAGCCCACAAAGGTGGAGGAGTTGACGGCGATGGGACCGGGGGTCATCTCCGCGATGGCCACGATGTTGACAAAGTCGCTGGGGGAGATCCAGGCGTGGGTGTCCACCACCTCCCGCTGGATAAAGGCCAGGACGGCGTACCCGCCGCCAAAGGAGAAGGCCCCCACCTTCAGGAAAGAGAAGCAGACCTCAAGCAGTAGGGAGAGCATCAGTCCTCCCCCTTTCCGGCCTTTCCGGCGTCCACAGCCCGGACCACGGCGTTCCGGACGAACAGGCCGTAGAGGGCTGCGCAGACCACCACCAGGATGGGGTGGAGGTCAAAAAGGGCGATGGCCCCAAAGCTCAGAAGGGCCACCAGCCAGTTGAAATAGGCGCCGATGCGGGCCGACTTCCCCAGCTTCACCAGGGAGTAGAGGATGAGGGCGGCCACCGCCGGCCGGACCCCGTTGAACACGGCCTGGACCAGGGGATACTCTACGATGTTCTGAAAGACCATGGCGATGATCAGGATGATGATGACGCTGGGCGCCGCCGCCCCCGAGATGGCCGACACCGCGCCGGGAACGCCGGCAATGCGGTAGCCCACGAAGGTGGCCGAGTTGGTGGCCAGGGGGCCGGGGAGGCTGTTGGTCAGGGAGAGGGCGTCCAAAAATTCCTCGTCGGTCATCCAGCCCTGGACATCCACCACCTGGCGCTGGATGACGGGCAGCATGGCATACCCCCCGCCGATGGTAAACAGGCCAATCTGAAAAAAGACCCAGAAAATGTGCAGCAGTCGTTTCATTCCATTCCCTCCTGTGAGAGCTCCCAGGGCGTCCCCGAAGCAGAGCCTATCTTACCCTACTTTTCCCAAAAGCACAAGCCAAAGATATCCTCTGCCGCCGTTTTCCCCCTTTTGCCGGAAAAAAGGGGCGCTTTTTTTCCGGCCGTGTCCCTCCCCTGGACCTGGGGCAGGGCGGCGGCCGGCGGCACTCCGGGAAAATTTGCGTTTTTTATAAAAAATCAGTTGTCAATCCGCGATGCTTGAGATATAATGACTAAGACAGTGACGCAAAAAACGGCGGCGCTTTCGATGCGGGCCGGTTTGACCTGCCGGCGCTCTGCCCGGCAGTCCGGCGGTCCGCCGATGGGGCCTGTTGACGGCGGTCAAGGGAGCCCTGGAACCCAAATGTAAGGAGAGGAAACGACTATGAGCTATTCCGTGCAAAATATCCGCAACGTCTGCCTGCTGGGCCACGGTGGAAACGGAAAGACGTCCCTGGCAGAGAGCATGCTGTATCAGACCGGCGCCATCGACCGGCTGGGCAAGGTCAGCGACGGGAACACCGTCTGCGACTTCGACCCCGAGGAGGTCCGCCGCCAGTTTTCCATCTCCACCGCCGTGGTGCCCGTGGAGTATAAGGGCTGCAAGATCAACGTGCTGGACACCCCCGGCTACTTTGACTTCTCCGGTGAGGTCATCGAGGCCCTGCGGGTGGCCGACGCCGCCATCATCGTCTGCTCCGCCAAGAGCGGCATGAGCGTGGGCGCGGAGAAGGCCTGGAAGTACTGCGAGGAGCGGAAGATGCCCCGCATCCTCTACATTTCCAAGACCGACGAGGACAACGCCGACTACAACGCCGCCTTCAACACCCTCCGGGAACGCTTCGGCAAGAACGTGGCCCCGGTGGTGGCCCCCATCTGGGACGAGGACAAGAAGGTCATCGGCATCATCGACGTGCTCAACAAGCGGGCCTACGACATCGAAAACGGCAAGCGCCACGAGATCCCCGTGCCCGACAACAAGAAGGACGTGCTGGACGAGCTCTACAACGCCCTGGTGGAGTCGGTGGCCGAGACCAGCGAGGAGTTCATGGACCGCTATTTCAACGGCGAGGAGTTCACCTACGCCGAGATGATCCAGGGCCTCCACGCCGGCGTCAAGGACCTGTCCCTCTTCCCGGTGGTCTGCGGCTCCGCCCTCACCGGCCTGGGCACCCAGATGCTCCTGGACAACATCGTCAACCTCCTGCCCTCCCCCCTGGAGGGCCGTCCGGAGATCGGCGAGGACGACCACGGCGACATGGTGGAGTTCGCCGTCTCCCCCGGCGCGGTGCCCGCCGCCTTCGTGTGGAAGACCGTCTCCGACCAGTACGGCAAGTACTCCTATGTGAAGGTGCTCTCCGGCACCCTGGAGTCCGACATGTCCATCGTCAACGCCCGCACCGGCGCCACCGAGAAGCTGGGCCGGCTCTACACCATCCGGGGCAAGAAGACGGAAGAGGTCAAGAAGCTCTCCTGCGGCGACATCGGCGCCGTGGGCAAGATGGAGAAGCTCAAGACCGGCGACACTCTCTGCGACCCCCGGAACGTGGTGAAGCTCTCCCCCCTGGAGTTCCCCGAGCCGGTCTACTCCATGGCCATCGCCCCCAAGACCAAGGGGCAGGACGACAAGATCGCCGCCGGCCTGGCCCGTCTGGGCGAAGAGGACCAGACCTTCACCGTGGTCAACAACGCCGAGACCCGCCAGGTGGTGGTCTCCGGCACCGGCGACATCCAGCTGGACGTGCTGGTGTCCCGGCTCAAGTCCCGCTTCGGTGTGGAGGCTGAGCTCTCCACGCCCCGGGTGCCCTACCGGGAGAAGATCCGCAAGAAGGTGGAGGTCCAGGGCCGCCACAAGAAGCAGACCGGCGGCCACGGCCAGTTCGGCGATGTGTGGATCCGCTTCGAGCCCGGCGAGCAGGAGGAGATGGAGTTCTGCGAGGAGGTCGTGGGCGGCGCCGTGCCCAAGAACTACTTCCCCGCCGTGGAGAAGGGCCTCCGGGAGGCCGTCCAGCACGGCGTGCTGGCGGGCTACCCCGTGGTGTACCTGAAGGCCACCCTGTATGATGGCTCCTACCACCCGGTGGACTCCTCTGAAATGGCCTTCAAGACGGCCGCCCAGCTGGCCTACAAGGCCGCCCTGGCCCAGGCCAACCCCGTGCTGCTGGAGCCCATCGGCGAGCTGAAGGTCACCATCCCCGACAGCTACATGGGCGACGTCATCGGCGACCTGAACAAGCGCCGGGGCCGCATCATGGGCATGAACCCCGACGGCGAGGGCAACCAGATCGTGGAGGCCGAGGTCCCCATGGGCGAGATGAGCTCCTACGCCATCGACCTGCGCTCTATCACCCAGTCCCGGGGCAGCTTCACCTATCACTTCGTCCGCTACGAGGACGCCCCTCCCGCAGCCCAGGAGAAGGCTATCGAGGCGGCCAAGGCCATGCAGGACGCTGAATAACAGAGCAGCGCCTCCTGGAGGGGCCTCCTCGGGGGCCCCATCTCCGATGGGGCGGCGCTTGCGCCGTACAAGCGTTTTGCCGGAGGCAAAACCTTGGCGCAGGCGGAATTCACTTCCGCCGAGCATGTGAAAAAGAAACGGGGACCCCCGAGGCCGCTCCGCGGCCTTGGGGACAGCCCCTCCTGCGGCCCAGGAGAAGGCCATCGAGGCGGCTAAGGCCATGCAGGACGCTGAATAACGGCATCATTGCTGAGACAGAGGGGACCCGGGATCACCCGGGTCCCCTCTCTTAATCTTAACGTATGCGCCTATCCCTCCATGGCCCGGAGCAGATTCACCATCTCAATGGCCCCCTCGGCGCAGGAGAAGCCCTTGTTTCCCGCCTTGCTGCCGGAGCGCTCAATGGCCTGCTCGATGTTCTCGGTGGTGAGCACGCCGAACATCACCGGGATGCCGCTCTCCAGGGCCACGGCGGCAATGCCCTTGGAGACCTCGCTGCATACATAGTCATAGTGGGTGGTGCTCCCCCGGATCACCGATCCCAGGCAGATAACGGCGTCGTATTTTCCGCTTCTGGCCATTTTTGAGGCGATCAGGGGGATCTCAAAGGCCCCGGGCACCCAGGCCACGTGGATGTCCTCCTCCCGGACCTCGTGGCGTTTGAGCCCGTCCAGGGCGCTGTCCACCAGCCGGGAGACGATGAACTCATTGAACCGGGCGGCCACGATACCCACCCTGATTCCTCTGGATACCAGATTTCCCTCAAATGTTTTCATGCCTGTGCTCTCCCTTCTTCATAGTGGACAAGGTGTCCCATTTTCTCCTGCTTGGTCCGCAGGTAGCGCAGGTCGTACTGGGTGGCATCCATCTGGATGGGCACCCGCTCCACGATCTCCAGGCCGAAGTCAGAGAGCTGGTAGACCTTGTCCGGGTTATTGGTCAAAAGGCGCATGGTCCGCACCCCCAGGTCCCGCAGGATCTGGGCACCGATGTAATACTCCCGCAGGTCCCCGGCGAAACCCAGGGCCAGGTTGGCCTCCAGGGTGTCCAGTCCCTGCTCCTGGAGCTCATAGGCCTTCAGCTTGTTGATAAGGCCGATGCCCCGGCCCTCCTGGCGCATATAGAGGAGGACGCCCCGCCCCTCCGCCTCGATCTGGGTCAGGGCGGAGGCCAGCTGCTCCCCGCAGTCACAGCGCAGGGAGCCGAAGGTGTCCCCGGTGAGGCACTCCGAATGGACCCGGCACAGCAGGTCCCTTCCGTCTCCGATGTCCCCCTTCACCAGGGCCACATGGTGCTCCCCGTTGAGGCGGTTGACGTAGCCATAGGCGGTAAAAAGCCCATATTTGGTGGGCATTCGGGTCACGGCCACCCGCTCTACCAGCTTTTCATGGCGTTTGCGGTAATTCTGCAGGTCCCGGATGGTGATGATCTTCAGGCCCCAGGTCCGGGCCAGCTCCACCAGCTCCCCGGTGCGCATCATGGTGCCGTCCTCCCGCATGATCTCGCAGCACAGGCCGCACTCCTTGAGTCCCGCCAGCCGCAGCAGGTCCACGGTGGCCTCGGTATGGCCGTTGCGCTCCAGCACCCCGTTCTTTTTGGCCAGCAGGGGGAACATGTGCCCCGGCCGCCGGAAGTCCTCCGGCCGGGCCCCCTCCTCCACGCACTTCCTGGCAGTGACCGAGCGCTCAGCGGCCGAGATGCCGGTGGACGTGGAGACGTGGTCGATGGAGACCGTGAAGGCCGTCTCGTGGTTATCCGTGTTGTGGGAGACCATCTGGGGGATATGCAGCTTTTCCACATATTCCTGAGACATGGGCATACAGATCAGGCCCTTGCCATAGGTGGCCATAAAGTTTACGTTCTCGGTGGTGGCAAACTGGGCGGCGCAGATAAAGTCCCCCTCGTTTTCCCGGTCCGGATCATCGGTGGCCAGGATCAGCTTGCCGGCCCGCAGGTCCTCCAGGGCCTCTTCAATGGTGTTGAATTGGTACATCTTGTTTCCACTCCTTGCCTGTCAAATTCCGTTTTGGGCTAAAAACTCCCGTGTGAGTCCCCCCTCCGGCCTCCGGGGCCCGGCCGTCCGGAGGAGCTTTTCCACATATTTTCCAATGACATCGCACTCCAGGTTCACCCGGTCTCCCGTCCGGCGCTCCCCCAGGGTGGTGACCGCCGCGGTGTGGGGAATGACCGAGAGGGAGAAGCGGTCCGCCTCTACCCGGGCCACGGTGAGGCTGATCCCGTCCACGGCGATGGAGCCCTTCTCCACCACATACCGCAGGACCTCCGGTCCGGCCTGGATGGTGTACCACACCGCATTGTCGTCCCTGCGGAGCCGGGCGATCCGCCCGGTGCCGTCCACATGGCCGGCCACGATGTGCCCTCCAAAGCGGCCGTTGGCCGCCATGGCACGCTCCAGATTCACACGGCTCCCGCTCCTCAGGTCCGCCAGGGCGGAGCGGTCCAGGGTCTCATGCATCACGTCGGCGGCAAAGCCCCCGGCGTGGTGGGACACCACCGTCAGGCACACGCCGTTCACCGCCACGCTGTCTCCCAGACGCAGGTCCTCCGGCACGGTCCGGGCTTTGATATGGAGGACGGCGGACCGGGCTCCCCGCTGGACCCGCTCCACGGTCCCGACCTCTTCAACGATCCCCGTGAACATGGGGCAGCACCTCACTTTCCAGCAGCAGATCGTCCCCCAGCCGGGTGACCCCGCAGGGCCCCAGGCGGACGGCCCCGGCCGGGTCCGGAAAGCCCCGGCCCTCCACCGGGCTCCTGGCGGCGGCCCCTCCCAGCATCAGGGGAGCGACGTAGGCGTACACCCGCTGGACCACGCCCTGTTCCAGGGCCGACCAGGCCAGGGCACCGCCCCCTTCGATGAGCAGGCCGTCGATCTCCCGCCGCCCCAGCTCCTCCAGAAGGGCATCCAGGTCCACGTGTCCCTCCCGCCCGGGGAGGGACAGGACTTCACAGCCCTCCGCCTGGTAGGGGGCCCAGCACTTCTCCTCCCGGCAGCAGGTGGCCAGAAGGGTGGGGACCTCACGGGCCGTCCGCACCACCTGGGCCGTCAGGGGCGTCCGCAGATGGGTATCGCAGACCACCCGCACAGGGCTGCGCCCTTCTGACAGGCGGCAGGTAAGCTGGGGATCGTCGGCCAGCACCGTCCCCACCCCTGCCAGGATGGCCCGGTACTGGTGCCGCAGGCCGTGGACGTGCCTCCGGGCCGCCTCTCCGGTGATCCATTTTGACGCCCCGGTGCAGGCGGCGGTCTTTCCGTCCAGGGTCATGGCGTACTTCAGGGCCGTATAGGGCCGTTTGGTCCGGATGTAGTGAAAGAAAATAAAGTTGAGCCGGGTGCAGGCCTCCTCCAGCACGTGTTCCGTCACCTCCACCCCACGCTCCCGGAGCTGGGCGATGCCCCTCCCCGCCACCAGGGGGTTGGGGTCACGGGCACCCACCACCACCCGGCGGATGCCGCTCTCCAGGATGGCCTGGGTGCAGGGGGGCTGCCGCCCCTGATGGCAGCAGGGCTCCAGTGTGACGTACAGGGTTGCCCCCTCCGGGGACTCCGTGCAGGCGGCCAGGGCCTCCCGCTCCGCATGGGCCTGACCGCACCGCCGGTGAAAGCCCTGGCCGATGATCCGGCCCTCCTTGACGATCACCGCACCCACCATGGGGTTGGGGGAGGTCCAGCCCTTTCCCCTCTCTGCCAGGCGCAGGGCAAGCTCCATGTATGCCTCGTCTTTCATGTTGTCTCTCCCCTCCAAGCAAAAAGCGCCTTGAAGAGAGCTCTTCAAGGCGCCGGTGGGCGGAAACGGCGCATGCCGCCGCGCGTAAAGAAAAAACTCTGAAATGGAAACCATCTCAGAGCAATCACAAAACGCGCGGAACATGCCTGTTCCACGTGGTCCGTCTTCTTCCATCCAGACTATACTGTCGGTTTTGGAATCACACCAAATCCTGCGCTCACGCGCTCGCGGACTATACCGCCGATCGGGAATTTCACCCTGCCCTGAAGACCTCTGTTCAATTTGGGGCTATTATAAACCCTCCCGCTTCAAATGTCAACAAAAATGCCAAACGGGCATGACGCATCATCCGGCATAAGCATTTTACATCCGACGAACTTTCGTTTATGATAGAATAGAGTAGAATTGGAATCGTGGGATATGCCGGGATCAGGAGAGACGGCACCACAGCAGATCTGACTGGGAGGAAATCAAGCATGGAATATCGGAAGCTTCCCCACGGGGAGGAACGAATCAGCATCCTGGGCCTGGGCACCAGCTCCATCGGCATGGCCGGGGAGAAGGAGATCAGGGCCACGGTGGAGCTGGCCCTGGAGCAGGGCGTCAACTTTTTTGACTTGGCCTCAGCGGACGCCGCTCCCTTCCCGGTCTACGGCGCGGCCATGGCCGGCGTCCGGGACAAGGTTCATTTCCAGGTCCACTTCGGCGCCAACTACCAGGGCGGCGCCTACGGCTGGACCACCGACCTGGACATCATCAAGCGCTCTGTGGACTGGCAGCTGGAGGCCCTGAAGACCGATCACATCGACTTCGGCTTTCTCCACTGCCTGGATGAGGTCTCCGACCTGCAAAAGGTGCTGGACGGCGGCGTGCTGGACTATATCCAGCAGCTCCAGCGGGAGGGGACGGTGCGCCACATCGGCCTGAGCTCCCACACACCCCTGGTGGCGGAGCGGGTGCTGGACCTGGGCATTCTGGACCTGCTCATGTTCAGCATCAATCCCGGCTACGACTACCACCACGGGGACTACGCTATCGGCGGCGCCGACGAGCGCATGGCCCTCTACCGCCGGTGCGAAGCGGAGGGCGTGGGCATCTCGGTGATGAAGGCCTTCAGCGGCGGGCAGCTTCTCGATGCCCGGACCTCCCCATTCGGGCAGGCCCTCACCGAGTATCAGTGCATCCAGTACGCCCTGGACAAGCCCGGCGTCCTCACCGTCCTGCCCGGCGTCCGGGACCGGGCGGACCTCACCCGGCTGCTGGGCTTCCTGGACGCCTCCCCGGAGGAGCGGGATTACTCGGTCCTGGGTTCCTTTGCCCCCGCGGATGCCTCCGGCGTGTGCGTCTACTGCAACCACTGCCAGCCCTGCCCCGCGGGTCTGGACGTGGGGCTCATCAACAAGTACTATGACCTCTCCCGGGCGGGGGACGCCCTGGCCCGGGACCACTACGCCCATCTGGAAAAGCACGCCGGGGACTGCGTCCAGTGCGGCCACTGTGACCGCCGCTGCCCCTTCCAGGTGGACCAGACCGGCCGCATGAAGGAGATCCAGACCTACTTCGGACAGTGAGCGGAGGGGGGACGGAGGGCTCCATCCGGCCCCCTCTGCAAATCCTTTCCCAAAAAAGAAAAATTGTACTTGCTTTTCCCTTCGTTCTGTGGTAATATAATTTAGCTGTCAGAACTGAGGCTTCTGAACAGCGGGTACGCGGCTGTAGCTCAGCTGGATAGAGTGACTGGCTACGAACCAGTAGGTCGGGGGTTCGAATCCCTTCAGCCGTACCAGCTCGTCGCAAGCGACATCTCGCTTGCGACGAGCTTTTTTCATTGCAAACGCACCGCGCGCATTCTGCCGCTCCCCGCTTCCAAACCGCCC
>DWWJ01000100.1 GCA_019119795.1 Candidatus Intestinimonas pullistercoris
GACCAGAAGCAGCATGTGGAGATCTGCCGGGACATTGCCAACCGCTTCAACCACGTCTATGGCGAGGTCTTCCGGATGCCGGAGCCCTACATCCCCAAGCAGGGGGCCCGGGTCATGAGCCTGAACCAGCCCGACACCAAGATGAGCAAATCCATCCCCGAGGGCTGCGTCTTCCTTCTGGAGAAGCCGGAGGACATCCTCCGCAAATTCAAGCGGGCCGTCACCGACAGCGACACAGAGCACTGTGTCCGCTACGCCCCCGGAGAAAAGCCCGGCGTGTCCAACCTCATCCAGATCTACGCTGCCTGCACCGGAAAGAGCTTTGAGGACGTGGAGCGGGAGTTCGACGGCAAGGGATACGGCGTCTTCAAGCCCGCGGTGGGCGAGGCCGTGGTGGAGACCCTGCGGCCCATCCGGGAGGAGACCGAACGGCTGCTGGCCGACAAGGCCTATCTGGAGTCGGTCTACCGCGCCGGCGCGGAGAAGGCCTCCTATGTGGCCAACAAGACCCTTCGCAAGGTCTATAAAAAGGTGGGCTTTCTAGCCCCCTGAGGGGCGTCCCTCCCCTTCGATAAAAGGAGCATGAGTACCGACTATGAATAGTGATTTGCAGACCATCGGCTGGGTGGCGGCCGCCCTGGTCACCGCGATGGTGGTGGCCCTCATCACCACACCGGTGGTGAAGTCCCTGGCCTTCCGGGTGGGGGCGGTGGATGTCCCCAAGGACAACCGGCGCATGCACGACCACCCCATCCCCAGGATGGGGGGACTGGCGATCTTCTTCGGCTTTCTCCTCAGCGTTCTGATCTATGTGGAGCTCACCCCGGAGCTCACCGGAATGCTGCTGGGGGGCGTCATCATCGTGGTGCTGGGCATTTTTGACGACATCTACGCCCTGGGGGCCAAATTCAAGCTGATGGTTCAGATCGCGGCGGCCCTGGTGGCCGTCCTGTCCGGGAACGTCATCGAGGTCCTCTCCAATCCCAACGTTTTCTCCTCCGACCTCTGGTGGGAGCTGGGCTGGCTGGCCTACCCGGTGACCATTATCTGGATCGTGGCTATCACCAACGCCGTCAACCTCATCGACGGCCTGGACGGACTGGCCTGCGGCGTCTCCACCATCAGCTCTCTGACCATGCTGGTCATCTCCCTGGCGGTGGCAGACGGCCCGGTGGCAGTCATCATGGCCGCCCTGGCGGGGGGCTGCATCGGCTTTTTGCCCTACAACCTGAATCCGGCCAAGATTTTCATGGGGGACACCGGGTCCACCTTCCTGGGGTTCATCCTGGCGGTCATGTCCATTCAGGGCCTTTTCAAATTCTACACCATCATTTCCTTCGCGGTGCCCTTCCTGATGCTGGGCCTGCCCATCTTTGACACCTGCTTCGCCTTCATCCGCCGCATCGCCCATGGGCAGAGCCCCATGCACCCGGACCGCAGCCATGTCCACCACCGGCTCATTGACATGGGCTTCAATCAGAAGCAGGCGGTGGCTGTGCTCTATATCATCAGCGCCATCCTGGGCCTGTGCGCCGTGGTGCTCACCACCAGCGGCGCCCTCAAGGCCATGATGCTCCTGCTGGCCCTTTGCGCCGCGGGGGCGGTCTCGGCCCGGATCTTTCTGGTGAACAATGAGAAGAAAAAGCAGGACGGGGAGGAGGAGCATCCGTGAAGCAGCTGCGTGTCATGACCATCTTCGGCACCCGGCCGGAGGCCATCAAGATGGCCCCCCTGGTGCAGGAGCTCTCCCGCCGTCCCGGGGTGGAGAGCCTGTGCTGCGTGACGGCCCAGCACCGGGAGATGCTGGACGCCGTCCTGCGGATCTTCCGGCTCCAGCCGGACTACGACCTGGATATCATGGAGCCCCGCCAGACCTTGTCCACTATCACCAGCAAGTGCCTGACCGGGGTGGAGCGGGTCCTCCAGGAGGCCAGGCCCGACCTGGTGCTGGTCCATGGGGACACCTCCACCACCTTCTCGGCCGCCCTGGCGGCCTTTTACCAGCAGGTGAAGGTGGGCCATGTGGAGGCGGGGCTCCGGACCTATGACAAGTACTCTCCCTTTCCGGAGGAGATGAACCGGACTCTGGTGGGGGACATCGCCGACCTCCACTTCTGTCCCACCCCGGCCAACCGGGAAAACCTTACGCGGGAAGGGATACAGGAGGGTGTCTTCCTCACCGGGAATACGGTGATCGACGCCATGGCGACCACGGTCCGAAAGGACTTTTCCTTTACGACGGAACTCCTCAATGAACTGGACTACCAGGGGCGGCGGGTGATTCTGGTGACCTGTCACCGGCGGGAAAATTACGGGGAGCCCATGGCCCATATCATGACGGCCCTGCGGCGGCTGGTGGAGGACCATCCGGAGACCGAGCTGGTCTACCCCGTCCACCTCTCGCCGGTGGTGCGGGAGGCCGCCGGACAGTACCTCTCCGGCCACCCGCGCATCCATTTGATCGACCCTCTGGACGTGGAGGAGATGCACAACCTGATGGCCCGGTGCTACCTGGTGATGACGGACTCGGGGGGACTCCAGGAGGAGGCCCCGGCCCTGGGCAAGCCGGTGCTTGTCCTGCGCCGTGAGACCGAGCGGCCCGAAGCTGTGGCCGCGGGAACGGTGAAGCTGGCGGGCACAGAGGAGGAGGCCGTCTACCGGCTGGGCGCGGAGCTTTTAGAGGACCCGGAGGCCTACGCCAAAATGGCCCACGCGGTGAATCCCTATGGCGACGGCCGGGCCTGTGAGCGCATCGGAGACGCCATTGAGTGGAGCTTCGGCCTGCGGCCGGAGCCGCCGGAGCCCTTTCAGGCGTAGGATCGGAACGCCCTGACCCCAGAGGGGGAGGTGTGGACATGGAGCGAAAAAACAAACTGGTCCTCTTCCTGCTGATCGTTCTGGTGATGGGGGTGGCCATGTTTTCCGGCTTCGGGCTGACCCTGTTCGGTGGGAGCGAGGTGGAGATCGTCCTGCCCACCCCCATCCCCAGCGGGTCCGGCACCGGCGAGGGGCCGGGGGAGAGCGGCTGGGTGGAGGATGTAAGAGTCACCCCCGAGACAGTCCAGAACGTCATCGCCACCCTGGCCCGGCCGGAAAACTACTCCCGGACGGTGACGGTGGAGATGGCCGCCGGAGAGGACCGGACAGGCACCTATACCGCCAGCGTCTTGGTGGACGGGGCCTGGACCAGCGTCTGGCTGGACCATGACGCCTACCGCTCTGTGGGAGAGCAGAGGACCATCCTCTACCTGGACCCGGAGACGGGAGAGGGCACCCTGTACCGCTGGTACGGCACCGGCGGCGAGGTGGTGAGCTGGCCGGTGGAGCGGGGCGAGGACGACCTGGCCCAGCACATCCCCACCTATGAGGACGTGCTGGAGCTGGACCCCGACAGCATCGTGGATGCCGGCTTTGTGGTCCGGGACGGGGTGTCCTGCGTCTATGTGGAGGCCCAGGTGGAGGAGCTGGGCTATCTGGAGCGGTACTGGGTCTCTACGGAAAACGGACTCCTGATCGCAGCCGAGACCTCCAAGGACGGCGTGGTGGTCCTGCGCATGAGCTCCACCGAGGCCGAGGTGCTCCAGACCGCCGACGAGGAGCGCTTCACCCTGCCCGACGGGACGGTCCTCCACCGGCAGGGGGAGTGAGGCGCGTCCGATTCCGGGTCATGGCGCGGGGTCCTTTTCGGATTTTCCGCCCAGCCCCAGAAGCAGCAGGAGCCCCAGGGTGATGATCAGCTCCAGGTCGTCCCCATCCACAAAGAGGAAGAGAACGATCAGGAGGAGCAGAATGTCCCCGGTGTCCAGGTCGTCCAGCTTGAAGCTCCGGAGCAGGCCGGAGAGCCAGGAGGCGGCCTTCCCCTCCTTGGCGGGCCCGCCCGGTGGAGGCGGACGGCGGCCCTGGCCGCTGGGAGGCGGCTGTCCCGGCCCCTGGCCCCCGCCCGATGCCTGCCCGCCCCGGAAGGGGGGCGTATCCTCCTCGGAGACTCTGGTGTATGCGGTTCCGTTCGGGATATAGCGGTTATACATGCTCCTGCCCGCCCCCTTCCTTGAAAAGTGTGAAGGCCGCCCGGATGACCCGGGAGAGCCTGGCGATCTGGATGGCCCGGTCCAGCTTGGCATAGCGCTCCTCCTTGACAAAGGGGCGCAGGGCGGTGAGCAGGGCCACCCGGCGGTCGTCGCCGCTGCCCAGCTCGGAGAGCAGCCGCATCCCCGCCTGGAGGAGCTTGGGGTCCAGGCCCCCCAGGGCGGAGAGGGGGTTCCCGCTCCCAGAGAGGCCCCCAAGCAGGCCGGAAAGCCCGGAGAGGTCGGGGGCCGCCGGTGGCGCGGCGGATGCCTCCTGCTGCTGGGGGGCCTCCTCCGGCGGCTCTCCAGGCGGTGGACTGCCGGAGGGCTCCGCGGTCTGCCCGCCTCCTCCCAGGGACTGGGCGAGGGACAGGATCTGGCCCATGGCCTGGGGGTCACCCAGGATGGCGTTTAGTTTTTCCGAAAAATCGTCTGCCATGGTGCCCTCCTTTCCCTCGCGGATGGGTCAGTCCTTGGGGACGGAGCGGTTGATGCGCTCCACCACCCGGGCCCCCTCGGGGTCCCGCATCAGCTGGCTGAGCAGCCCCTGGAGCTGGGAGGCATCCCCCTTCATGGCGGCCTCGGCGGCGGCCTTGAGCCCGCCGTTCCGGTTGAGCATCTCCATGAGGGCCTTGGTGTCCGGGGATTGGGTCAGGCGCTCCACCGCTGCCTTGTCTTTCAGAAGGTGGGCCGCCTGGGGTGTGCTGAAAATGCCGCCGGCCGGCTGCTGTTGTTTCATGATGGTATCCCCTCCATGATTCTATGATTGTACTCATGCCATTATATGTCCGAAGGAGAGGAAGGTGACCGGGGTGCGGATCGCGGTTTTTTCTGACACCCACGGGGATGTGGACCATATGGAGCGGGCGGTGCGCCGGGAGCGGCCGGACCTGGTCCTCCACCTGGGGGACCTGTGCCGGGACTTCGAGGAGCTCCAGGCCCGGATGCCCCGGCAGACCATGCAGAATGTCTGCGGCAACTGCGACGGCTTCTCCCTGACGCCGGACCAGCGGGTCCTCCAGGTGGAGGGGAGGCGCCTCCTCATGACCCATGGACACCGGTACCATGTGAAGGCATCCTATAACAGCGCGGTCTTCGCCGCCCGGGAGGCCCAGGCGGAGCTCCTCCTCTTTGGACACACCCACATCCCCTTTTGCGAGGAGCTGGAGGGCCTGTGGGTCCTGAATCCAGGCTCCTGCCAGGGGCGGCGGGGCACCTATGGGATCATCGAGCTCTCCGGCGGCGGCGTCACCTGCTGCATCAAGCCGGCAGAGGAACCGGAGACAACATAAGAAAGGCGGAGATCGACATGCTTTTGGCCATCGACGTGGGCAACACCAATATGGTGTTTGGCATTTTTGCGGGGGAGGAGCTCACCCACAGCTTCCGGCTGACCACCGACGCCGACCGCACCTCTGACGAGATCGGCCTGCTGGTGTGGGAGTACTTTCAGCGCTTCGGCCTGCGGACGGAGGACGTGGAGGACGTCATCATCGCCTCCGTGGTGCCCCAGATCATGCACACCCTCACCAACGCCCTCTTAAAATACTGTGGGAAGACGCCCCTGGTGGTGGACGACGGGGTGGACCCCGGCCTGCCCTACGGCATCCAGAGCGATGAGCGCCTGGGCGCCGACCGCTCCGTGGCCTGTGTGGCCGCCATCGAGAAGTACGGCGCCCCCCTGGTGGTGGTAGACTTCGGCACCGCCACCACTGTGGACGGCGTGAGCCGCCAGGGGACCTACCTGGGGGGCTGCATCACCGCGGGGGTGCGCATCTCGACCGAGGCCCTCTTTCAGAAGGCTGCCATGCTGCCCAGGGTGGAGCTGGTGCGGCCGGACACCGTCCTCAGCGGCACCGCTGTGGGCCAGATCCAGGCCGGGGCAGTGCTGGGGTACATCGGCGCCATGGAATACCTGATCCAGCAGGCCAAGGCGGAGATGGGGGAGCCGGAGGCCAAGGTGGTGGCCACCGGGGGGCTGGCCCGGATGATCGCGGACAACACAGAGATGATCGACGTGGTGGACAGCCAGCTCATCCTGGACGGCCTGCGCCTGATCTACCAGCGCCAAAAGCGGGGCGACTGAGGCAGAGCTGCCCGTCCCCTGGAAAAGAGGCAAGGCCGCGCGGCGCCCTGTGACCTGGGTCACAGGGCGCTTTTGTCTCCCTGTGAAGCCGCCGGCCGCCAGAATTGCAGACGGGGCGGGGGAGAGGCGGCGAACGCAAAATTCCGCCCGAAGGCCGCAAACCCCTGTAAGCAGGGGAACAGCGGCTTTAGAGGCCGCCCCGACACAGGGGGCTCCCCCTTGACAAAAATGGGATTCTCCTGTAAAGTGAATTGCAAAGAGCTTTGTTTCGGTGGTTTCAGAGAAGCAAAAAGAAAGGGAGGCTTCGTTCTAATGAATGTTTTGTTGGAGAAATTCACCTTTACCCCTGAATTGACCAATATCATCAACAACAGCCCCAGTGTCATTGTGCCCGACAGCAAGGAGACCCTCTATGAGCTGATCTTCGGCAACGAGCACACCGACAAGATCGAGGTCCTCTACGATGTAAACGGCAAGCCGGTGCGGGAGGCCACCGTGGCCCGCTGCCGCAATGGCGCCGTGGTCAACTATGTGGAGGACTACATGCGCCGGCGGGACCCCGACTGCATGCGCATCGCCGACGACCAGCCCACGGATAAGCCCCGGTTCGAGGAGGTGTACGGCTACAGCTTCGACGTCCTCCGGGAGGAGACCTACCGCTGGCTGGCCCGGCAGGAGCTCATCATCGTCCCCTTCAAGGCCGGCGGCTACCAGTTCGGCTATGACTCCATTCTGGTCTGCCCCCGGAACGCCGCCTTCTTCGCCTTCGCCCTGGCTGAGCTCCAGGCCTTTGTCAACGCCCGGGAGGTGGAGCACTTCAAGCCCCGCTCCATCGTCTATGTGGCGCCCCCCTTCCGGCACACCCACTTCAACGGCAAGCAGGTGGTGGTCCACAGCCGCCAGTCCGACCTCCATGAGGTCTTCTCCTACAACCTCTACCCCGGCCCCTCTGCCAAGAAGGGCATCTACAGTGTCCTGCTGGACATCGGAGAGCGGGAGGGCTGGATCACGGCCCACGCCTCCGCCGCCCGGATCATCACCCCCTATGAAAACGAGATGGTGATGATGCACGAGGGGGCCTCCGGCGGCGGCAAGAGCGAGCTGCTCCAGGACGTGCCCCGGGTCTCCGACGGCCGGGTCCTCCTGGGCGTCAATATCGAGACCAAGGAAAAGACCTACATCAGCATGAGCGACACCTGTACCATCGAGCCGGTGACCGACGACATGGCCATGTGCCAGCCCGGCTTCCAGCCCCGGAACGGCAAGCTGGCCCTCACCGACGGCGAGGACGGCTGGTTCGTCCGGGTGGACGGCATCACGGAGTATGGCTCCGATCCCCTCTACGAGCGCATCTCCATCCACACTCCGGAGCCCCTGATGTTCTTCAACCTCCAGGGGGTGCCCCGGTCCACCTGCCTGCTGTGGGAGCACACCCTGGACTCCGACGGCAAGCCCTGCCCCAATCCCCGGGTCATCATTCCCCGCCGCCTCATCCCCCACATCGCCGATAAGCCCGTGGAGGTGGACGTGCGGAGCTTCGGCGTCCGGATGCCCCCGGCCACCCTGGAGAATCCCAGCTATGGCATCCTGGGCCTGATGGGCATTATCCCGCCGGCCCTGGCCTGGCTGTGGCGGCTGGTGGCCCCCCGGGGCTTCAACAACCCCAGCATCAGCGGCAATGCCAAGCTGGCCAGCGAGGGCGTGGGCTCCTATTGGCCCTTCGCCACCGGCCTGCGGGTGAAGCAGGCCAACCTCCTGCTGGAGCAGATCCTCCGCTGCAAGAACACCAAATACGTGCTCATCCCCAACCAGCACATCGGGGTCTACCAGATCGGCTTCGCCGCCGAGTGGATCTCCCGGGAGTACCTGGCCCGCCGGGGCGGCGTCAACATGAAGATGGACCGGCTGGTCCCGGCCCGCTGCCCCCTCTTCGGCTATGCCCTGAAGGAGATGAAGGTGGACGGCCAGCAGATCAGCTCCCGGTTCCTCCGGCCGGAGCGCCAGGAGACCCTGGGCGAGGAGGGCTACGACAAGGGGGCCAAGATCCTCTACGACTTCTTCGCCAAGGAGCTGGAGCAGTACGATGTGGAGGAGCTCCACCCTGTGGGCAAGGAGATCCTCAGGTGCTTCCGCTCCAACGGCAGCATCGAGGACTACTGCGCCATCGTCCCCCTGGGACTGGAATAAGACCGTGACAGCATATTAAGAGAAGAGGGCGGCCGGAACATCGCCGGCCGCCCTCTTTCCTGTCCGCTTGTGTCAAGCGGCTGGAAGGACAAAAAGGAGGAGCTATGAACCGATTTGGAAAACTGTCCCTGGCACTGTCCCTGGTGCTGGCCCTGACGGGTTGTGGGCTCAGCGGCGGAGCTGGCCGCCCCGATCCCGGCCCGGCGGAGGGGACCCTGGAGGTCCACTACATCGACGTGGGCCAGGCAGACTCAGCCCTGCTGCTGTGCGGGGGAGAGAGCATGCTCATCGACGGGGGCAACGTGGCCGACTCCGACCTGGTGGTGGCCTATCTGGCGGACCAGGGGGTGGAGGAGCTGGACTATGTGGTCTGCACCCATGCTCACGAGGACCACGTGGGAGGCCTGGCCGGCGCCCTGAGCCAGTACCCGGCGGGGGAGGTCCTTTCCCCGGTCACCGAGTATGACAGCCAGGCCTTCGGGAACTTCCTAAAATACACCCAGGAGCAGGGCCTGAGCCTCACCGTGCCAGAGCCAGGAGACACCTGGACGGTGGGCACTGCCGCCGTCACCGTGCTGGGCCCGGTCCAGGACTATGACGACACCAACAACACCTCCATCGTGCTGCGGGTGGACTTTGGCGAGACCTCCTTCCTCTTTACCGGGGACATGGAGCGTTCTGCCGAGGAGGACCTGCTGGAATCGGGGGCCTGGCTGGAGGCCGACGTGCTGAAGGTGGGCCACCACGGCAGCGACACCTCCACCAGCTATCCCTTCCTCCGGGAGGTGGACCCGGACTATGCCGTCATCTCCGTGGGAGAGAACAACGACTACGGCCACCCCAGCGAGGACACCCTGAGCCGCCTCCGGGACGACGATGTAACGGTCTACCGCACCGACCTCCAGGGGGATGTGGTGTGCACCAGCGACGGGACGAGCCTCACCTTCACCGTGGAGCGCAACGACGGCATCCAGACCAATCCCACGGAGGATGAGAGCCAGCCGGGGACCTACATCGGCAACCTCAACTCCCACGTCTTCCACCGGCCGGACTGCTCCGGCCTGCCGGCGGAGCAGAACCAGGTGGCCTTCTCCAGCCGGGAGGAGGCGGTAGCGGCGGGCTACACCCCCTGCGGCCGCTGCGATCCATGAAAAAGGAGGCGATCGGACATGGAATATGGACTCTTCGCCATCGCAATGATTGGGGTGTTGCTGGCGCATCTGGAGCTCACGAAATGGAAGGAGCGGGTCCGGGCCCAGCAAAAACAGATCGATGAGCTGTGCCGGGCCATAGGCAGGGAAGCGCTCACCTCAGATACGGTCCCGGACGAGGTCAGAGAGAAGGCCCTCCGCCTAAAACGCGCCGGCAGAGAGGTGGAGGCGGTAAAAGTGGTCCGACAGTCCACCGGCATGGACCTGCTGGAGGCAAAGAACTGGGTCGATGGGCTTTCCTGAGGCGGGGGATGCCGTCTGTCCATGGAGGGGAGGAAATCTGCGATGTTTACCGTATTGGACTTTGACCACTGGCCCCGGCGGGAGATCTTCACCTGCTTCCGGCGGACCGCCATCTATCTGACCGTCCAGGTGGATGTGACCGGGCTGTGGCGGCGCTGCAAGCGCGGCGGCCTGCGGCTCTATCCCGCGCTGATCTATGGGGCGGCCCGGGTGGTCAACGGGGACCCGGCCTTCCGCTACGGCTTCGATCAGCAGGGGCGGCTGGGCCTCTGGGACAGGCTGACCCCCTACTACACCGTTCCACGCCGGGAGGGCGGGGAGGAGCTCTTCTCCATTGCCGCCACGGAGTATGTGCCGGACTTTTCGGCCTTTTCCGATGCCTGTCTCCGGGACATGGAGGCGGCGGAGGGCTGCGGCCGGCTGCTGTATCAGGACCCACTGCCGGAGAATGGCTTCGGCATCTCCTGCGTGCCGGGGACCAGCTTTTCCGCCTTCAACTTTGCCGGAGACGTGAAAGAGGACCTGAGTCCCTTTCTCCTCTATGGCGGCGTCTATGAGCGGGACGGGCGGATGCT
>DWWJ01000002.1 GCA_019119795.1 Candidatus Intestinimonas pullistercoris
GATCTCCGCCATCTTCTCGATGATCTCCTTGGGGATGCGCTCCTCCTGGTCGATCTGCGCCGCGATGGGGGCCAGCTCGGTCTCCGCAAAGCTCCGCGCCAGCTCCTGGATCGTCTTTTGGTCTTCTGTCAGTCTCATAAAAACCTACACTCCTTCCCAAAAATACGCCTGCTTACAGGGTCAGCCCCATCTTCTGGTCCAGGAAGATGCGGGCGTCCATGACCTTGAGCTCGTCAGCGATGAGGGGTTTGAACTCCATCTTGTCCAGAATGTCCTTCTGCAGGTCCACCCCCGGGGCGATCTCGGTGAGCATGATGCCCTTGGGGGTCAGCTGGAAGACCGCCCGCTCGGTGACATAGAGGGCCTCCTGGCCGGTCTCGGCGGCGTACTCGCCGGAGTAGGTGACCTGCTCCAGGCTCTTCTTGAACTTGATATTGCCGCCGTCCTTGACGATGTGCAGCTTGCCATCCTGGATCTCGATCTGGGACTTGCCGGCGGTGAAGGTGCCGGCGAAGCAGACCTTCTTGGCGTTCTGGGTGATGTTGATGAAGCCGCCGGGGCCCACCACCCGTCCGGCGAACTTGGACACGTTGACGTTGCCCATGGCGTCGATCTCCGCCGCGCCCAGGAAGCCGGCGTCGATGCCGCCGCCGTCGTAGATGTCGAAGATGTCGGGCATCTTGTAGATGGCCTCGGGGTTGATGGTGCCGCCCAGCAGGGTGCCGCCCAGGGTGACGCCGCCCAGGACGCCGGACTCGATGGAGAGGGTGATGGCGTCGGCGCAGCCCTCCTCGGCCAGGATCTTGCCCACCAGGTCGGGGACGCCCAGACCCAGGTTCACCAGCTGGCCTGCCTTGATCTCAAAGGAGCAGCGCCGGGCGATGATCTTCCGGATGTCGAAGGGGGCGGGGGCCACCTCACTGACGGGGATCTTCTGGGCGCCGCACATCTCGCCCCGGTAGCCCTCATAGGCCAGGCACTGGCGGGTGTATTTGGGGTCGCCCACCACCACATAGTCCACCATGAAGCCGTGGATGGCCACCTCGTTGGCGGGAATGGTGCCGCCCTGGACCAGCTTCTCCACCTCTACCACCACGATGCCGCCGTTGTTGTGGGCGGCGGCGGCCAGCTCCAGCTGCTCGGTGATGTTGGCCTCGCCCTTCAGGGAGATGTTGCCGTTTTCATCTGCCAGCACGCCCTTGACAAAGCAGATGTCGACGGGCATGGACTTGTAGAGCAGGTAGTCCTTTCCTCCGATCTGGACCAGCTCCACGATATCATAACCGCTGTCCCGGGCGGCCTGGTTGGCCTTGCAGCCGTC
Organism: Candidatus Intestinimonas pullistercoris; assembly: GCA_019119795.1. GTDB lineage: Bacteria > Bacillota > Clostridia > Oscillospirales > Oscillospiraceae > Intestinimonas > Intestinimonas pullistercoris. The sequence goes on from DWWJ01000002.1 coordinate 1,322, forward strand.
CAGCCGGGGGTCGCAGAAGGTTTTGAGTCCTACATGGGTCAGTACGCCGGGCTTGCCGCCGGCGATGGCCCGGGTGAGGTGGGAGGCCACGCCCTGGGGGATCAGGAAGGCCTCGATCTGGTTGGAGACCGCCAGGGCGTTGAGCCGGGGCTCCAGGCCGATATGGGCACAAATCATCCGCTTGCACAGTCCGGGCTCACCGAAATGGTTGGCGCCTCCCTCAGCGCCATCGCCCACCGCAGCGATATGGAGCAGGGTCAGGTCCTTGGGGGAGCTGGTCTCTACATACCGCTTCTGCAGGGAGACCAGACAGTCCTCGGGGACACCGTAGGTGATGAAGCCCCCCACCGCGACAGTCATGTTGTCCTGGACCAGCGCGGCTGCTTCCTGACTGCTGATGAATTTTGCCATACAAGTTCCTCCATTCTGTCATACCGTACAAAATGAGCTGTCCGCCGCGCGGATCAGACGCGGCGGAGGGCCCCGGTCCCACTGTGCCGGGACCAGTACTGTGTTGGCCAACACGCGGTACACCTCTATGCCAGCAAAGGGAATGCCAACATATGCCTCTCCTCCCCAGCACTTGGCCCGCTGCGGCTCAGACCCCTTGTGCCCCTAAGGATAAGAAATTTTATGCCGGGCCCCGGCGGTGCTCTCCCCTCCCGGTCATCCTGCCTCACAGCCGTGGCATTTCAGGAAAATTGTTGCTTTTTTGACACAAGCAAAGGAATAGATATTCGTTTCTCCCACTCTTACCTTGCAATCGGAAGCAAAACATTTTATAATAGAAAAATAAAGGAGGATGATCTCCGCGCCGAGAGGAGGGGCTGGGATGACCAAGGACCACTGGTACCGGCTGATTTTTGAGGAATTTCTGGACCGGACAGAGGATGGCTTTATCGTGGTGGACAAGGACGGCGTCATCACGGACATCAATCAAAACTACTGCGATTTCCTCTCCAGGAAGCGGGAGGACATCGTGGGCAAGCCCATCGGGCAGGTCATCACCACCACCTCCATGTATGACGTGCTCTCCCGCAAGCTGAGGGGCGACGTGGGACGCATCTATATCCAGCCCTACAGCGTGGGAGAGACTCGGGACCAGTCTGAGGTCTACGCCGTGGCCAACCGCTTCTGCTTTTTCGAGGAGGACGGGACCCTGCTGGGGGCCGCCGCCCACATGAAGTTCCGCCAGCGAGCCATGGACACCGCCCGGGAGCTCCAGGAGCTGGAGCTGCAGTATTACAAGGAGGCCTACCAGCAGAGCTTTTCCGGCAAGGGGGGCTTCAGCTGCATCGTGGGCCAGGACCCCAAGCTGCTGGAGCTCAAGCGCTACGGCATCCAGGTGGCCAGGACCGACTTCCCCGTCCTCATCACCGGAGAGACCGGCACCGGCAAGGAGGTCTTTGCCAAGGCCATCCACCTGGAGAGCGACCGCCGGGACGGCCCCTTCATCGCCGTCAACTGCGGGGCCATCCCGGACAACCTACTGGAGTCGGAGCTCTTCGGCTATGAGGAGGGGGCCTTCACCGGCGCCCGGAAGGGGGGCAAGCCCGGCAAGTTCCAGCTGGCCAACCACGGGACCCTCTTCCTGGACGAGATCGGGGACATGCCCTTCCCCCTCCAGGTCAAGCTGCTCCGAGTCCTCCAGGACCAGCAGGTGGAGCGGGTGGGGGGCGACGCCCCCATCCCTGTGGATGTGCGCATCGTGGCAGCCACCCGTCAAGACCTTCAAAAGCTCATGGCCCAGGGGCAGTTCCGGGAGGACCTCTACTACCGGCTGGCCGTCATCAACATGGAGACCATCCCCCTGCGGGAGCGGCCGGGGGACATCCTGCTCCACGCCAACCACTATCTGGAGGAGCTCAACCGGAAATACAAGACCAGCATCGTCCTCTCGGACCGGGTAAAGCACTGCCTACGGGCCTACTCCTGGCCGGGCAATGTCCGGGAGCTCCAAAACGTCCTGGCAGGGGCTTACGCCTCCTGTGACAAGATCCTCATCGACGTGGGGGACCTGCCCACCAAGGTGGCCTCCCGACACCTGGACCGGGGGCAGGACGGCCAGGAGCGCAGCCACCTGGCCGAGATCGTGGACGCCTATGAGGCGTCGGTCATCCGGGAGGCCCTCCGGCACAACGGCGAAAACGTCCGTCTGGCCGCCCTGGAGCTGGGCGTGGAGCGGAGCCTCCTCTACAAAAAGATGAAGCGGCTGGGCATCAGCCTCCGCCGGGTGGTGGAGTAAAGCCCGTCGAAAAAAGCGTTGACATTTTCTCCGGAGCCGGGTATAGTAGTCCATACAGGTGTCATGACACCTGTATGGATTTTTTCTGTTCAGGTGAGGATATGAAGGAATTTCTGGCGCGCAAGAACATCGTCATCTCCGCCAAGCGGTACGGCATCGACGCCCTGGGGGCCATGGCCCAGGGGCTCTTCTGCTCCCTGCTGGTGGGGACCATCATCAAGACCCTGGGCCAGCAGCTGGGCATCCCCTTTCTGGTGGAGATCGGCGGCTACGCCTCAGCCATGTCGGGCCCCGCCATGGCCGCCGCCATCGGATACGCCCTCCAGGCCCCGCCCCTGGTGCTCTTCTCCCTGGTGGCGGTGGGCTCCGCCGCCAACGGCCTGGGCGGCGCGGGAGGGCCCCTGGCGGTGCTGGTCATCGCCATCGTGGCCGCCGAGCTGGGCAAGGCGGTGAGCAAGGAGACCAAGGTGGACATCCTGGTGACGCCCCTGGTGACCATCTGCGCGGGGGTGGCCCTGTCGGCCTGGTGGGCCCCCGCCATCGGGGCGGCGGCCTCCGCCGTGGGGAAGGTCATTCAGTGGGCCACTGTCCTACAGCCCTTCTGGATGGGCATTCTGGTGTCGGTGGTGGTGGGGATCGCCCTGACCCTGCCCATCTCCTCGGCGGCCATCTGCTCCGCCCTCACCCTCACCGGGCTGGCCGGCGGGGCCGCCGTGGCCGGCTGCTGCGCCAATATGGTGGGCTTTGCCGTCCTCTCCTTCCGGGAGAACGGCTGGGGGGGCCTGGTGAGCCAGGGCCTGGGCACCTCCATGCTCCAGATGCCCAACATCGTCCGCAACCCCAGGATCTGGCTCCCGGCCATTCTGACCTCGGCCGTCACCGGCCCCCTGGCCACCTGCGTGTTTCAGATGGAAATGAACGACCCCTCCGGCGGGCTGGCCTCCGGCATGGGCACCTGCGGCCTGGTGGGCCAGATCGGCGTCTATGCCGGCTGGGTCAGCGACGTGGCCGCCGGGACCAAGGCAGCCATCACCTCCTTCGACTGGCTGGGACTGGTGCTCATCAGCTTTGTGCTCCCCGCCCTGCTCTGCTGGGCCTTCGGCCTCTTCTTCCGGCGCATCGGCTGGATCAAGGAGGGGGACCTGAAGCTGGATTGACCAGAAAAATAGGCTCCGCCCCGCCTCTCTGCCCATTCGGGCAGAGAGGCGGGGCGGAGCTTTTTGACCCCTGGAACAGTCCGGAGCCCTTCCGCCTGCCGGGCAGAAGGGCTCCAATTTTTCAGTAGAGAGACCTCATTTCAGCGGTACACCGTGTACCGCTCCACCAGCTCCACCGAGACCTCCAGCCGTTCCCCGGCCCGGTCCACCTGGAACTGGATGGCATCCCCCACCGACAGGCCGTCCCGCAGGGTCAGCAGGTCGTCGGAGGTGTTGAGCTCGGCGCCGTTGGCGGCGAGGAGGATGTCGTCGGTCTGGAGCTTCCCGTCGGCGTCAGAGCCGGCGGACACCTCCACCACCAGGACGCCGTGATCCACGTCCCGGTCCTCCTTTTCCCAGCCGTAGAGGGCCCGGACCGTGACCCCCAGGGTGGGACGCCCGGTGACATAGCCGCTCTGGATCAGGGCGTCCACCACCGGCTTCACCGTGGTGGTGGGAATGGCGAAGCCCAGTCCCTCCAGGGTGTTGTCGTAGACGGTGGAGACCAGCTTCATGTTGGTGATGCCGATGACCTGTCCCTGGTCGTTGATGAGGGCCCCGCCGGAGTTTCCGGTGTTCAGGGCGGCGGTGGTCTGGAGCAGGGACATGGTCTCCCCGTCCACCACCATGTCCCGGTTGATGGCCGAGAGGATGCCGTCGGTCATGGTGCCCCGGAGCTGCTCCCCCATGGGGTTGCCGATGGCCACCACCGTGTCCCCCACCTCCATGTCCTCGGAGTTCCCAAAGACAGCGGGGGTGAGGCCGTCGGCCTCTACCTTCAGCACGGCCAGGTCGGTGGGGGTGTCACTGCCCACCAGCTTGGCGGGGAGGGTGCGCCCGTCGATCAGGGAGACCTCCACCTGCGTGGCCCCCTCGATGACGTGGGCATTGGTGATGATGTAGCCGCTCTCCGTCATGACCACCCCGGTGCCCTGGGATTCCCCGTAGGTGAGGGCCGCCCGGATGGAGACGATGGCGGGGTTGACCCTGCGGTAGATCTCCTGGAAGGAGAGGGGCTCCCCCTCCGGCTTGGCCTCCAGGGTGAGGACGGTGCCGTCCCCGTTGGGGTAGCGCTCCAGCTCCGGCGTCTCGCCGGCGGAGTCGGAGATATCGGGCATCTGGATGTCCGGCGGCACGGCCCAGGCGCTGAGGCTGAGGGGCTCCGCCCGGAGGAAGAGGAGCACCGCGGTCCCTCCCAGCACCAGGCAGAGCAGGAGCAGGACCACCGCCGCCCCCAGGTCGGAACGCTTTTTCCGGCGCCGATCCCGGTGCGGAGGCGCCTTTTGGGGCCGGTCCTCCGGCTGGGGGGCCTCAGGCGGGGGGCCGGACGGAGCCGGAGGCGGGGGCGCGGCCTCCGCCGGCTGGTCAAAGTAGTAGTGGTACATGGGACCTCCTTTCTGGGGCGGGGCCCCAGGGCCCTGAAAGGGCCCCTATGCCAGGGTCAGGGTGAAGGTGAACTCGGTCACCCCGTCCTGGCTGGTGACCGTGATGTTCTCCTTGTGGTTGTTGAGGATGGTCTTGACGATATAGAGCCCCAGGCCCACGCCGTCCCGGTCCTCACTGCGGGAGTGGTCGGTCTTGTGGAAGCGGTCGAAGACCAGGGGGAGCTCCTCCGGCGGGATGGTGTCCCCGTGGTTGCGGACCGAGACGTAGGCCTTGCCCGCCCGGGTGACGATGGAGATGCCCAGGGTGCTCTCCTCATAGGAGAATTTGATGGCGTTGTCCAGCAGGTTGTAGCAGACCTGGGTGATGGCGTCCGGGTCGCCCCAGACCTCCACCGGGTCCTCCGGGAGCTGGGTGTCCACGTCCAGGTGCTTGGCGTTGACCTTGGTCTCCAGGCTCACCAGCACCCGGAGCATCACCTCGGAGATGTCGAACTGCTCCTGGGCGGTGACATACTCGGCGGACTGGAGCCGGGAGAGGTCCAGCATCTTCCGCACCAGCCGGGAGAGCCGCCGGGTCTCGGCGGAGATGACCTTCAGGTACTCCCTTTCCCGCTCCGGGGGGATGGTGCCGTCCAGGATGCCGTCGGCAAAGCCGGCGATGGTGGTCATGGGGGTCTTGAGCTCGTGGGAGATGTTGGCCACGAACTCACTGCGGCGGTGCTCGGCCTGGCTGATGGAGTCGGCCATGGCGTTGAAGGCCTCGGCCAGCTCGCCCACCTCGTCACAGCGGCCGTTGCAGTCCACCCGGGTATTGTACTCCCCATGGCCGAATTTCCGCACCGCCTCGGCCATGTCCTTCAGAGGCCGGGTCATCTTCAGGGAGGTGACGGAGGTGGTCACGAAGGCAATGAGCATCACCACCACCGAGGTGAAGAGGAAGATGGAGGCAAAGGCCCGCCACATCTCCGTGAGGCTGGCGGCCTCGGCGGCGATGAGCACCAGGCCGGCGGGGATGGAGTTCCCCTGGTAGTTGTAATGGAAGGGGGCCCCCGCCACATAGCGGTTCTCGGAGAAGGTCCCCCCCAGGTTGCTCATGGCGCTGAAGGAGCCGGTGGCCTGGATGGTCTGGACCACCCCTGCCGGGATCTGGACGTTGGCCAGGTCGTCGATCTCGCCGGTGCCGTCCACGGCAAAGAGGATCTGGCCGTCCTGGGTGGCCAGGAGGACGGTGGCGTCGGTGACCACTGCCACGGACTCCAGGGTGGGCCGCACCCGGGCGGCCTTCAGGACAAAGCCCTGGAGGTCGGTGTCGCTGGTGACGGCATCTCCCAGCACGTCGGCCACATAGACGGCGTTGTGGAGGATGGAGTCCTGCTGCTCCTGGACCGTGTAGTTATAGGACAGGGCGATAAAGGCGGAGCCCAGCAGGGCGAAGGAGACCAGGATGACCCCCGCCATGATGATAAACTGGCGCTGGTAGAGGCTTTTCAAGGGCGCTCCCCCTTTCCTATGTATCTCTCCGGAGCAGGGTCAGGCCGTCTCGGGGGTGAGAACCTCGAACTTATAGCCCACGCCCCAGACTGTCTTGAGGCTCCACTGGTCAGAGACCCCCCACAGCTTCTCCCGCAGACGCTTGATGTGGACGTCCACCGTCCGGGAGTCCCCGAAGTAGTCAAAGCCCCACACCTCGTCCAGGAGCTGATTGCGGGTAAAGACCCGGTTGGGGGAGGCGGCCAGGTGGTAGAGAAGCTCCAGCTCCTTGGGAGGGGTGTCCACCCGTTTCCCGTCCACCAGCAGCTCGTAGGAGTCCAGGTTGATGACCAGCTTGTCAAAGGAGAGCTTCCGCTCCCCGCTGCCATCCTCGGCACCGTAGCGGCGGAGCACTGCGTGGATGCGGGCCAGGACCTCCTTCATCTCGAAGGGCTTGACGATGTAGTCGTCGGCACCGCCCTCCAGGCCCTGGACCTTGTCATTGAGCTCCCCCTTGGCGGTGAGCATGATAACAGGGGTCTTATCCGTCTCCCGGATCTTCTTGAGCACGGACCAGCCGTCCATCACGGGCAGCATGATGTCCAGCAGCACCAGGCCGGGCTGGAAGGAGCGGAAGAGCTCCACTCCCTTGCCGCCGTCCGAGGCCACCTGCGTCTCGAAGCCCTCCTTTTCCAAATAGAGGTGCAGCAGCTCGGCGATGTTGCCGTCATCCTCTACGATCAGCACTTTTGTGGGCATGTGTGTTCACCAGCCTTCCTTCGGTCTCATGGGATATCGCTTTTTATTATATCGCATTTTGGGGGAGATGGGGTGAATATTTTGTTAAGGCGCGGGGATATCCGTATAGGAGCGGTCAATGGAGACCACCGTGAAAAAGGGCCCGCCCTCCAGTTCTCCGGCCTTCCCGGCAATGGCGGCCTTCACCTCCTCGTCAGAGAGGGGGCACTTGTGGGGGACCACCACGTCGAAGATCAGGTTCTGGTGGTCGGGGCCGACCGTCATGCGGAAGTCGTGGATGGTCATGGCCGGGTCGATCTCCCGGACCAGGGCGGCCATTTTCTCCCGCAGGGCGTTGGTCTGGGGGTCCTTGGTGGCGATGGGGTCCATGTGGATGACGGCCTCGATGTGGAAGGTCTCCTTGAGCTCCCGCTCGATGTTGTCGATGACGTCGTGGACCTCCAGCACGTCGGCGTCCATGGGGACCTCGGCGTGGAGGGACATCATGCGCCGCCCGGGGCCGTAGTCGTGGATGATGAGGTCGTGGACCCCGGTGACCTGGGGGTGGGCCAGGACGGCCTTCTGGATGGACTCCACCAGGTCGGGGTCGGGGCTCTGGCCCAGGAGGGGGTCCAGGGTGTCCTTGGCGGCCTCCCAGCCTGCCCGGAGAATGAAGGCGGCCACCAGAATGCCCACCCAGCCGTCGATGCGCAGGGAGAAGAAGTGCCCCGCCAGCGTGCCCAGCAGCACCGCGGAGGTGGCCACCACATCAGAGAGGGAGTCGGCGGCGGTGGCCGCCATGGCGGCCGAGCCGATGCGCCGGCTCAGGCGGCGGTTGAAGGCGGACATCCACAGCTTTACCAGGATAGAGGCGCAGAGAATGCCCACCGACAGCCAGGAAAAGTCCACCGCCTCGGGCTGGAGGATCTTCTCCAGGGAGGTCCGGGCCAGCTCCACCCCCACCAGCAGGATGGCCGCCGCCACAAGGAGTCCGGTGAGATACTCGATGCGGCCGTGGCCGAAGGGGTGGTCGTCATCCGCCTGCTTGGCGGCCAGGCGGAAGCCGGCCAGGGTGACCACCGAGGAGCCGGCATCCGAGAGGTTGTTGAAGGCGTCGGCTGTGACGGCGATGGAGCCGGTGAGCAGCCCCGCCAGGAATTTTCCCGCCGAGAGGAGCAGGTTGAGGAGGATGCCCACCCCTCCGGAGAGGAGGCCGTAGCGCTGCCGGACAGCGGGGTCGTCCTTGTCATCTGGGTTTTGGATAAAGTGTTTGACCAGCCAATCGGTCATGGGAAAAGACCCCCTTGGTCAGAAATGAGATGGAGCCGGAAGGGCCTCAGCCCAGCTCCCGGTACAGGGCGGGGGCGTCATTTTTCCCCACATTGTCGGTGACGGCCAGCACCTCCACCCGGGTGACCCGCTCTCCGAAGCGCAGCTCCAGCACGTCGCCGGGCTTGACCTCATAGGAGGCCTTCACCGGCCGGCCGTTGGCCGAGATGCGCTGGTTGTCGCAGGCCTCGTTGGCCACGGTCCGGCGCTTGATGAGCCGGGAGACCTTCAGCCACTTGTCCAACCGCATGCTTGTTTCCCTCCCTTCAGTCCGAGACACCGGACGGAAAAGCGGCTTCTGGCCCTTGGACCAGAAGCCGCCCTTTATTCAAATCGTAGCAGTTTCTTACTGGTTGACAGCGTCCTTCAGGGCCTTGCCGGGCTTGAAGACGGGCACCTTGGAGGCGGGGATGGGAATGGGCTCCTTGGTCTTGGGATTGCGGCCGGTACGCTCGGCGCGCTTCTTCACCTCAAAGGCACCGAAGCCCACCAGCTGCACCTTGTCCTCCTTGGCCAGGCTCTCCACGATGGCGTCAAGGGCGGCGTTGATGGCGGCCTCGGTATCCTTTTTGGACAGGCCAGCCTTCTCGGCGGCGGCATTGATCAGTTCAGCCTTGTTCATTTGTGGTATTCCTCCTACGATGTTGTTCGGGCGTATGTTCCCTTACGTCCTTTGTATTCTTAAAGCGCGCTGCGGCCGCGGGACCTGCGGTCCTTGCCCTCCGAACGCGCGTTAAGACTCCTGTTCCTTGACCCTGTCCCACAGGGCATCCATCTCGGGGAGCGTCATGTCCTCCAGCCGCCGGCCCTGGGCCAGGGCGGCCTCCTCCACCCCCCGGAAGCGGCGGGCGAACTTGTCACAGGCCCCGGACAGGGCCTCCTCCGGGTCGACCTTGGCGTAGCGGGCCACATTGACTGCCGCAAAGAGCAGGTCTCCCATCTCTTCGGAGACATTGGTGCCCTCCCGGACGGCCTCCTCCAGCTCGCCGAATTCCTCCCGGAGCTTTTCCATGGCTCCCTGGATGTCGGGCCAGTCGAAGCCCACCTTGGCGGTCTTCTTCTGGACCTTCTCGGCCCGCCAGAGGCCCGGCAGGCTCCGGGCCACGGCGTCCACACTGTCGGCGGCGCTCTCCTGGTGCTTTTCCTTCCGCTTGAGCTCCTCCCAGTTCACCAGCACCTCGTCGCTGCCGGAGACGGACACATCCCCGAACACATGGGGATGGCGGTAAATGAGCTTTTTGCAGATGCCATCGGCCACGTCCCCCAGGTCGAAGCGGCCGGCCTCCTGCTCCATGCGGGCGTGGAGGACCACCTGGAGGAGCACATCGCCCAGCTCCTCCTTCAGGTGCTCGGGGCTCTCCTCGTCAATGGCCTCGGCGGCCTCATAGGCCTCCTCCAGCAGGTTCCGGCGGATGGAGTGGTGGTCCTGCTCCCGGTCCCAGGGGCAGCCCCCCGGCTCCCGGAGGATGCGGACGATCTCTACCAGGTCGTCCACCCCATAGGACGCTTTCTGTTCAAAATTTATCATATTTCTCTACCTTCTGCAAGTTCTTTTTTGGGAAAAATCCCTTATAGACGCAAAATTTTCGCAATTTTATCGCCCTTTGGCATGAGAGAGAGGTCTTCCCGGGAGATCGCCCGCAAAACCACCACCAGAACGGCATAGACCAGGACGCCCACCGCGATGGCACCCAGGGTGGCCAGGGAGTTCCCCAGCAGGGGCTCCAGCAGTCCGTGGATGGCCCAGACGGCCACTCCCATGACCAGGGAGGCGAAGAGCGGCTTGACAAAGACCCGCCCATAGCTCGGGGCGGCCGGAATGACCCGCTTGATGAGGGTCAGCTCCAGGGCAGCCACGATGATGTAACAGACCAGGGTTCCAACGGCGGCCCCCACGGCCCCCATCTGCCGGACCATGAAGTTGTTGACGATGAGCTTGGCGGCACAGCCCACGATCATGATGAAGATGGGCAGGTTCACAAAGCCACTGGCCTGGAGGATGGAGTTGCACACCAGCATGACACACACGAAGATGGAGGCCACCCCCAGCAGCATCATGGAGGGGTCGGCGATGGCGTGGTCGGTGCTGGAGTAGAGGAGCTCCATGATGGGCCCGCCCAGGAACAGCAGGCCGGCGCCGGCGGGAAGGGCAATGAGCATCCCCACCCGCAGGGAGGACTCGGCGATGCGGCCCGCCCCCCGGAAGTCCCGCCGGGCCCGGCAGGCGGCGATGGCGGGCACCACGCTGGCAGTGAGGGCCACCATGAAGGAGGAGGGCAGGTTGTAGATGGTGATGGCCTTCTGATAGGCGCCGTAGGCCGCCACCACCGGGTCGGTGAGCTCCATCTGGCTGTACCACTCCGCGGGCTGGGCGTTGAGGATATCCCGGAGGATGTTCTGGACCTGGGCGGTGTCCAGCCAGGAGGTGATGGGGGTCACCGAGGCGCAGAGGGTGATGGGCACCGCAATGACCAGCAGCCGCCTGAGGATGTCCCCGTGGGGCTCCGGCTGGTCCTCCGACCTGCCGTGCTCCCGCTGGCGGCGGAGGATGTGGTCGATGATGAGGTAAATGAGGCACAGGCCCGCCCCGCAGGTGACGCCGAAGATGGCCCCGGCGGCGGAGACCGCGGAGTCAGCCCCCTTCTGGACCAGATACCAGGCCAGGGCCAGGCCGATCACCAGCTTGCCCAGGGCCTCGATGACCTGGGAGACGGCGGTGGGCACCATGTTGGAGTGGCCCTGGGCATAGCCCCGGAAGGTGGAGAGCACACACACGAAGAAGCAGGCCGGAGCGATGGCCTGGACGGCATAGACCGCCATGCCGTCCCCCTGGAGGTTGGCCAGGGGCTGGGCCAGGGTGAACATCACCAGGAAGGTGACGGTGCCCATGAGGAAGAAGGTGATGAGGGCCACCTGGAAGACCCGGTGGACCTGGTTGCGCTTCCCCAGGGCGTTGGCCTCGGAGATGGTCTTGGACAGGGCCACCGGGAGGCCCGCCGTGGAGACCATCAGCAGCAGGTTGTAGATGACATAGGCGTTGTTGAAGTGGCCGAAGCCCTCGTCGTCCAGAATGTTTCCCAACGGGATCTTATAGAGGGCGCCGATGAGCTTGACGATGGCGATGCCCACCGCCAGGATGGCGGCACCGCCGAAGAAGGTGCTTTTCTTTTCGCGATTACCCAAGGGGCTGCACAGCCTTTCGCTAGGAATCTGAGCGGGGGAAGTGCCCTTACCGCCCGAAGAGGAGGGGAAGGGCGTAGCCCTCCACCTCTTTTTTGACCCGCTCGATGTCGATGGTCAGGAAGGTCCCGTTTTTGTATATGACCTTCCCCCGGGCCATATTCATCACCACGTTGGAGCCGTGGGCGGCATAGGCCAGGTTGTTGGCGGCGTCGTGGCAGGGGATGAGGTTGAGCGCCTCGCTGTCCAGGAGGATGAGGTCGGCCTCGTAGCCCTTTTCGATCCGGCCGGTCTTCCGGCCCAGGGCCTTCCCACCGTTGACGGTGGCCATCTCCAGGGCGTCCCAGGCCGTGAGGGCCAGGGGGTCGCACCGGACGCCGTTTTGCAGAATGGAGGCCAGCTTCAGGTCCCCGAAGAAGTCGGTGCAGTTGTTGGAGCTCACCCCGTCCGTGCCCAGGGCCACGTTGACCCCGGCCTTCTTCAGGTCCACCACCGGGGCCACGCCGGAGCCCAGCTTCAGGTTGGACATGGGGTTGTGGACGGCGGAGACCCCCTTTTCGGCCAGCAGGGCCCAGTCCTCGGGGGTGGTCCAGACGCAGTGGGCGGCAATGGCCCGGACGTCGAAGACCCCGTGCTCGGCCAGGACGGCGGCGGGGGTCTTCCCGCCGTGGCGGGCCTTACATTCCTCATGCTCCTTCCGGGTCTCGGAGAGGTGGACGTGCATCCCCAGGCCGTGGTCGGCGGCGAACCGGGCCATCCAGTCCCACAGGCCGGAGTGGGAGGTGTACTCGGCGTGGAGGGAGGCGTCTATCCGGATGCGGCCGTCGTCCCGGCCGTGCCACTGCTCTGTGAGGGTCCGCTGGACCTGGCAGTCGTGGTTCTTCTCCGGGTCGAAGTCCTCCTCGAACTGGACGCCGCCGCAGCAGACGTTGGCACTGATGCCAGCGGCCTCGATCTCCCGGAGGACGGCGTCGGTGTGCATATACATGTCGGCGATGCAGGTGACGCCGGAGGCGATCATCTCAGCCAGCCCCAGGGCGGCGCAGGCCCGGATGGCCCGCTCGTCCCACTTGGCCTCCACCGGGAAGATATAGTTCTGGAGCCAGTCCTGGAGGTCGTGGCCGTCCCCGTAGCCCCGCATGGCGGTCATGGGGACGTGGGAGTGGGCGTTCACCAGGCCGGGCAGGAGGATGCCTCCCTTGCCGTCGAGATACTTTCCGGTGAAGCCCTGGGGGCGCTGGGTGCCGAAGTCGGTGATCTGGTGGCCATCCACCACCACATAGGCGTTGGGGAGGACGGTGTGCCCCTCGTCCATGAGGACGGCGGTGACATTATAGATCATAGTCGCCATAGCGGTATCCTTCCTTTCTGAGGGGTGTGCTCACAGCCGCTCCAGGCAGGCGAGCACTAGCCGGGAGAACTTGTCCTTGCAGGCCTCGGCGGCGTCCAGCACCTCCTGCTCGGAGAGGGGCTGGTCCAAAATGCCGGCGGCCATGTTGCTCACCAGGGTGAAGCCCAGCACCTGCATCCCGCAGTGGGCGGCGGTGATGACCTCGGGGGCGGTGGACATGCCCACGGCATCGGCCCCGGCGGTCCGGGCGAAGCGGACCTCCGCAGGCGTCTCATACTGGGGGCCGGGGAAGTACATGTAGACACCCTCCTTGAGGTCGATGCCCAGGTCCCGGGCGGCGGCGCGGGCCGCATCCTGGAGGGCGGGGGTGTAGAGGTGGGAGGCGTCGGGGAAGCGGGGGCCGAACTGGGGGATGTTCTCGCCCCGGAGGGGGGACTCCATGAAGATCTTGATCTGGTCGGTGATGAGCATCAGATCGCCGGCGTGGAAATCCAGGTTGACGCCACCGGCGGCGTTGGTGACCACCAGGGTGTCGCAGCCCAGGAGCCGCAGCACCCGGACGGCGTAGGAGACCTCCTCATAGGAGTAGCCCTCGTAGTGGTGCATCCGGCCCTGCATCACGGCCACGTTCCGGCCCCGGAGGGTGCCGAAGACCAGCTGGCCCTTGTGCCCCGGAGCGGTGGAGGCCTTGAAATGGGGGATCTCCCCGTAGGGGACCCGGATGGCGTTCTCCACCTCGTCTCCCAAAAAGCCCAGGCCGGAGCCCAGGACCATGGCCACCTTGGGAACAAAGGAGCGGATCTTGCCGCGGATATAGGCGGCGCTCTCCTGGTATTGGGCGTAAGTGTAGTGCATGAAAAAGCCCTCCTAGCTCTTATATTTGCTCAGGTACAGGCATTTTACACCAGTACGGGGAAAAAAGCAAGAAACACAGGGCCCTCCCCAGGAGGAAAGGGGAATTTTTCTCTTGCCAAGGCGGGGATTCTATTTTATAATAGGGCACTCACATGACAGGAACGATATTAAAAAGAATGGAAGGGATCAAACTATGGCATTGACTCAGGAAGACATCGCCCGGGTAAAAAAGATGGGCTTTCTCCGCAACCGGGGCACCGAGCTCTTCTCCGGCCGGGTGGTCCCGGAGGGCACCGTCTTCACCCCCGGAGAGCTCTCCGCGGTGGCCGAGCTGGCGGAGCGCTTCGGCAGCGGAAAGGTGGTCCCCACCGTCCGCATGACCCTGGAGGTGGTGGGCATCCCCTATGAGCGCATCGACGAGGCGGTGGACTTCGGGGCCCAGCGGGGCCTGCGCTTCGGCGGCACCGGGGCCAAGGTCCGGCCGGTGACCTCCTGCAAGGGGACCACCTGCGTCTTCGGCATGTACGACACCCAGGCTGTGGCCAGGGAGATCCACGAGAAATACTATCTGGGCTGGGACCAGGTGGCCCTCCCCCACAAGTTCAAGATCGCCGTGGGGGGCTGCCCCAACAGCTGCGTCAAGCCCAGCCTCAACGACTTCGGCATCGAGGGCCGCCGGACCCCGGAGGGGGTCCGCTTCCAGGTCTATCTGGGCGGCACCTGGGGCCGCACCACCCGGATGGGCACCCCCTATCCCCGGCTGGTGGAGGAGGGTGAGCTCTTCCCCCTGCTGGAGAAGACCATGCTGTGGTTCCGGGAAAACGCCTGGCAGCGGGAGCGCCTGGGGGCGGCCATGGACCGCCTGGGGGCGGAGTCCCTCCTCTCCCAGCTGGAAGGAGACGGTCTTCTGGAGCGGAAGGAGGCCATCCTCTCCGCCGAGCTCCAGCAGCGCCCCAAGAACTGAACAGGCCGCCCCCCGGGTCCGGTTCGGACCCGGGGGGCGTTTTTTTGATCCCTCTTAGAACTGATTTTCGGTGCGGTATCTCTTCTGGGGGACATAGGTGCAGTGGAGGAGCTCGTGGGCCCTGTGGCCGCCGGGCTCGCCCAGGTAGTTCTGATAGACGGCCTGGAGGACGGGGTTCTCATGGCTCTTGCGGATGGGCATGGACTTGTCCTGCTGGTAGAGGGCGGCGGCCCGGCGGGCGGGGATGTCGGTAAAGGAGCGGACAATGGCCGGCTGGAGGGGCTGTCCGCCGCCGTTGATGCACCCGCCGGGGCAGGCCATGAACTCGATGAAGTCATACTGCATGGAGCCGTCCTTCACCCCGTCCAGCACCACCTTGGCGTTGTGGAGCCCCGAGGCGGCGCACACCCGCACCGTCCGGCCGGGCAGCTCGTAGACGGCCTCCTTGATGCCCTTCATGCCTCGGACCTCGTGGAACTCCAGGGGGGCCATCTCGCCGCCGGTGAGCTTCTCCACCACGGTCCGCAGGGCGGCCTCCATGACGCCGCCGGAGGCGCCGAAGATCACCGAGGCGCCGGTGGACAGGCCCAGCATGGGGTCAAACTGCCCCTCGGGCAGGTGGTCGAAGAGGATGCCCGCCCGCTGGATCATCCGGGCAAGCTCCCGGGTGGTGATGGAGATGTCCACCGGCATGCACCCGTTGGCCATGCGCTGCTCCTCCCGCTGGACCTCGTACTTCTTGGCGGTGCAGGGCATCACCGACACCACCACGATGTTCTTGGGGTCGATGCCCGCCTTCTCGGCGTAGTAGCTCTTCACCAGGGAGCCGAACATCTGCTGGGGGGACTTGCAGGTGGAGAGGTTGGGCAGCATGTCGGGGTGGTGCTGCTCACAGTAGCGGATCCAGCCCGGAGAGCAGGAGGTGATCATGGGCAGGGCGCCCCCGTTCTGGAGCCGCTCCAGGAACTCGGTCCCCTCCTCCATGATGGTGAAGTCGGCGGCGTTGTCCACGTCGAAGACCTGGTCAAAGCCCAGGCGGCGCAGGGCGGTGACCATCTTTCCCTCCACGTTGGTGCCGATGGGCATCCCGAAGCACTCCCCCAGGGTCACCCGGACCGAGGGGGCGGGGCCCACCACCACATGCTTGGTGGGGTCGTTGAGGGCGGCCCAGACCTTGGCGGTGTCGTCCTTCTCGGAGAGGGCCCCGGTGGGGCAGGCCACGATGCACTGGCCGCAGGAGACGCAGTCCACCTCGGAGAGGTCCCGGTCAAAGGCGCAGCCGATGTGGGTGGCAAAGCCCCGGTCGTTGGGGCCGATGACTCCCACCTCCTGGGTGGCCCGGCACACGGCGGTGCACCGGCGGCACAGGACGCACTTGGAGTTGTCCCGGACCAGGTGGAGGGCGGAGTCCTCAATGCGGGGCAGCAGCTCGTCGTTGGCGTAGCGTACGGCGTCGATGCCCAGCTCGGCGGCCAGCTCCCGCAGCTCGCAGTGGGCGTTCCGGGCGCAGGTCAGGCAGTCCATCCGGTGGTTGGACAAAATGAGCTCCAGGGTGAGCTGCCGGGAGTGGCGGACCTTCTCCGTGTTGGTCTGGACCTCCATCCCCTCGCTCACCGGGTAGACGCAGGAGGCCACCAGGCTCTTGGCCCCCTTCACCTCCACCACGCAGATGCGGCAGGCGCCGATCTCGTTGATACCCTTGAGGTAGCACAGGGAGGGGATCTTGATGCCGGCGCTCCGGGCGGCCTCCAGGACACTGGTCCCCTCGGGGACGGTGACCGGGATGTCGTTGATCTTCAATGTCACCATGTTCTGTTCCATCTTTTCTCCCCTCCTCAATGCTTGGAAATAGCGCCAAAGCGGCAGTTGTCCATACAGGCGCCGCACTTGATGCACTTGTTGGGGTCGATGACGTGGGGGGCCTTCACCGCACCCATGATGGCGTCGGCGGGGCAGTTCTTGGCGCAGAGGGTACAGCCCTTGCACTTACCCGGGTCGATGACGAAGTGGAGCAGGTTCTTGCACACCCCGGCGGGGCAGCGCTTCTCCACCACGTGGGCCAGGTACTCCTCCCGGAAGTGCTTGAGGGTGGAGAGCACCGGGTTGGGGGCGGTCTGGCCCAGGCCGCACAGGGCGCTGGACTTGATGTGCTCACACAGCTCCTCGATGGTGCTCAGGTCCTCCAGGGTCCCCTTGCCGTCGGTGATCTTGCACAGCAGGTCATAAAGGCGCTTGGTGCCGATGCGGCAGGGAGAGCACTTGCCGCAGGACTCGTCGATGATGAACTCCAGGAAGAACTTGGCGATGTCCACCATGCAGTTGTCCTCATCCATGACGATGAGGCCGCCGGAGCCCATCATGGAGCCGATGGCGCCCAGGGAGTCGTAGTCCATGGGGGTGTCGATGAGCTCGGCGGGGATGCAGCCGCCGGAGGGGCCGCCGGTCTGGGCGGCCTTGAACTTCTTCCCGTTGGGGCAGCCGCCGCCGATGTCCTCGATGACGGTCCGCAGGGGGGTGCCCATGGGGATCTCCACCAGGCCGGTGTTGGTGATCTTGCCCCCCAGTGCGAAGACCTTGGTGCCGGTGGAGCCCTTGGTGCCGATTGCGGCAAACTTGTCGGGACCGTTGTTCAAGATCCAGGTGATGTTGGCGTAGGTCTCCACGTTGTTGAGGAGGGTGGGCCGCTGGAAGAGGCCCTTGTTGGCGGGGAAGGGAGGCCGGGGGTGGGGCTCGCCCCGGTGGCCCTCGATGGAGGTCATGAGGGCGGTCTCCTCGCCGCAGACGAAGGCGCCGGCCCCCAGCCGCAGCTCCAGGTCGAAGTCAAAGCCGCTCTCAAAGATGTTCTTGCCCAAAAGCCCGTACTCCCGGGCCTGTCCGATGGCCACCTCCAGCCGGTGGACGGCGATGGGGTACTCGGCCCGGACATAGATGTAGCCCTGGTGGGCACCGATGGCGTAGCCGGCGATGGTCATGGCCTCGATGACGCTGTGGGGGTCCCCCTCCAGCACAGAGCGGTCCATGAAGGCCCCGGGGTCCCCCTCGTCGGCGTTGCAGCAGACAAACTTCACCCCGTCGGGGCTCACGGCGTCGTGGGTCATCTGCCACTTCCGCCCGGTGGGGAAGCCGGCGCCGCCCCGGCCCCGGAGGCCGGAGGCCAGAATGGCGTCGATGACCTGCTGGGGGGTCTGCTCCGTAATGGCCCGGCCCAGGGCCTCATATCCGCCGGTGCCGATGTACTCGTCGATGCTCTCCGGGTTGATGACGCCGCAGTTGCGCAGGGCGATGCGATACTGGTTCTTGTAGAACTGGGTGTCGGAGAGGCTGGTGACCTGCTCGGCGTGCTCCCCCTCCTTGTGGAGGAGCCGCTGGACGATGCGCCCCTTGACGATGTGCTCGGAGACGATCTCCGGCACGTCCTCCGGGGTGACGTGGGTGTAGAAAGCCCCCTCGGGATAGACCAGCACCACCGGGCCCATGGCGCACAGGCCGAAGCAGCCCGTCTTGACCACCCGGGCCTCCTGGTCCATGCCCTGGGCCTTGAGCTCCTCCTCAAAGCGCTCGATGATCTTCGGGCTGTTGGAGGAGGAGCAGCCGGTGCCGGTGCACACCAGAATATGGGATCGGACAAAATTCATGGCTTACCCCTCCCTGCTCACTCTGCCGCCCCGATGGTGTACTCCACCACGGGGCTGTGGTTCACCAGGTGCTCGGAGACGATGCGGGGCACCTTTTCTGGGGTGAGCTTGACATAGGTCACCTTCTCCTCCCCGGGGACGTAGACCTCGGCGATGGGCTCCAGGCGGCACACCCCGATGCACCCGGTCTGGGTCACCGTGACGTGCTGAAGGCCCCGCTTGGCCACCTCCTCCAGAAAGGCGGAGAGCACCGGCCGGGCGCCGGCCGCGATGCCGCAGGTGGCCATGCCCACCACCACTCGGATGTCGTCCGCACTCTTCTCCCTCAGGTCCATCTGCTGCTGCATCTTTTCCCGGATGGCTCTGAGTTCTTCCAGACTTTTCATCTCGTTCCCTCCCTGACGGTATCCAGTTTTGTTCCGCGCTCCGGCGCGGGCTCCGGCCGGACGCCCGCCTCCCCCTCTGCCAAATAGCCCTCGATCCACTGGGCCACCTCCGGCAGGGAGAGGGGCACCTCCGGCCCCAGAATGGCCCGGGCCTCCGCCGTATCAAAGGTGAAGGCGCCGCGCCCGGTCTTGTAGGTATAGCTCAGCTCTGTCTCCTCCGGCAGCCCCTGGGCCAGCAGGGCCACCGTGGCCGCCATGTCCCCCAGGGGCGGGCAGTCGATGTGCCCGGCGTGAAAGACGGCGGTGACGGTGGTCCCCACCCCCTCCCGGCTCTCCACCTCCAGGGCGCCGCCGGTCTGCTCGGCCGCCAGCCGCAGCAGGGGCAGCCCCAGCCCCACCTTTCGGGTGGTGCGGGTGGTGGTGAAGGGATCGGTGACCTGGGCGAGAAACTCCGGGCTCATCCCGCAGCCGTCGTCGGCCACGGTGAGGGTGATCCGGTCCCCCGCCTCCTCCACCGTCAGGTCCACATGGTGGGCCCCGGCGGCGATGGAGTTCTGGGCGATATCCAGCAGATGGAGTGACAGCTCCTTCATAGCTTCCGGCCTCCCGGCGGCTTTTTACTCGTATTTATCCAGGATGCCGCCCACCTGCTCGGGGGTCAGGCGGCCGTACACATCGTTGTTGATCATCATGACGGGGGCCAGGCCGCAGGCGCCGATGCACCGGCATGCGTCCAGGGAGAACTTCCCGTCCGGTGTGATGGAGCCGGGGCGGATGCCCAGGTGCTTCTGCACGGCCTCCAGCACGTCCGACGCCCCCTTGACATAGCAGGCGGTGCCCAGACACAGGCTGATCTGGTACTTCCCCTTGGGGTTCAGGGTGAACTGCGCGTAGAAGGACGCCACCCCGTAGACCTCGCTCAGGGGGATATCCAGCCCCTCGGCCACCATGATCTGGACCTCCTCCGGCAGGTAGCCGAAGATCTCCTGGGCCGCCTGGAGCACCGGCATCGTCGCCCCGGGCTGTCCCTTGTGCTGCTCGATCACTTCCCGCAGCCGCGCCTCCTGCTCTGCCGTCCCGTTATAGGGTATCACCGTCTTTACGTTTGGCATAGTCGGGTTCCTCCTTTTCCCTTCCCGTCCGGATAACGAGAACGCCCGGCGATCTCGCCGGGCGAAGCATCGTACCCCTATTGTAATCGTTCTGGCCGTCAGGTTCAACAGATTTCTTCGAGAAATCTAAGATTTTCTTTTGTGCAGGAGCTACAGGAGCTCACATGCCGCCCCGGCGCAGCCAGGCCAGGACGGCCTCCGTGGACCGGGCGGGCACCTCCATCCACTGGTGGGCGTCCTGGATCTGATCCGGGTAGTGGGCATCGGAGCCGGCAAGGGCGGGGACGCCCCGCAGGTCTCCCCGGACCCGAAAGAGGTCCGGCGGGCAGCGGCGGGAGACCTCCGCCAGGGGAAAGCCCAGGGCGGGGTCCCACAATCCCAGGTTGGACAGCAGGGAGAAGCTGTCCCGGTCGATGTGGGCCGGATAGGCCACGCCGCCGTACGACTCCACCAGGCGGTGGACCTCATAGACGCCGATGTCGGTGGCGCCGGCGAGCATCCGGGGCTCCTCCCCCAGGATGCGGTCGTCCACATCCATGAGGAGCTGTCGGCCGAAGATGTCCGGGTCGTTGACCCGGTCCCCCAGCCGGCGGTAGACCAGCTCCTGGAAGGCCATGGCCCGGTCCAGGCCGGGGAAGAGGCAGACCACATGGACCTCCTCTAGGGTGCACAGCTCCATCCCGGGGAGGGGCAGCAGGCCATAGGCCTGGGCGGCGGCGCAGAAGGCGGGGCAGTTGCCGCAGGTGTTGTGGTCGGTGAGGGCGGCCACCTCCAGTCCGGCCAGGCGGCACAGGCCGGCCACCGTGGCGGGGGTCATGGCCTCATCTCCACAGGGGGAGAGGCAGGAGTGAAAGTGGAAATCAAAAGCGAGCTTGATGGCGTCCCGCCTCCTAACAGTGTGGAATGGGGGCCCCGCTACGTCAAAAGCTTCCGCAGGGCGGCAGCGGTCTCAAAGGAGGACCGCTTGGTCCCCAGGAGGTTGATGCCCTGCTGCTGGGCCCGGCGGAGCAGGGCCTCGTCGGGGACCACCCCCTCGGTGAGGACCACGCAGGCCGCATCGGTCATCAGGGCCACAGCGGCCACGTTCTGGTTGGACATGATGGTCAGCCAGGCGTCCCCCGCCTTGGCCCGGCCCATGACCCAGGAGAGCAGGTCCCCCACATAGCCGCCGGAGACCCTTCGCCCGGGCTCCGGGAGGCAGAATTCCTGGAGGGCCATGACGTTGGCCAGTTCTTTGACAGTCAAGGGCGGTGTCCTCCTTCCTTGGAATGGGCCCCGCTCCGGCGCTCCGGCTCCTTGCGCTGCCGGAAGGGGGCGGGCAGGTATTCGTCGGCCTCTCCGGCCCCGGCCATGTACTGCATCCGCTCCCGGACCTTGAAGATGCAGTCCTCCAGGGAGGCCCGGCCCAGGACCACGTCCTCGGCCAGGGCGTGGCAGGAGGGGGCCCCGCAGGAGCCGCAGTCCAGGCCGGGCAGGCTGTGGAAGATCTCATCGATCTTTAAGAGCTTCTCCATGGCCGCCCCCCGGTCCTGGTCCAGGCGCAGGGCGGGGAGGTACTGGAGCTCCCGGTCCCCCTTCACCAGCTCCCGGTCGGGGCCCTGGAGGTCGAAGCGGTTCCGGGACACCGGCAGGCCCCGCATCAGGTGCTTGATGCGCATCCGGGCGCCGTAGGGATTCTCTACCGTGAAGCAGCCCCCCACGCAGCCCTGGGTACAGGCCCGCAGCTCGATGAAGTCGGCCTCCGGCAGGCGGCCGTCCTCAATCTCCTCCAGCATCTGGATGCAGTTCTCGATGCCGTCCACCGCCAGATAGCTCTGGCCCAGCCGGGCGGCCGACTCGCCGCCGCAGTAGGCCCAGCCCACCCCCATGATGCCCGCCGAGGACAGGGGGCGGCGCTCCTTCAGGTCCTTCATAGGCCCCAGGAGCCGCAGGTAGACGTCCCGGATGGAGAAGGCCCCGTCCAGCACCGGATGCTGGAGGTATTCCGGGGCGTGGGCGGCGGTGACCTGGGAGGAGCAGGGGACGATGGAAAAGACGCCGATGGCCTCCGGAGGCAGGCCGGTCTCGGCGGCGGCCTCCCGGCGGGCCAGGATGGCGGCCAGCTCCACCGGCGTGATGGTGGAGGCGATGTTGGGGATGAGCTTGGGAAAGCGCATCCGGATCATCCGCATCACGGTAGGGCAGGCCGAGGAGATCTGGGGCACCGGCCCCTCCCCGCCGGCGCGGATGGTCCGCCGGGCGTAGTCGGAGAGGATCTCGGCGGCCCGGGCGGTCTCGAAGACCTTCTGGAAGCCGATCTCCAGCAGGCCGCTGAGGACGATGTCCACATCGTCCAGATGCTGGAACTGCCCGTAGAGGGCAGGGTCGGGCAGGGCCACCCGGTACTGGTATTTCTCCAGCTTCTCCAGGCTGTCGCTGATGGACTTCACCGCCTTGTGGGGGCACACCTGAATGCACTTTCCGCAGTCGATGCACCGCTCGTTGAGGATGGCGGCCTTGCCGCTGCGGACCCGGATGGCCTCGGTGGGGCAGTTCTTGATACAGGTGGTGCAGCCCCGGCAGCGCTTGTATTCCAATATGACGGAGTGCTTCATCATGGTTCCCGTTTCCCCCCAGTGCGCCGGCCCGGGGCGGGAGAGGCTCCCGCCCGGAGTCAGGCGATGTTGATGCGCATGGTCACTGTGGTGCCCACGCCCACGGTGGTGTCGATCTCCATTTCGTCGGAGTACCGCTTCATGTTGGGAAGGCCCATGCCGGCGCCGAAGCCCAGGTCCCGGGCCACATCGCCCGCCGTGGTGAAGCCCTCCTCCATGGCCTTGTCCACGTCGGGGATGCCGGGGCCCTGGTCCACCAGGCGGATGGTGATGCTGTCCATGCCCACCACCACCTCCACATGGCCGCCGTCGGCGTGGATGACCATGTTGATCTCCCCCTCGTACATGCAGATGGAGGCCTTGCGGATGACCTCTGGGGGGAGGTCCAGCTTCTTGAGAGTCATCTTCATCTTGCTGGAGGCCTCTCCCGCCTGGAGCAGGTCTCCGCCGTCCACCTGATAGGTCAGCTTCAAATCACCCATGGCTCATTCCCCCGCCAGTCCCCGGCTGTAGAGCAGGCCGCAGGCGATGAACATCCGCAGCTCGGAGCGCATCACCACGATATCCCGCTCCCGGGCCAGCTCCACGATGTCGGGCCCGGGCGCCTTGCCCCGGACAAAGACGATGCACTTCATGTCCATCATCTCGGCGGTGCGCACCACCTGGGGGTTGACCATGCCGGTGAGGAGGAGGCCCTGGTCCTTGACGTAGGCCAGCACGTCGCTCATAAAGTCGCTGGCGCAGGCGGAGCGGACCTCCCGGTCCAGCTGGTCCTCG
Organism: Candidatus Intestinimonas pullistercoris; assembly: GCA_019119795.1. Classification (GTDB taxonomy): domain Bacteria; phylum Bacillota; class Clostridia; order Oscillospirales; family Oscillospiraceae; genus Intestinimonas; species Intestinimonas pullistercoris. The sequence goes on from DWWJ01000002.1 coordinate 24,539, forward strand.
CCGCAGAGCACCGTGGCCTGGAGGGTATCCCTGATCTCAAACAGGTACATAAGCGTTCCCCTTTCCGCGGCCCCGCGGGGGCCGTGTGACGCCGCCGGCCGGGAGGCCCGGGACCGGCAAAATGGCGGTCGGTATTCCTGTCTCTTTTATTTTAACATACCCGCCCCAAATAGGAAACAGCTTTTTCTCCCGCCCCCTGGGCAGGGTCCCTTTTGAGGCGATATGCCCAGAGGCAGAAAATATTCATTTGTATTCTATCCAAATTGCATAAATCTGCGAAAAATTCAGAAAAAGGCTTGATTCTTTCGGAGGGTCGTCGTATAATCATACGCGACAACCAGCCCAGACTGGGCCGTATGAGGAGAGAATGAATATGAAAATGAAAAAAGTGCTTGCACTGACTCTGGGCGCCGCCCTGAGCTTCAGCCTGCTGGCCGCCTGCTCCGGCGGCAGCGCCGAGACCCCCGCCCCTGAGACCACCACCCCCGCCGAGACCACTCCGGCGGAGACCACCCCTGCCGAGACTGCCCCCGCCGGCGATTACGGCGAGTTCACCACCATCGAAGAGGGCAAGCTCATCATGTCCACCAACGCCCAGTTCCCCCCCTATGAGATGGTGGCCGACGGCGAGGGCTTCAACGGCACCGGCTTCGAGGGCATCGACATTGAGATCGCCGCCGCTCTGGCCGACAAGCTGGGCCTGGAGCTGGTCATCGACGACATGGAGTTCGACTCCGCCCTGCTGGCGGTCCAGAACAATGCCGCCGACATGATGCTGGCCGGCCTGAGCTATTCCGAGGAGCGGGACCAGGTGGTCGACTTCTCTGACAGCTACGCCACCGGCGTCCAGGTGGTCATCGTCAAGGAGGGCTCCGATGTGACCATGGACAACCTGGGCGAGTACATGATCGGCACCCAGCGCGGCACCACCGGTTACCTCTACGCCTCCGACACCCCCGAGAACGGCGGCTACGGCGAGGACCACGTCATCGCCTATGATAACGGCGCCACCGCCGTGCAGGAACTCATCAACGGCACCATCGACGCCGTCATCATCGACCAGGCTCCCGCTCAGGAGTATGTGGCCGCCAATGCCGACGCCGGCCTGACCATCCTGCCCGGCAACTGGGTGGAGGAGCAGTACTGCCTGGCCGTGGACGACGGCAACACCGCCCTGCTGAACGCCCTGAACACCGCCCTCAATGAGCTGATCAGCGACGGCACCGTCCAGTCCATCATCGACAAGTACATCACCGCCGAGTAAGCAGAGATCAAGATCTTTCGGCAGAAGGAGCGGCCCCGGCCGCTCCTTCTGCCCTGTTGATACGCAATGAGAGGGGGAGCGCGCAATGGGCTTCTTTACGCAGCTGTACGAGACGTTCGGCGCCCTGGAGGACCCGGGCTTCTGGCAGGAGGCCTATATGAATTTCTACCGGGCCTGGTTCGAGGCCGACCGCTGGAAGCAGTACTTCCAGGGCCTGGGCACCACGATCCAGGTGACGGTGATGGCCCTGCTGATCGGCGTGGTGCTGGGCGTGGTGGTGGCCATGATCCGCACCGCCCACGACCAGCAGAGACCGGGCCAGCACAACCCGCTGCTGGGGATCACCAACCTGATCTGCAAGGTCTATGTCACCATCATCCGGGGCACCCCCATGATGGTGCAGCTGCTGATCATGGGGCTGGTGATCTTCGCCAGCAACCGGAACAAGACCCTGATCGGCGCCCTGTCCCTGGGCATCAACTCGGGGGCCTATGTGGCCGAGATCATCCGGGGCGGCCTCATGTCCCTGGACCCCGGCCAGATGGAGGCCGGCCGCTCCCTGGGCCTGAACTACTTCGACACCATGCGGTTCATCGTCATCCCCCAGGCCTTCAAGGCCATCCTGCCCTCCCTGGGCAACGAGTTCATCACCCTGCTCAAGGACACCTCTCTGATCTCCGTGGTGGGCGGCAAGGAGATCGTCTACTTTGCCCAGGCCATCATCACCCGCACCTACGAGACCATGTACCCCTACCTCATCACCGCCGTCATGTACCTCATCCTGGTGCTGATCTTCACCTGGCTCCAGGGGAAGCTGGAAAGGAGGCTGCGTCAGAGTGATCGACGTTGAGCATCTGAGCAAATCCTTCGGGACCCACCTGGTCCTGGACGACATCAGCGAGCACATTCAGGAGGGAGAAAAGGTGGTCATCATCGGGCCCTCCGGCTCCGGCAAGTCCACCTTCCTGCGCTGCCTCAACCTGTTGGAGGAGCCCAGCGCCGGGACCATCACCTTCAACGGCACCGTCATCACCGACCCTAAGGTGGACATCGACGCCGTCCGGCGGCAGATGGGCATGGTCTTCCAGCACTTCAACCTCTTCCCCAACATGACCATCCGGCGGAACATCACCCTGGCCCCGGTGCGGACCAAGCTCATGAGCCAGGCCGAGGCCGACGACACCGCCACCGCCCTGCTCCGGCGGGTGGGGCTGGAGGAGAAGGCCGACGCCTACCCCGCCCAGCTCTCCGGCGGCCAGAAGCAGCGCATCGCCATCGTCCGGGCCCTGGCCATGAAGCCCAAGCTCATGCTCTTTGACGAGCCCACCTCCGCCCTGGACCCCGAGATGGTGGGCGAGGTGCTGGAGGTCATGAAGGAGCTGGCCCAGGAGGGCATGACCATGGTGGTGGTCACCC
>DWWJ01000101.1 GCA_019119795.1 Candidatus Intestinimonas pullistercoris
AAGTCCTGCTCCGACTGGATGACGGTCCCGGCCTCGTTGAAGTAATAGACCAGCATCCGGCCGCAGGCGTGCTGCTGCTGGAGCAGGCTGCCGTACCGGACCAGGGAGGCGAAATCGGGGCTGGAGGGGTAATCCCCGATGTTGACCAGGGCGGTGTCGAGCTGTTCCCACTCCTGGCTGATCTGGCGGTAAATTTCGGTGGAGCAGAGCAGCTGCTTTTCCTCTATGCTCTCCGGCAGGGCCGGAAGGTAGAGAAAATGGGGCGTGGCGCCCAGCTGCTGGGCCATCAGCCGGACATTTTCGTTTGACTGGTAATTTCGGGCGGGGATGCTGGCGTTGCCCACCAGAGGGCAAATATCGGTGACGGTACTGTCCGGCTGGGGGTGGGCCTCCAACCAGCTCACCAGCTGGCCGATCAGGTAGCCCCAGCCCACGCCCAGGCGGCGGGTGCCCAGCTGCTGCAGCAGCTCCACGGCCCCCTGGGAGAGCCGCTCATTGGTGGCGTCGTTGTCCCCGCCATCCTCGACCAGAACTCCGCCCCGGATGGATCTGGAGAAGCGCAGCCGCTCCAGCAGGCCGGCCATCCTGGTCTCGGGATCGTGGATCCGGATTTCCACCACGCCGGACTCCCGGGCCTCGGACAGCAGGCGGCTGACCATGGGCCGGGAGATGTTCAGCTCCCGGGCGATGTCGCTCTGCCTCTGACCCTCCAGATAGTAACGGCGGGCCACATAGGCTAGTCGTTTTTGCTTTTCTCGGCTCATCTTCACGGCGCAGCCTCTCTCCTTATGTGTTACATCGGTCAACAGGTTACTTATAACATAAAGGAGGGGCAGTTGCAATGCCTGATTTTCCAGCACCCTGCATGATAGATCCCTGCCGGGACCTCCGGAGATCCGTCACCCAAAAAGGCTTCTTGGAAAAGAGTTGACAAGCGGGCGGAAATATGGTAAAGTATCACTTGCGTTTGGTAAGGCGGCAGCGCTCGGGACGTGGAGAGATGTCCGAGTGGTTTAAGGAGCCGGTCTTGAAAACCGGTGACTCGCAAGAGCCGTGGGTTCGAATCCCACTCTCTCCGCCATTTTTTCCCCTGGGGAAATGTTTGCGCATCGTTTACATGCCGGGGCGAAAAGTGCATATACTATTCTTTGTATGCAGAAGTACCCAAGTGGCTATAAGGGGCTCCCCTGCTAAGGGAGTAGGCGGGTAAAACCGTGCGGGGGTTCGAATCCCCCCTTCTGCGCCAGAGCCGCAATCCTTTGTTTCCAAGGGATTGCGGTTTTTTCTTGCCTATACGAGCTTTGCGGATAGAGAGGATGGGTCAGGAAACTCACGGGATACCGTTCAGATTTGCCCACCGGTCACCCATGAGAAAACTGCTCCGGGCGGCCATGGGCGGCCCGGAGGGGGAAGAGCCGCGCCGAAACTTTTCCGGACCGGAGGAGCGGGCTTGTAAGCTGCCCCTTTTTCATGATAAAATAGACCAAGAGAGACAAGAGGAGAGGGGCATATGAGATATATCGGCTCCAAAGCCAGGGTGCTGGACTTCATCCAAGATACGGTGACGGAGACCTACGGGTCCCTGGAGGGGGCCGTGGCGGCCGACCTCTTCGCGGGCACAGCCTGCGTGGCGGAGCGGTTCAAGGCACAGGGGGCCCGGCTGATCACCAACGACTACCTCTGGTTTTCCTATGCCCTCCAGGTGGCCCGGGTGAAGCTGAACCGGGCGCCGGAGTGCCCCATCTCCTATGGAGAGGCCCTGGAGCGGCTCAACGCCCTGCCGGGGGCCGAGGGCTTCTTTTACCGGGAGTACACCCTGGAGGGAGGCGCGGCGTCGGGTTTCCGGCGCAATTATTTTTCGGCGGAAAACGCCAAAAAGATCGACGCCATCTGCCTGACCCTCCAGCAGTGGAGGGCAGAGGACCAGATCGACGGGGACATGTACTACCTCCTGGCCGCCGCCCTGGTGGATGCCATCACCAAGGTCTCCAACACCTCCGGCACCTATGGGGCCTTCCTCAAGGGGGACGACCAGCGCAAGTACAAGCCCCTGCGGCTGCTGCCGGTGAGCTTTCTGGACAACCACCAGGAGAACCAGGCCTACTGCGCCGATATCCGGGACCTGATCGGCCAGGTGGAGGGGGACCTGCTCTATCTGGACCCCCCCTATAACGGGCGGCAGTATCCGCCCTACTACCACATCCTGGAGACCGCTGTGCTCTACGATGCGCCCGCCATCTACGGAGTCACCGGCCGGCGGCCCTACCAGGAGAAGCTCTCCCCCTTCTGCCGGAAGGACCTGGCTCTGCCCGCCATGGTGGACCTGGTGGAGCGGGCCCGGTTCCCCCATATCTATATCAGCTACAGCACCGACGGCATCATGGACTACCAGGCCCTCTGCCAGGCCCTGGCAGCCTGCGGCCAGGTGGAGTGCTTCTTCCGCCCCTACCGGAGGTACAAGTCCAACAGCGGCGGGGAGAACGGCCAAAAGAGCGTGAAGGAGATCATTATCTATGTCAAAAAAAGAGGAGCCGAAGCAGCCGGGGAAGTACGGCGTGGACCTGGGCGAGCGGGGCATCTATGATACGCGAAACAAGCTCAACGAGCTTACCGGGAAGGAGTGGGTCTACTTCACCAACTCGGTGTGGATCACGGGCTACAGTCCCACGGCCCGGGAGAACGTAGGGCTCAAGTATCGGAAGATACACCCCTCTCCCAAGCCACCCGCTCTGCTCAAGGAGATCATTGAGTTTTTTACCAAGTCCGGAGGGAAGGTGCTGGACCCCTTCGCCGGAGTGGGGGGGACCCTCCTGGGGGCGGCTCTGGCCGGCGGCGGCCGGGAGGCCGTAGGCGTGGAGCTGGAGCAGAAGTACATCGACGCCTACCGGAAGGTATGTGAAAAAGAGAACATCCAGGAGATGACCATGCTCCGCGATGACGCCCGGAACCTGCTGGCCCATCCGGAGGTGTCCGATACCGTCTTTGACCTGGTGGTGGCCGATCCCCCTTACTCCGACATGATGGCCAAGGAGCGGACCGGACAGCGGAAAAAGCTCTATAAGGACTCCTCGCCCATGCCCTATACCGACCAGGACTGCGACCTGGGCAACATGGCCCTGGAGGATTTCTACGAGGCCCTGCGGGACATCATGGGCAAGTGCTTTACCCGGCTGAAGCCCAAGGGCTATATGGTGATCTTCTGCAAGGATTTCCAGCCCCAGCCGGGGGCGCCCAACCTGCTCCACGCCGACATCGTCCGGGAGCTGGGGGAGATCCCGGGGCTGGTGTACCGGGGGATGCGCATCTGGCACGACCAGGCCATGTCCCTCTACCCCTTCGGCTACCCCTATTCCTTTGTCATGAACCAGATCCACCAGTACATCCTGATCTTCCGGAAGGAGGTGTGAGCCTGTGGTGGCAGGCGCCTATACCAGGAAGAGCACCCTGATGGCCAACTATGGCTGGGTGCAGAACTCCTCCAACCTCTCTACGGTCCGGGACACGGTAGACCTGATCCCCGCCCAGGGGTTGAGCCACAACGAGCTGATGCGTGCCATCCGCGACCAGCGGGCCGCCCGGGGAAATCTCCCCAGCAGATGGACGTGGGACGCCCGGTGCCGCATCAAGGCGGTCTGCGCCACCGGCATGGCGGAGCTGGACCGGCCCCGGCAGGGCTACCGCCTGACGGAGCTGGGGACCGCCCTCCAGTCCGCCGTGCGGGCGGAGGAGCAGGGCCGGAAGCGGAGGCCCCTGAGCCCGGAGGAGCAGGAGCTGTTCCGGAAGGGGCTCCTCACCAATCCCCCGGTGGTGCGGGTCCTCTCCCTGCTCCAGGAGGCCCGGCTGGAGGGCAGGGGCCCCCTCTCCAAATATGAGGTGGGAGGCGGACTGGGCTTTCTGGGGGACCCCGGCTTCACCCATTACACGGCAGACTATGCGGCCGCCAGCGGCAGGGGCTTCGACAATATGGAGGGGGATGCCGACAAGTGGGCCCGCACCATCCTGAGCTGGCTGATGCAGGTGGGATGGGTCCAGGGAGCACCCTCCGTGGTGCTGAGCGGTCAGAGTCTGGCCCGGTACAGCCCCGTGGACGGGGTGGACCGGGTGCTGCGCTATCAGGTCAGATCGGCGGTGAAGTATGTCCCCCAGGAGATGCTCTGTTCGGCCCACCACTCTTTTGCCGGGCTGATCCAGCGGCGGCGGGTGGCCCTGCTGGAGGCCCTGGCGGGGGCGGCCAGCCGTTCCCGGGGGGAGCTGACAGCGGCCCTGGAGGCGGCCGGGCTGGAGGCCGACGGGGAGACGGTGGACTTTGACATCCTGAACCTCCGGCAGGCGGGGCTGAGGATCGACCAGGAGCAGGGCCAGTTCCGGCTGCTGGACAAGCTCAAGCTGGATGTGCGGCCGGAAAAACCCGCCCCAGGGCAGCGGGTAGACGGTGTGGAGCGGGAGATCGAGCACTATGTGGCGGTCTACTGGGATACCCTGCCGCCCCGACTGGTGGACGATCTGATCCGGTACGGCCGGAGCGGGGCCCGCTTCGCGGACCGCTTTGAGGCGGCGGTCAACCAGTTTTTCTCCCACCTGGGCTATGAGGTGGTGGACCTGGGCCAGGGGCATGGCCGGGTGGCCGACGGCCTGGCCAAATACCGGGACGCCCTGGCTCCCAGGTCCTACGGCCTGATCCTGGACGCCAAGGCCAGCGACCGCTACAGCTTTCCTGCCGGAGATGTGCGGAAGATGAAGGAGTACATCGTCCACCACGGACAGGAGCTCTACCAGGACGCCATTCCCCGCCACGCCTTCCTTTTCGTCAGCATGGATTTCACCGAGCCCGGGTCCCACCTGGAGGAGATCGCCCGGGATACGGCGGTGGACGGCGCGGCGGCCGATGTCTTTACCCTCCTGGAGCTGGGGGCCAGGGTGATGCGGAAGGAGCTGGCCCTGCGGGACCTCTATCCGGCCTTCACCACCAATGACCGCTTCCGGTGCCCGGCATAAAAAATGCCCGGACCTGTTTTCTCAGATGGAAACAGGTCCGGGCATTTTTTGCAGGTTCACAGGGTCTGGATGGGGGCGAAGTATTTGTCCCGGTACTGGGCGAAGAGCTTGTCGAAGTCCTGGTCGCCGCCGGAGTGGAGGTATTTGAGATAGGTGTGGGTGTCGGGCAGGTGCTGCCCAGCGGGGGCGGTCTGCCGGACGATGAGCATGGCCACATTGGAGCAGTGGTCGGAGATCCGCTCCAGATTGATGAGGAGCTCCAGGAACTGGGTGCCCAGCTCCACGGTGCAGGTCCCGGCCTTCAGCCGCTCAATGTGGCGGTTTTTCAGGACGTCGTCCATCAGGTCCACCACCTCCTCCAGGGGCTCCACATGGCGGGCCAGGTCGTGGTCCCGGTCCCGGTAGCAGGCCAGGGTGGTCTCCAGAATGTCCTCCACCGCCCGGGTCAGGGCATCGGCCTCCTTCCGGGCCGTGTCGGAAAAGCCGATGCCCCGCTGGTGCAGGGTGGAGGCGATCTCCGAGACGTTGACGGCGTAATCCCCGATGCGCTCGAAGTTGGTGAGGGTATGGAGGAGCTCGGAGACCAGGGCGCTCTCCGGGTCGGTGAGGGCCCGGTCGGTGAGCTTCACCAGATAGCTGTCCAGGGTATTCTCCAGCTTGTCGATGGCGGCCTCGTTTTCCATGAGCCGCTCCAGCTTCTTCTCGTCATAGTCGGAGAGGAGCTCTACCGCCAGCTTGAGGTCCTCCTGGGCCCGCTCGCCCATGTTGATGACGGCGGACCGGGCCTGCTCCAGGGCCACGGAGGGGGAGGAGAGAAACCGCTCGTCCAGGAAGCTGACCTCAGGGGCCTCGTCGTCTCCGCCGGGGACCAGCCGCTCCACGATCTTCACCAGCAGCTTGTGGAAGGGCAGCAGCAGGAGGGTGCAGGCCACATTGAAGGCCAGATGGAGGTTGGCGATGTAGCCCATGTCCATCACGTCGTCCCAGAAGGGGAAGTGGAAAAGGGCGTTGCCGGCGTAGAGAACGACCAGGAAAAAGACCGTGCCGATGACGTTGAACAGCAGGTGGATCATGGCGGTCCGCTTGGCATTCCGGCTGGCTCCGATGGAGGAGAGGAGGGCCGTGATGCAGGTGCCGATGTTCTGCCCCATGATGAGGGGAATGGCGGTGTGGAAGCGGACCAGCCCCGTGGAGCTCACCGCCTGGAGGATGCCCATGGAGGCGGAGGAGCTCTGGATGAGGGCGGTGACGGCGGCTCCCGTCAGGATGCCCAGCAGGGGATTGGAGAAGGCGGAAAAGAGCTGGCGGAATTCAGGCAGGTCCTGGAGGCCCGAGACGGCCCGCTCCATGGTGTTCATGCCGATGAAGAGGATGCCAAGCCCCAAGGCGATCTGACCCACGATGCGCCGCCGGCCGCCCTTGAGGAAGAGGTAGAGGACCACGCCCACAGCGGCCAGCAGGGGCCCCAGGACCGAGGGCTTGAGCAGGGCGAGAAACACGTTGTCCGAGGAGATGTCCCCCAGGCGCAGGAGCTGGGCGGTGACGGTGGTGCCGATGTTGGCCCCCATGATGATGCCCACAGTCTGCTCCAGGCGCATGATGCCGGCGTTGACAAAGCCCACGCACATGACGGTGGTGGCCGCCGAGCTCTGGATGAGGCCGGTGACCAGGGCCCCCAACAGGACGCCCTTCCAGACGTTGCTGGTCAGCCGCTCCAGGATGCCCTCCAGCCGGCCGCTGGAGAGCTTCTCCAGGCCGTCGGTCATGGTAGACATGCCGAAAAGAAAGGTCGCGATGGCACCCACCAGGGTGATGATGTCCGTGATCGTCACGAAAAGGTCCCCTCCCCTTTGATGGGCCGTTTCCGGCCGAGGTGGTGGATCAAAGCCCGATTGCCCTATCCACCCAACTTACATTATAGCGGTCTTTTCGACTTTCGTAAAGATTGTGTAAAGTGATTTACGCAGGTTTTACTTTTCGGCCAAATCGGGAGGGCGGATTTCGTGGAAACCAGTGAAAACTCCCGGCAGCGGCTGGAAATTTCTCCTTGTTTTTTGGCGGCGGAACGGGTATGATGGTACCAGAGCGCCGGTACACGGCGGAGAAGAAAACACAGGAGGAAGGTCCTATGGAACAGGCACTGGAACAGCTGCAGAGCTGGATCGACGGCAGCGACAACATCGTGTTTTTCGGCGGAGCAGGCGTGAGTACCGAGTCGGGCATCCCGGACTTTCGCAGTGTGGACGGGCTCTACCACCAGCAGTTCGACTATCCCCCGGAGGTGATGCTCAGCCACAGCTTTTATCAGAGCCATCCGGAGGAATTTTTCGACTTTTACCGCAAGAAGCTCCTGGTGTCCGGAGCCCAGCCCAACGCCGCCCATAAAAAGCTGGCCGAGCTGGAGGCGGCGGGGAAGCTCAAGGCGGTCATCACCCAGAACATCGACGGCCTCCACCAGATGGCGGGGAGCAGGGAGGTGCTGGAGCTCCACGGCTCCACCCTGCGGAATTTCTGCGAGAAATGCGGCAGGCCCTATGACACCTCGGAGATCGCCGGGAGCCAGGGGGTCCCCCGCTGTCCCTGCGGCGGGGTCATCAAGCCCGACGTGGTCCTCTATGAGGAGTCCCTGGACAGCGGCGTCCTCTACAGGGCGGTGGACTATATCCGGAAGGCGGATGTCCTCATCATCGGCGGCACCTCCCTTGTGGTCTATCCGGCGGCAGGGCTCATCGACTACTACCAGGGGCACAAGCTGGTGCTCATCAACAAGAGCGCCACCGGCATGGACGCCCGTGCCGACCTGGTCATCACCGGGGCCATTGGGCAGGTGCTGGGGCAGATCGCCGTGCGGTGAGCCCACCAGGAGCATCTTCCATAAAATATCGAAAAACAATAAAATAAGATTGACAAACGATATAACTTGTGATAGACTGTCCCTACAGAAAGGGGTGGCTCTATGGAGAAGACAGGGGTACAGAAGCTGGCGGGCGTCCTGAAGGTGCTGGTCACCATCACCATTGGGTGCAACCTGCTGGCCCTCTTCCTGGTGCCGGGACTGGCCATGTTGAAGGGCTTCGGCCCCCTGCTGGAACTGACGCCCTATGAGACGGCGCTGGAGCTCCCGGCCCGGGTATGGATGGTCTTTGTCATGAGCTGGGTCTGGGTGTGGCGGAGCGGGGCCTATGACGTGGTCCTGACCCTCTTCCTCCTGTTCTGCGGCTGCTGTACCGCCGTTATCCTGTGGCAGGGGCGGCAGGTGCTGGACACCATCCTGGCGGGGACGCCCTTTGCCCCCAGAAACGCTGCCAGCCTGCGCCGGGCGGGGCTGTGCTGCTTTCTGATCTCCTGCGCCGCCCTGCTGCGGCTGGTGTGGGGGCTGTTCTACTACCAGTCGCCGGCCCCTCTTCTGACCTACAACGCCCTCTTCGTGCCCGTCTTCCTGATGGCGGGGCTGCTGTGCCAGGTGATGGCGGCCCTCTTCCGGCAGGCCGGGGAGCTGAAGGCGGAAAATGACTTGACGATCTAGGAGGGCGGACCATGCCGATCGTGGTGAATCTGGACGTGATGATGGCCAGGCGGAAGATGAGCCTCAATGAGCTCTCTCAGCGGGTGGACATCACCCTGGCCAATCTCTCCATCCTGAAAAACAACCATGCCAAGGCGGTGCGGTTCACCACCCTGGAGGCCATCTGCAAGGCCCTGGACTGTCAGCCCGGGGACATCCTGGAGTATGTTCCGGGGGAGGGGGAGCCATGAGACAGCAAGGGATCGCCGCCCTAGCCCTGGTGGTGGGGCTGCTGCTGGCGGGCTGCCAAAGCGGTGCGGAGTGCAACCTGGTCTTCGAAAACAGCGACAGCGCCGTGGGACAGGTGGAGCTGGTACAGGAGGGGGCCTCCCGCACGACCTGCTCCGCGGACGGGAGCGCAATGGCCCCGGGGGAAGGAGTGGGCTTTCTGCTGGACCCGGACGACGGCCCAGTGACCCTGCGGGTCTGGGACCAGCGGGGCCGGCGGGTGCTGGCGGAGGGACACTGGGACCTGGACTTCTCCGGCGGCGCGGTCTACACGGTCACCCTCCGGGATGGCCGCCTGACGGTGGACCGGGACTGAACCGGGGTGCAGCGAAAGAGGAAAAGAGTACGAAATAGGGAGGAAAGCAATATGGACCGTTTTCAGAAGGTTTATAGTCAGGGTATGGTGGCTGTCGTCGAAATCTGGGTGGATACCGAGACCGGCGTGAATTACATGTTCCAGCGGAATGGAAATGGCGCGGGCCTTACCCCGCTGCTGGACCAGGAGGGAAAGCCGATCATAACCCCTGGATATGGCGCCTCTGACCGCGCTTGAGCGGGGCCGCCCTTGGCCGGCCCGCAAGATACGAGAAAAAGCCGCCGTTTTCCCGCTGTAAAAGGGAAAACGGCGGCCTTTTGCTTTAACTTCACTCGATAGGGAGATAGCCCAGGACCTCCAGGGTGTCGCTGTCGCAGAGGAGGAGGGCGTAGGCAGAGCCGGAGGGGTCCCCCAGAGTGACCCGGTAGTCGTTCAGATCCAGCAGGGCCCTCTGGTCCTCTCCGGAGCAGACGGCGGCCTCCAGGTCCTCCTGGGTGACCGCCTCCACGGTGAGGAGGCTGGTGTCGATGGCCTCCGCCTGGTCAAGGCCGGAGCTCTGGAGCCAGGCGGCGCAGCTGGCGGAAAGGGCATCCCGCTGCTCCTCTGTGAGACCGGCGTCGGTGGGAGCGGCTTCCATCAGGGCGGGCCCCACCGTGGGGAGGGGGCTCTCCGAGGCGGCGTCCGCCTCCGCATTCATAGAGACCTTTTCCTCTGCCTCCCGAGTAGTGGGGGCACTCTCCCCCTGGACGCCGTAGAGGCTCAGCTCCGGCGCCCCGCCGGCGGGGGTCTCCTGGGGAAGGGCCGCCTCCTGGGACACCATCGCCCGGTCCGCTCCCCCGGCGGTGACGGCCGTGCCGCTGCTGCCCCCGGTCCAGGACTTGCCCAGGCTCCCGGCCCCCACCAGGACCACGGCAAAGACAGCCGCCAGGGAGGCCCAGCGCCGCCAGGAGACGGAGTCGGACCGCTTCCTGGGAAGGGGCAGAACCTTCTCCGCGTGGACCCGGTCCATGACGGCCTGGTGGAAGCCCTCCGGCACATCCTCCTCCAGTGACCGCATGGACTGGTGGAGCTCGCCGAGCTCCCGGGCCAGAGCGGCGCAGTCGGGGCAGGCCGAGAGATGGGCCTCCAGCTCCTGGCGCTCCTGGGGCGTCAGAGCCCCGTCCAGGTCCAGGCTGATGAGCTCCAGGGCTCTTTCACAGTCACACACGCGGGTCACCTCCTCCTTGCTTTCGTGCTCGTTTACTTTGTAGACGAAGGCCCGCCGAAAAAGTTCCCCTGCTCCAGCAATCTCTTTCGCAGGGCGGCCCGGGCCCGGGCGATGCGGGACTTTACCGTCCCCTCCTCCAGGCCCAGGACCTGTCCGATCTCGGCGTAGCTCAGGCCGTTGATCTCCCGCATCACCAGCACCTGCCGGTGTTCCGGAGAGACCTCCTCCAGGGCCTGGGCGATGGCCCGGCGGTTTTCCGCCTGCTCCAGGCGCTCCTCCGGGGCGAACCGCTGGTCGGGGAGCTCGGCCTGCCGCCCCTCCTCCTCGTCGTCCAGGGAGAGGGTCATGGAGAGGCTGCGCCGCCGCTTCTCTTTCCGGAGAAAGTCGATGCAGACGTTGGAGGTCAGGCGGTAGAGCCAGGTGGCAAAGGAGCTCTCCCCGTGGAACTTCTCCAGGCCCCGCCATGCGTTGAGAAAAGCCTCCTGGGCCAGCTCCGCCCCGTCGTCCGGGTTCCCGGTGAGGCGGCAGCACAGGTTATAGATGCGTTTTTCGTTGTCCGTGACCAGCTGCTCAAAGGCCAGCTCGTCGCCTTTCCTGGCCCGCTGGACCAGCTCCTGTTCCGTCAAGGCTCTTCTTCACCTGCCTTTTCTGCCGCGGCGCGCGCGGCCTCTACTTCAGGTCCCGCTTGATGCCGGCGTTGATCCGCTCTAGGTCGGCCATGGTCTCCACATGGCAGATCTGCTCCTTCCAATAGCCCGCGTAGGGGACCCCCTTCAAGTACCAGCAGTACTGCTTCCGGGCCTCCAGGCAGGCGATCTTCTCCCCCTTGTGGGCGGCGTTGATGGCAAACTGCCGCATGGCGGTGTCGCACCGCTCCGCCAGAGGCGGCAGGGGCGGGATGTCCCCGCCCTCCAGGGCGGCCTGGGCCTGCTGGAAGAGCCAGGGGTTGCCGAAGCACCCCCGGCCGATCATCACGGCGTCGGCCCCGGTATATTTGAGGATGCGCAGGGCGTCCTTTCCCTCGAAGACATCGCCGTTGGCCAGGACCGGGATGTGGAGGGCATTTTTTACCTCCCGGATGAGGTCCAAGTTGGCGGTGCCGGCGTACTGCTGGCTCCGGGTCCTGCCGTGGACGGCGATGGCGGCCACCCCCACGGCCTCCAGGGCCTGGGAGAGCTCCACGCAGTTGATGGAGCCCTTGTCCCAGCCCAGGCGCATCTTGACGGTGACAGGCCGGCCCCCGGCCCCCCGGATCACCGCCTCGGCCACCTTCACGGCCAGCTCCGGCGTCCGCATGAGGCCGGAGCCGTCCCCGGAATTGGCCACCTTGGGGACGGGACAGCCCATGTTGATGTCGATGACCTCCGCCCCGGAGACCTCTCCGGCGATGGCGGCGGCCTCCTCCATGCACACCGGGTCAGAGCCGAAGATCTGGGCGGCGGCGGGGTGCTCCTCCTCCCCCAGCTTCAGCAGGGGGATGGATTTTTTATCCTGATAGCACAGGGCCTTGGCGCTGACCATCTCGGTGATGGTGTAGCCGGCCCCCAGCTCCCGGCAGATGGTGCGAAACCCCAGGTCAGTGACCCCCGCCATGGGGGCCAGCACCAGCCTGGAGTCAACGGTGACAGTTCCGATGTTCACGGTCTTCCTCCGATTCCTGTGATTGGCAGGGTCTATCATACCATAAACCGTCCGGTGGGGCAAGGGGGAGGAGACCGATGGGCCCGGGCCCGGGGAGAGAAGGGGAGAGGGGAGGGAGAACGGCCCTTTTTCGGAGCTTCGGCACCCCGCCGCGGGGCGCCCGGCGCATATCTCCGGCCCTGTCCCCGTACATTGGGAGGGAAGGGGGTGTCCGCGCTGTCCTTTTCCGAGTTTCTCGCCCAGCTCTCCGACCCCGGCTTCCGGCTGGTGGTCCTGCTGACCCTGGGGGTCATCCTGGTCAACGGCTGGACCGACGCACCTAACGCCATCGCTACGGCCGTCTCCTCCGGAGCCCTCAGCTACCGCGCCGCCGTGGCCCTGGCGGCAGGGTGCAACCTCCTGGGGGCGGCGGTGACCGCCGCCTTCCGCCCCGCTGTGGCCCAGAGCATCTACGGCCTGGCCGACTTCGGGCCCCAGCCCAGGGCCGCCCTGTGCGCCCTCTGCGCCGCCCTGCTGTCCATCGTGCTGTGGTCGGCGGCAGCCTGGGTCTTCGGCATCCCCACCAGCGAGAGCCACGCCCTGGTGGCCGCCCTCACAGGGGCTGCCGCGGCATTGGGCGGGGGGCTCTCCAGTGTCAACTGGGGGGTATGGGCCGGCGTGCTGTGGGGACTTTTCCTCTCGGTGGGGCTGGGCTTCCTGCTGGGGCAGGGATTGGGAGGTGTGAAGGCCCGCAGGCGGGGGAGGGCCTTCTACCGCCGGGCCCAGACCGCCGCCGCCGCCGCCATGGCCTTCCTCCACGGGGCCCAGGACGGGCAGAAATTCCTGGGGGTCTTTCTCCTGGGGACGGCCCTGGCCCAGGGCCGGCAGGAGAGCGGAGCCCTGGCCGTACCCCTCTGGCTCCTGGTCCTGTGCGCCCTCACCATGGCCCTGGGCACCTGCCTGGGCGGCCGGCGCATCATCGACAGGGTGGGGCGGGATATGGTCTCCCTGGACCCCAGGCAGGGCTGCCGGGCCGATGTGGCCGGCGGCGCCTGCCTCCTGCTGTGCACCCTGCTGGGGCTCCCGGTCTCCACCACCCACGCCAAGACCGCCGCCATGCTGGGGGTGGGCTCTGCCGGGGGCCGCGCCGGCTGGGCAACGGCCCGGTCCATCGCCCTCACCTGGGCCCTCACCTTCCCCGGCTGTGCCCTCCTGGGCTTTTTCTCTGCCAAAGTCCTCCTCTTTTTTCTCTAAAAGCCCTTTTCATTCGGAGAAAAAGCGTATATAATAAGGAGCGCTGTGCAAAAGCGTCCCCGGCTGGGACCGGGGCTCATATGAATCAACGGAGGAAAGACCATGGAGAGATTAGTCGGTACTGTATCCAGGGGCATCCGGGCCCCCATCATTCGGGAGGGGGACGACATCGCCCAGATCGTGGTGGACAGCGTGCTGGCAGCGGCCGAGAGCGACGGCTTTACCCTGCGGGACCAGGACGTCGTCGCCGTCACCGAGGCCGTGGTGGCCCGGGCCCAGGGCAATTATGCCACCGTGGACCAGATCGCCGCCGATGTGCGCTCCAAGTTTGGTGAACACACGGTGGGCGTGGTCTTCCCCATTCTCAGCCGGAACCGCTTTGCCATCTGCCTACGGGGCATTGCCACCGGCGCCAAGAAGATCGTCCTCATGCTCAGCTATCCCTCCGACGAGGTGGGCAACCACCTGGTGGACCTGGACCTGGTGGACGAGAAGGGCGTGGACCCCTACAAGGATGTCCTCACCGAGGAGAAGTTCCGCTCCCTCTTCGGCTACCACAAGCATGTCTTCACCGGCGTGGACTA
This sequence comes from Candidatus Intestinimonas pullistercoris, assembly GCA_019119795.1. Classification (GTDB taxonomy): domain Bacteria; phylum Bacillota; class Clostridia; order Oscillospirales; family Oscillospiraceae; genus Intestinimonas; species Intestinimonas pullistercoris. The sequence continues at coordinate 13,770 of DWWJ01000101.1, forward strand.
TATCGCCTACTACAAGGAAGTCATCCAGAGCTGCGGCTGTGAGGTGGAGGTGGTCCTGGCCAACGACTGCCGGGCCATCCTGGACTACACCAAGCACATTCTCTGCTGCGACATCCACACCCGGGAGCGGTCCAAGCGCCTGCTGAAAAAGGCCGGGGCCGAGCTGGTGCTGGGCCTGGACGAGCTGATGACCGCCCCGGTGGACGGCAGCGGCTACAATGAGAAGTACGGCCTTCTGGGCAGTAACAAGGCCACCGAGGACAAGATCAAGCTCTTCCCCCGGGACTGCCAGCCCGTGGTAGAGCGCATCCAGAAGGAGCTGGAGGCCAGGACCGGCAAGCATGTGGAGGCCATGGTCTACGGCGACGGCGCCTTCAAGGACCCGGTGGGCAAGATCTGGGAGCTGGCCGACCCGGTGGTCTCCCCCGCCTACACGGCCGGGCTGGAGGGCCAGCCCAACGAGGTCAAGCTCAAGTATCTGGCGGACAACGAGTTTGCCCACCTCTCCGGAGACGCCCTGAAGGAGGCCATTTCCGACTATATCCGCCACAAGGACGCCGACCTGGTGGGCCAGATGGTGTCCCAGGGCACCACGCCCCGGCGCCTCACCGACCTCATCGGCTCCCTGTGCGACCTCACCTCCGGCAGCGGAGACAAGGGCACCCCCATCGTCCTGGTCCAGGGCTACTTCGACAACTACACCAAATAAGCAAGATCAGGGCGCCGGAGCATGCTCCGGCGCCCTGATCTGCTTTTTCGCGGTTTGATCGTGGGGAGAAAAGCGGTCCTTACTGCTCTGGCAGGTAACTGACCGGGTCCACACTGTTCCCATCCAGCTCCATTTCAAAGTGGAGATGGGGGGCCCGGGCGCTCTCGGCCACGGCGGTGGTGCCGATGGCGCCGATGATGTCCCCGGCGTTCACATGGTCCCCGGCCTCCACCGTGGGGACCTCCCCCAGGTTGGCGTAAATGCTCGTCAGCCCCTCGGCGTGGGCGATGGTCACCGTGGTGCCCATGAGGTCATCCTGCTCCACGCTGGCCACTGTGCCGGCGGCGGCGGCCATCACCTGGGTCCCCACCGGGGCGGCAATGTCCACGCCGGAGTGGGTGCGCCAGTCCCCCATGGTCTCGTCATAGGCCAGCACCTCCAGGGACCAGTCGGCCACCACCTGGCCCCGGACGGGCCAGACGAAGATGGAGACCGTAGGTGTGGTCTCCGGCGCGGGCGTGGCCTCCGGCGTGGGGGTGGGGGTGCTGGAGGGCTCCGGTGCGGCCGACGGCCGCACCGAGGGCGAGGGCGCCGGGTTCACCGACGGCTTCACCGCCTGTACGGTGGGGGCGGGGGTGACCACCACCTGGGTGGGCGCCGCCACAGCGACATCCCCGCCCCCCAGGTCCAGAGAGGAAAAGAGATAATAGCCCGAGATTCCTATTGCGGCGACGCAGAGGAACAGGACTATGTAGAAGCCCTTCCCCTCCATGAAGTCGCCGAGCCGTTCCAGGATCGGTTTCTTTTTCATCGTTAGCCTCCATATTTCCAGTTCAGAATGTGGCG